>NZ_JAQGJT010000034.1 GCF_028290495.1 Tardiphaga sp.
GCCGAGTTTCAGCAGTTGCGGCATGGCCGTCGCGAGTGCGAACGTGGCCAGCGCCAGATAAACGCCGCTCAGGCGCAGCGCCGGCAGTCCGAACAGAAACCCAAACACAAAGCAGATCAGTCCGGCGATCGGCAGCGTCAGCGCGTAGTTCATGCTGCCGTGTTCGATCAGGATCGCCGACGTGTAGGCGCCGAGCGCGTAGAACGCGCTCTGGCCGAGCGAAAACTGTCCGCTGCCGCCGGTCAGGATATTGAGCGCAAGCACCGCGATGCCGTAGATCAGCACCGTGGTCATCTGGAAGATGATGAAGTTCTTCACGAACAGCGGAACCACGAGGAACAGCACCAGCACCGTCAGCGACGTGCCGAGGCTGAGCGTCATCGCCTTCTTGGGCACGGCATCGATCGCCGGGGCTTCGGTGACGGTTTCCTGAACGGCGCTCATGATCAAACTCGCTTCACGATGGGCCGGCCGAACAGGCCGGCGGGTTTGACGACCAGCACGGTGATGATCAGCGCCAGCGCGATGGGCAGCTTCAGCTCGTTGCCGACACCGGGGATGTAGGTGCCGACGAGGTTCTCGAAGATGCCGACGAGGAACCCGCCGATGACCGCGCCGAGCGGGCTGGACAGCCCGCCGACGACCGCTGCGGCAAAGCCGTAGATCAGCACGCCGCCCATCATGTTCGGCTCGAGGAACACGACGGGAGCGATCAGCATGCCGGCGATCGAGCCGATCGCGGCCGCCATGCCCCAGCCCAGCGCAATCATCCAGCCGGTGTTGATGCCGACCAGCCGTGCCGACTCAGGCATCGAGGCCGCGGCCCGCATAGCCAGACCGACGCGGGTATATCGGAAGAACCCGAACAGCAGCAGCAGCAGCACCAAGGTAACGCCGATCATGCCGGCTTGATGCGTCGAGATCAGCTGGCTGCCGAGGAACGGCGAGGAGCCGAACGGCGACGGGAACTGCTTGATGGTGAAATCCCACAGCAGCCCGGCGACGCTGTTGATGATCGCGAACAAAGCGATGAAGCCGGCGACATGCGTCAGGATCGGCGCCTTGGCGAGCGGCTTGAACAGCAGGCGTTCGATCACGATGCCGCCGAGGAAGGAGATGATCAGCGTGAGCAGGAAGGCGCCCCAGTAGGGCACGCCCCACTGCATCATCTGCCAGGCGAGGAAGGTCGAGAACATCGCCATTTCGCCTTGCGCGAAATTCAGATGATCGATGGCCTGATAGATCATCACCACCGCGAGCGCCATGCAGGCGTAGATCGCGCCGGTGGCGATGCCAGCCAGGACCTGATTGGTAAAGAGCTCCATGCTGTTTCCTCAATATCCCAGGTACGATTTACGGACGTCTTCGTTGTTCGCGATCTCGTCGGCGGTGCCGGACATCACGATGCGTCCTGTTTCGATCACGTAGGCCTTGTCGGCGAGTTCAAGCGCCAGCTGGGCGTTTTGCTCGACGACCAGGATGGTGACCTTGTCGTCGCGGTTGATCTTGCCGAGAATCTTGAACAGATCGCGCACGATCAGCGGTGCGAGGCCGAAAGAGGGCTCATCGAGCAGCATCAAGCGCGGCCGCAGCATCAGCGCGCGCGCGACCGCCAGCATCTGTTGTTCGCCGCCGGACAGCGTGCCGGCCTGCTGGGTGCTGCGTTCCTTCAGCTTCGGGAAGTGATCGTACATCCGCTCGATATCCGAGGCGATCGCCTTGGTATCCTTGCGGGTGATCGCGCCGAGCTGCAGGTTCTCTTCCACCGTCATCGTGCTGAAGGTGCCGCGGCCCTGCGGCACATGCGCGATACCGAGCCGCACGATGTTCTCGGTGGTGCGGTTGCCGAGCTTGGCGCCTTCGAATTCGATCGTGCCGGTCGAGCGGATCATGTTGCAGATCGCCCGCAGCGTCGTGGTCTTGCCGGCGCCGTTGGCGCCGAGCAGCGTGGTCATGCTGCCTTGCTGGAGATCGAACTCGAGACCATGCAGGGCCTGGACCTGGCCGTAATAAGCGCGCAGGTCCTTCACGTTGAGCATTGAAGTCATTAGTCTTTGCTCCCCAGATAGGCCTTGATGACGTCCGGGTCGTTCTGCACCTGATGCGGCGTGCCTTCGGCAAGTTTCTTGCCGAAGTTCAGTGCGACCACGTGGTCGGCGATCGACATCACCAGACCCATGTGATGCTCGACCAGCAGAACCGTGACGCCGCGGTCGTCGCGGATGCGGCGGATCAGGTCGCCGAGGATGTAGACTTCCTCATGGTTGAGGCCGCCGGCGGGCTCGTCGAGCAGCAGGATCTTGGGCTCGGCAGCGAGCGCGCGCGCCAGCTCGACGCGCTTTTGCGTGCCGAACGGCAGGCCGGCCGTCACGGTATTCGCGACGTCGTGCAGGTCGAGATAGGTGAGAATCTCATCGACGCGCCGATTGATCTCGGCCTCGCCCTTGCGCACCCACGGCAGCTTCAGCGAGTCGCTGATGATGTCGCTGTTGGTGCGGGCATGGGTACCGATGCGGACATTGTCGCGAACGGAAAGATTTGGAAACAATGCAACGTTCTGGAAGGTACGGCCGATGCCGATCTCGGAGATCTTGTGCGGCGGGCGCTTCAGGATGGTCTCGCCTTCGAGCAGGATATCGCCCTTGCTCGGCTGATAGAGCCGGCTGAGGCAATTGAAGAGAGTAGTCTTGCCAGCGCCGTTCGGCCCGATCAGGCCGAGGATGTGGCCTTTCTGCATGTCGAACGAAACGCCGTTCAACGCAATGATACCTCCGAACACGACGCTGACGTCGCGAACCGTGAGCAAAGGCGCAACCGATCCGGCTGAGTCCTGTTGAACGAGTGCCTGCATCATTTGCGGCAGCCCCAGGTCGCACGGTGCGGCATATCTTGCCGAAGGCCATTGCGACGAAGGTTATCTGATCCCATCAACCACACGAGCAACTTTCCCTCCTGGTTTGATTTTTTTTGTTTCTGATTTTTGTACATGCGGTGCGGCGGAGCCGCCCAGCGCTGTTTCGATGTTCCTTACCATCGCCAACAGGCGAGGTCCAATGTCCTCACGGAGGCGCTCTTCCGAAAAACGAAACGCAGGCGCGCCGCAATTGAAGGCATACGGTCCAGTGCCATCATTTAGTATAAGAGCGACACCGACCGCGTGGACATCGTCCTGCCACTCTCCTGCAGAGATAACGAATCCGTGGCGGGCTACCATTTCGCCGGCACGTTCCAGCCCGTCGCGCATCTTCGACCAGCGGCTGCCATAGTGCTCGCGGAACTCGCGCAACAATTGGGCGCGCTCTTCCGCCGGCAATGCCCAGTAATAGGCGCGGCCCATCGCCGTCGTCGCAATCGGGATTCGCGAGCCGACGTCGAGCTGAACGCCCACGGTAAGGCTCGATCGGCTTTGCCCGAAATAGATCATGCTGAGTCGGTCGCGCGCGCCGACAGCGACGGCACCGCCGGTCTGTCGCATCAACTCGTCACGGAAGCTTTCGGAGAGATGCTTAACGCCCAGGTTCGCAAGTGCGGCATACCCCAGGGCCATGGCTGCTGGCGCGAGTTGATACTTCTCGAACCGGGGGACCTGTGTAAGGTAGCCAAGTTTGGTGAGCGTATAGGTCAACCGCGAAATGGTTGGCTTCGGCAAATTCGTACGGGCAGCAATCTCCTGATTGCCGAGAAGCCCGTCGTTGGGGCGGAATGCACGCAATACATCAAGGCCACGGGCAAGCGCGACGACAAAGCTGCGATCGGTCGCCACTGTTTTGGCCGCACGTTTCATGCTTGGTTGCGCTTCCCTCGTTGACAAGGGACGTGCTTCAAAATAACCCTCGCTGTCAAGATGTGGAATTAAATTTCGCACTGCGAAACTGACAAAAACAATGTCCAAGGAGAATGCCGTGAACGATGTCGTCAAGCTCGAACGTCATGATGTGATTGCGGTTGTCACGGTCAACTCCCCTCCGGTGAACGCGCTCAGTGCGGCTGTTCGTCGCGGCATTTTTGAATCGATCAAGACTGCCGCAGCCGATCCGGAAGTTCAGGCGATCGTGCTGGCCTGCGCCGGCCGCACCTTTATCGCCGGCGCCGACATCACCGAATTCGGCAAGCCGCCGCAGTCGCCCAGCCTCAACGAGGTGATCGCGGAGATCGAAAACTGCGGCAAGCCGGTGATCGCGGCGATCCACGGCACCGCGCTCGGCGGCGGTCTCGAAATCACGCTCGGCTGTCATTTCCGTGTCGCGACAAAAGAAGCGAAACTCGGCCTTCCCGAAGTGAAGCTCGGCCTGTTGCCGGGCGCCGGCGGTACCCAGCGACTGCCGCGCGCGGTCGGTCCGGAACTCGGCGTCAAGATGATCGTGACCGGCGAGCCGATCGGCGCTGCCGAAGCCCTTAAGAACGGCTTGATCGAGGAGATCGTCGAAGGTCCGGCGTCGGGCGCGGAAGCGTTCGCGCGCAAGGTGGTCGCCGAGAAGCGCCCGCTGCGCATCCTGCGCAACGATGATTCGAAGCTCGCCGCCGCCCGTGCCGATCGCTCGATCTTCACCAATGCAGCAGCTGCTGCCAACAAGAAGAACCGCGGTCTCGAAGCGCCGCTGGCCTGCGCCGAAGCGGTGAGCTGGACGCTCGATCTACCGTTCGACGAAGCCATGAAGAAAGAGCGCGAGAGCTTCCTGCGTCTTGTCGCCGGTGACCAGTCTAAGGCGCAGCGTTATGCGTTCTTCTCCGAGCGCGAAGCCGCCAAGGTGCAGAACGTGCCGGAAGGCGTCAAGCCGCGTCCGGTCGAGCGCGTCGCCATCATCGGCGCCGGCACCATGGGCGGCGGTATTGCGATGTCGTTCGCCAATGCCGGCATTCCTGTCACGCTGATCGAGACAGGCGAAGAGCAGCTCAAGCGCGGCATGGGCATCATGCAGAAGAACTATGACGCGACCGCCGCGCGCGGCGGCATTCCCGCCGATGCGCCTGCCAAGCGCATGGCGCTGATCACCGGCGTGGTCGGACTGGAGAACGTCAAGGACGCCGACCTCATCATCGAGGCCGTGTTCGAAACGATGGCGATCAAGAAGGAAGTGTTCACCGCGCTCGACGCCTACGCCAAGCCGGGCGCCGTGCTGGCCAGCAACACCTCGTATCTCAACATCGATGAGATCGCGCAGGTGACCAAGCGTCCGCAGGACGTGCTCGGCATGCACTTCTTCTCGCCCGCCAACGTCATGAAGCTGTGCGAGATCGTCCGCGCCGACAAGACCGCGCCGGACGCTCTGGTGACCGCCGTTGCCGTCGCCCGCAGGATCGCCAAGGTGCCGGCGGTGGTCGGCGTCGCCGATGGCTTCGTCGGCAATCGCATGCTGGCGGCCCGTTCCAAGCAGTCCGAGAAGCTGTTGTTCGAAGGCGCGCTGCCGCAGCAGGTTGATGCTGTCGTCACCAAATTCGGCATGCCGATGGGGCCGTTCGCGATGGGCGATCTCGCCGGCCTCGACATCGGCTGGCGTTCGCGCAAGGACCGCGGCATCACCTCGCCGATCGCGGACGCGCTGTGCGAAGCCGGCCGCTTCGGCCAGAAGGCCGGCAAGGGCTACTACAAGTATGAAGCCGGCTCGCGTGCGCCGGTTCCTGATCCGGATGTCGAGAAGCTGATCGACGACACCTGCAAGAGCCTCGGCCTGACCCGTCGCATCGTCAGCGACGAGGAAATCCTTGAGCGCATGATGTATCCGATGATCAACGAAGGCGCCCGCATTCTTGAGGAGAAGGTCGCCTCGCGTCCGAGCGATATCGACGTGATCTGGCTGTACGGCTACGGCTGGCCGATCTACCGCGGCGGCCCGATGTTTTACGCCGACCAGGTTGGCCTCAAGCATGTCGCCGAACGACTGTCGTTCTACGCCAAGCAGGCCAACGATCCCTCGCTGGAGCCCTCCGCGCTGTTGAAGCGCCTTGCCGACGAAGGCAAGACCTTCGCGTCGCTGGCGAAGTCTGCGTGATGAAGATGAGCCCGCCGCGCGCGCTGCTTCACCTCTCCCCGCTTGCGGGGAGGGGGCGGGGGTGGTCCGCGGGCGACGGTGCTCGCGTGTCGTCCCCGCGAAAGCGGGGACACATACACGCTGAACTCGCGGTTGGACGTTGTAAAAATCGCCGCTTTCAATTTTTGATATCGAGGTTATGGGTCCCCGCTTTCGCGGGGACGACATGCAAATCGGACAAGCCCCAGGTACATCGCGCATGACCTATCCCGGCGAAAAATTCTATCCCCAAGGTCTGTTCTGGAATGCGCCGATCGCGCGCGGCACGCTGCCGGACCTGCTGTCGAAGGCCGCTGCCGATTTCGGCGACCGCACCTCGATCGAATTTCGCGACCGGCCGCACAGTTTCAACGCGCTTGAAACCAGGGCCGAGATCGCCGCCGCGGCCTTCCTGCGCGCCGGCTACGGCCGGGGCACCTCGATCGGGCTGTTCCTCGGCAATACGCCGGACCATCCGGTGAATTTTTTCGGCGCGCTGAAGGCCGGCGCGCGGCTGGTGCATCTGTCGCCGCTCGATGGCGAGCGCGCGCTGTCGCACAAGCTGAGCGATTCCGGCACACGGGTGCTGGTCACCAGCAACCTCGCCGCGCTGCTGCCGATGGCGCTGAAATTCTTCGACAAGGGCCTGCTCGACAAGCTCATCGTCTGCGAGGACGACGAGTGGGGCGCAGTCGGCACGCCGCAGTTGCCGCTGCCGGCCCATCCGGCAATCGTTACCTTCCGGCAATTCGTCGAAGGCGCCGCGCCGCCGGCGCAATGGCCGGCCATTTCCCCCGACGATGTCGCGCTGCTGCAATATACCGGCGGCACTACCGGCCTGCCGAAAGGCGCGATGCTCAGCCACAGCAATCTCACCTCTGCGGTGTCGATCTACACCGCCTGGGGCGCCGCAGCGCGGGCCGAGCGCAACGTGGTCGAGCGCGTGATCTGCGTGCTGCCGCTGTTCCATATCTACGCGCTCACGGTGATCCTGCTCAGCCGGATCAGCCTCGGCGACGTGATCTCGCTTCACCAGCGTTTCGATACCAATGCCGTGCTCAACGACATCGAGATCAAGCGCGCGACCGTGTTTCCCGGCGTGCCGACGATGTGGATCGCAATCGCCGGTGATCCCACGCTGGAGAAGCGCGACCTGTCGTCGCTGGTCGTGGCCGGGTCGGGCGGCGCGCCGCTGCCGGACGAGGTTGCGCGGCTGTTCGAGCAGAAGACCGGCCTCAAGCTGAAGAGCGGCTGGGGCATGACCGAGACCTGCTCGCCAGGCACGGCGCATCCTGCCATCGGGCCGGCCAAGCCCGGATCGATCGGCCTGATGATGCCGGGCATCGAGATGGATGTGGTTGCACTCGACGATCCCGCGAAGGTGCTTGCCTCCGGCGCGACCGGTGAAATCCGCATCCGGGGTCCGAACGTCACCAGAGGTTACTGGAATCGCGAACAGGAATCCGCCGGCTCGTTCGTTGGCGATCATTTCCTGACCGGCGACATCGGCTACATGGATGACGACGGCTATTTTTATCTCGTCGATCGCAAGAAGGACATGATCATCTCCGGTGGCTTTAACGTCTATCCGCAGATGATCGAGCAGGCGATCTACGAACACCCCGGCGTCCACGAGGTCATCGTGATCGGCGTCACCGATCCATATCGCGGCGAGGCGGCGAAAGCCTTCATCAAGTTGCGCCCTGGCGCCGTGCCGTTCACCGCCGATGAGCTTCGCGACTTCCTGACCGGCAAGCTCGGCAAGCACGAATTGCCGGCCGCGGTGGAGTTCGTCGATGACCTGCCGCGCACCGCGGTCGGAAAACTCTCGCGCCACGCCTTGCGCGCGCAGCATCCTTCGCCAACTATCAGCCAACAACAAACCGCCACCGGAGGCCGCCCATGACCGAAGCCGTAATCGTTTCCACCGCACGCACCCCGATCGGCAAGGCCTATCGCGGCGCGCTGAACGCCACCGAAGGCGCGACGCTGCTCGGCCATGCCATCGAGCATGCCGTCAAGCGCGCCGGGCTCGACCCCCGGGAAATCGAGGACGTGGTGATGGGCGCAGCCCTTCAGCAGGGCTCGACCGGCGGCAATATCGCCCGCAAGGCGCTGCTCCGTGCCGGGCTTCCCGTCACGACCGGCGGCACCACCATCGACCGCCAGTGCGCTTCCGGCCTGCAGGCGATTGCGCTGGCGGCGCGCTCGGTGATCTTCGACGGTGTCGAGATAGCGATCGGCGGCGGTGGCGAGTCGATCTCGCTGGTGCAGAACGAACACGCCAACAAATTCCACACCGTCGATCCCGAACTGATGAAGATCAAGTCGGACGTCTACATGCCGATGCTCGACACCGCCGAGACCGTGGCGAAGCGCTACAACATCTCGCGCGAGCGCCAGGACGAATACTCGCTGGAAAGCCAGCGCCGCACCGCCGCTGCCCAGCAGGGCGGCAAGTTCAACGACGAGATCGCTGCCATCACCACGAAAATGGGCGTAGCCGACAAGGCGACCGGCGAAGTCACCTTCAAGGACATCACGCTGTCGAAGGACGAAGGCCCGCGGCCCGAGACTACGGCCGAAGGCCTCGCCGGCCTCAAGGCCGTGCGCGGCGAGGGCTTCTCGATCACCGCCGGCAATGCCTCGCAGCTCTCGGACGGCGCCAGCGCCACCGTGATCATGAGCGACAAGACCGCGGCCGCGAAGGGCTTGACCCCGCTCGGCATCTTCCGCGGCTTCGTCTCCGCCGGCTGCGAGCCGGACGAAATGGGCATCGGGCCCGTGTTCGCCGTGCCGCGCCTGTTGAAGCGTCATGGCCTCAAGGTCGAGGATATCGATCTGTGGGAGCTCAACGAGGCGTTCGCGGTGCAGGTGCTGTATTGCCGTGACAAGCTCGGAATCGATCCGGAAAAGCTGAACGTCAACGGCGGCGCGATCTCGGTCGGCCATCCCTACGGCATGTCCGGCGCACGGCTGACCGGCCACGCGCTGATCGAAGGCCGTCGCCGCAAGGCGAAGTACGCGGTCGTCACTATGTGCGTCGGCGGCGGCATGGGCTCGGCGGGACTTTTTGAGATCATTCACTAGCACTGTCATTCCGGGGCGCGTGCAGCGCGAGCTGCACGCGGACCCGGAATCCCGAGATGAGACGATGAACATCTTGGGGTTCCGGGTCTCCGCCAGCCGGCTTTGCCGTCTGTCGCATCCCGGAACGACAACAAAACATCATTCGTTTCGTTCACAGGAGGATCCGATGGATCTCAACTTCAGCAAGGAAGAAGTCGCGTTTCGCGATGAAGTGCGCGCTTTCTTCAAGGACCACGTGCCGCCGGCGACGCGGCAGAAAATGGCGGAAGGCCGCCATCTCGGCAAGGACGAGATGGTCGCCTGGTGGCGTATCCTCAACGACAAGGGTTGGGGCGTAACGCACTGGCCGAAGGAACATGGCGGCACCGGCTGGACCTCGGTGCAGCACTACATCTTCAACGAAGAGCTGCAGATGGTGCCGGCGCCGGCGCCGCTCGCTTTCGGCGTCAGCATGGTCGGCCCGGTGATCTACACCTTTGGCAACGAGGCGCAGAAAAAGCGCTTCCTGCCGCGCATCGCCAGCGTCGAGGACTTCTGGTGCCAGGGCTTCTCCGAGCCAGGCTCCGGTTCGGATCTCGCCTCGCTGAAGACCAAGGCCGAGCGTAAAGGCGACAAGTGGATCATCAACGGCCAGAAGACCTGGACCACGCTGGCGCAGTATGCCGACTGGATCTTCTGTCTCTGCCGCACGGACCCCGCCGCCAAGAAGCAGTCCGGCATTTCCTTCATCCTGGTCGACATGAAGACCCCGGGCATCACTGTGCGCCCGATCGTCACCATCGATGGCGGCCGTGAAGTCAACGAAGTGTTCTTCGATGACGTCGAGGTGCCCTACGAAAACCTCGTTGGCGAGGAGAACAAGGGCTGGGACTACGCCAAGTTCCTGCTCGGCAACGAGCGCACCGGCATCGCCCGCGTCGGCGTTTCCAAGGAGCGCATCCGTCGCATCAAGGAGCTCGCCGCCCAGGTGGAATCCAACGGCAAGCCGGTCGCCGAAGACCAGAAGTTCCGCGAGAAGCTGGCGATGATCGAGATCGAACTGAAGGCGCTCGAACTGACGCAGCTGCGCGTCGTCGCGGACGAAGGCAAGCACGGCAAGGGCAAGCCCAATCCGGCGTCTTCGGTATTGAAGATCAAGGGCTCGGAAATCCAGCAGGCGACGACGGAGTTGCTGATGGAAGTGATCGGCCCGTTTGCCGCTCCGTTCGACGAGCACGGTGACGACGGCAGCAACGAGACGATGGAGTGGACCACGCAGATCGCACCGAGCTACTTCAACAACCGCAAGGTCTCGATCTACGGCGGCTCCAACGAAATCCAGCGCAACATCATCACCAAGGCCGTGCTGGGGCTTTGACACCTTCGCCCGGTTTGCGCCGGGCACACCGTTTCGCCCCGTCATTGCGAGCGCAGCGAAGCAATCCAGAAAGCCACAAGCGAGGACTGGATTGTTTCGTCGCTGCGCCCCTCGCAACGACGACACGTATGTGATTTGCCCAGCTGAGGAAGCAACATGGATTTTGATTTGTCGGAGGAGCAGCGGCTTCTCAAGGATAGCGTCGATGGTCTCTTGAAGGCCTCGTATGATTTCGATCAGCGCAAGAAGTACCGCGCCGAAAAGGGCGGCTGGAGCAAGAGCCTCTGGAACAAGCTGGCAGAGCAGGGGCTGCTTGGCCTGCCGTTCACCGAAGAGGAAGGCGGCTTCGGCGCCGGTGCGGTCGAGACCATGATCGTGATGGAATCGCTGGGCAAGGCGCTGGTGGTGGAGCCCTATCTCGCCACGGTCGTGCTCGGTGGCGGCTTCTTGCGGCGCGGCGGCTCGGCTGCGCAGAAGGAAGCCTACATTCCCTCGATCATCGACGGCAGCAAGACGCTGGCCTTCGCGCAGCTCGAGAAGAACTCGCGCTACGACCTCGGCGACGTCTCGACCTCGGCCAAGAAGAACGGCGACGGCTGGGTGATCGACGGTGAAAAATTCGTCGTGCTCAACGGCGAGAACGCCGACACGCTGATCGTCAGCGCGCGCACTTCCGGCGGCCAGCGTGACCGCAACGGCGTCGGGCTGTTCCTGGTGCCGGCGAACGCCAAGGGCGTCAGCATCAAGGGCTATCCGACCCAGGACGGCCTGCACGCTGCCGACATCACCTTCACGTCGGTCGAAGTCGGCGCGGATGCGGCGATCGGCGATCCCGCAGGCGCCTTGCCGCTGATCGAGACCGTGGTCGATGACGCGCGCATCGCCCTGTGCGCGGAGGCGGTCGGCGAGATGGATGAATCGCTGAAGTCCACCGTCGAATACATGAAGACCCGCACCCAGTTCGGCGTCGCGATCGGCACGTTCCAGGTGCTGCAGCATCGTGCGGCCGACATGTTCGTCGCGGTCGAACAGGCACGCAGCATGGCGATGTTCGCCACGATGGCGAGCGATTTCGAGAACGCTGCCGAGCGCGCCAAGGCGGTTTCCGCCGCCAAGGTGCAGATCGGCAAGTCGCTGAAGTTCGTCGGCGAGCAGGCGATCCAGCTGCATGGCGGCGTCGGCATGACCATGGAGTACAAGATCGGCCACTACTTCAAGCGGCTGACCATGATCGAAAGCACCTTCGGCGACACCGACTATCACCTCCGCCGCGTGACGGATGCCGGTGGGTTGAATAGCTAGAGGATAGGCCTCTCAACGTCATTGCGGGGGAAGGGAAAGCTGCGTTGCAGCTTCCCCTTAGCGAAGCGACGCGGCAATCAGAAGGCCACAAGCGAAGGCTGGATTGCTTCGTCGCAAGGGCTCCTCGCAATGACGGAGGAGAGTAATCGCAGAACAATAAAAACAGGGAGTCTTCCGTGAACAACCCGTTCGATCTCACCGGCAAGGTTGCCGTCATCACCGGCTCCAGCCGCGGCATCGGCCGCGCATCGGCGGAATTGCTGGCGAAGCTCGGCGCCAAGGTGGTGGTCTCCAGCCGCAAGGCGGATGCTTGCGAGGAAGTCGCAGAAGGCATCCGAAAGGACGGCGGCGATGCCCACGTGATTCCCTGCAATATCTCGCGCAAGGAAGAGATCGCCGCGCTGGTGTCCGGCACCGTGAAGCATTATGGCCCGATCGACATTCTGGTCTGCAATGCCGCGGTGAATCCCTATTATGGACCGCTGCTCGACATTCCCGATGAAGCCTTCGACAAGATCATGGGCTCCAACGTCAAGAGCAACATTTGGCTGTGCGCGCAGGCGATCCCGGCGATGGCCGAGCGTGGCCGCGGCTCGGTGATCATCATTTCCTCGATCGGCGGCCTGCGCGGCTCCACGGTGATCGGCGGCTACGGCATCTCCAAGGCCGCGGATTTCTCGCTGTGCCGCAGCCTCGCCGGCGAGTGGGGCCCGAAGGGCGTCCGCGTCAATTGCATCGCGCCGGGCCTGGTGAAGACCGACTTTGCCAAGGCGTTGTGGGAAGACCCGGAAAACCTCAAGCGCCGCACCGCCACCACGCCTTTGCGCCGGATCGGAGAGCCGCACGAGATCGCCGGGGCGGTGGCCTATCTCGGCTCAGACTCCTCGACGTTCATGACCGGCCAGACCATTGTCATCGACGGCGGCGTGACTACGGCCGGGGTGTAATCGGCTCTCGCTTTCGTCCGCGCAGGCCGCTCTCCCGCCTGGCGAAGCGTCGCCTCGCGCGGGGAGAGGAAAAGGAGAGAACGCCCGATGCCTTTCATCCTCGCCATCGACCAGGGCACGACTTCCTCGCGCGCGATGGTTTTTCGGGAAGACATTTCCATTGCCGCCTCCGCGCAGCAGGAATTCCCGCAGCATTTTCCGGCGTCGGGATGGGTCGAGCACGAGCCCGACGATATCTGGTCCTCGACGCTGCAGACCTGCCGTGACGCGATGGCGAAGGCCGGCGTCACGGCGAAAGACATCGCCGCAATCGGCATCACCAACCAGCGCGAGACTACCGTGGTGTGGGACCGCTCGACCGGGCAGGCGGTACATCGTGCCATCGTCTGGCAGGATCGCCGCACCGCGGAGAGCTGCGCACAGCTCAAGGCCGACGGCCATGAACCCCTGATCACCGCGAAGACCGGCCTGATCATCGATCCGTATTTCTCTGGCACCAAAGTGGCATGGATCCTCGACCACGTTCCCGGTGCGCGGGAGCGTGCCGTGCGGGGCGAACTGCTGTTCGGCACCGTCGATTGCTATTTGCTGTGGCGGCTGACGTCGGGCGCGGTGCACGCCACCGACGCCACCAACGCCTCGCGCACGTTGCTGTTCAACATTCACACCGGGCAGTGGGACGAAGACCTGTTGAAGCTACTGCGCGTCCCCGCCGCGATGTTGCCGAAGGTGAAAGATTCTTCCGCGGATTTCGGCCACACTGATCCCGCCTTGTTCGGCGGCGCGATCGCCATTGCGGGCATCGCGGGGGACCAGCAGGCCGCCACCATCGGTCAGGCCTGCTTTGCGCCGGGCATGATCAAGTCCACCTACGGCACCGGCTGTTTCGCGCTGCTCAATACCGGCACCACGGCGGTGATGTCGAGCAACAAGTTGCTCACCACCATCGCCTATCAGTTGGACGGCGTGCGCACCTATGCGCTGGAGGGCTCGATCTTTGTCGCCGGCTCTGCCGTGCAGTGGCTGCGCGACGGGCTGGGCATCATCAAGAATGCGGCCGAGACCGGCCCGCTCGCCGAGCAATCCGACCACGCCCAATCGGTCTATCTGGTGCCGGCCTTTGTCGGCTTGGGCGCGCCGTACTGGAACCCCGATGTTCGCGGCGCGCTGTTCGGCCTGACGCGTAACACCGGCCCTGCCGAACTTGCGCATGCCGCGCTGGAAAGCGTTTGCTATCAGACCGTCGACCTCCTGGGGGCGATGCGCGCCGACTGGCCCGACGCCGACGCGGCCAGGATCGTGCTGCGCGTCGATGGCGGCATGGCCGCCTCGGACTGGACCATGCAGCGCCTGGCCGACCTGCTCGATGCGCCGGTCGACCGGCCGATGATCCAGGAAACGACTGCGCTCGGCGCGGCCTATCTCGCTGGCCTGTATGTGGGGCTGTATCCCGAACCGCAGAAGTTTGCCGACAACTGGCGACTCGAGCATCGCTTCAAGCCGAACATGTCCGAGGCGACGCGGACGCGAAAGCTGGCCGGCTGGGCGCGCGCCGTGAAGGGATTGCTGGCGAGCGAGTCGTAGAGTGGATGCCCATCCGAGCCGGCTCATCCATTGTTGACGCGGTCACCCGCTATTCGTGGCGTACTGCGGGCGAGCCACGAACAGATGACCGCCGGGATCGCCCCGACGATGCCGAAGGTCAGCGTCTCCCGCAGGGACAACTGGCGGGTAGTCGCGATGACCAGCAAAGCGATGACGGCGACGTAGCCCGTCACCGCGGATGTCAGCAGCTTTGGCCACAGTCCCATCCAGCCTTCGAGCAGCCAGTCCTCGAACCACATCACCAGCACGATCGGCAGGCCGAAGACGTAGGCGAAAGGCAGGCCCACCAGCAGGCCGATGGGGCCGCCGAAAATCTTGCCGCCGAGAACGTCGCGCACCGCGAAGACCGCGAAACCGATCAGCGGTCCCAGCAACAGGAAAACCAAAAAACGCCGCATGCCGCCTCCCGGTTGCCAACCAGTTGCGCCGTGCGACGCCACCTGGTCAGCCTACCCCGGATGCCGCTGGGCGCAATCGGTTGTTTCGCGGGCGCGGGTTACTTCGCGCCGATGGCCCTGCCGCGGTACTGCAGATGCACCGCACAATTGCAGCCCGGAGGATGCGAGGCCATTTCCTTGGTGATGACGTCGTTGGCCGGAGCGGGCGCAGTTGCCGGCGTGGCCGCCATCGCTTCCTTGACGCGGCGGTCCTGCTCGGACTGGTCCTGCGTGGGAATGTAATTCAGCACCGGCGCCAGCCAGCGTTCGGTCTCGGACACGCTCCAGCCTTTTCGCGTCGCATAGTCGTCGACCTGATCGCGCTCGATCTTGCCGACGCCGAAATAATAGCTCTCCGGATGGCTGAAATAGACGCCGGATACCGACGAGCCCGGCCACATCGCATAGCTCTCGGTCAATGTCACGCCGGCGGTGTTCTCCGCGTCGAGCAGGCGGAACAGTGTCGCCTTCTCGGTATGGTCGGGCTGGGCGGGATAGCCGGGCGCCGGGCGGATGCCCTGGTATTTCTCCAGGATCAACTCGTCCACCGGAAGGTCCTCGCCCGGTGCATAGCCCCAGAATTCCTTGCGCACGCGCATGTGCATCCGCTCGGCGAAGGCCTCGGCGAGGCGATCCGCCAGCGCCTGGCACAGGATTGCGGAGTAGTCGTCATTGGCGCTCTTGAAGCGGTTGGCGATGATGTCCTCGCCGATGCCCGCGGTGACCACGAAGGCGCCCATGTAGTCCGGCACGCCGGAGGACGAAGGCGCGATGAAGTCCGACAAGGCGGCGTTGAAGCGGCCGTCGCGCTTCACGAGCTGCTGGCGCAGCGTGTGCAGCGTGGCGATCGGCGTGGTGCGGGTCTCGTCGGCATACAACTGGATGTCGTCGCCGACGGCGTTGGCCGGCCAGAAGCCGATCGTCGCCTGCGCCTTGAACCAGTTCTCCTTGACGATCAGGTCCAGCATCTTTCGCGCGTCGGCATAGAGCGAGGTGGCGACTTCACCGACCTTGTCGTCTTTCAGGATCGCCGGGAAGCGCCCGGCCAGTTCCCAGGTCTGGAAGAACGGCGTCCAGTCGATGTATTCGGCGAGTTCGGCCAGCGGATAATCGCTGAACGACTTGATGCCGAGGAACGCCGGCTTCTTCGGCTGTGCCTTGGTGAAATCGATGACCATGCCGTTGGCGCGGGCGTCGGAGAGTTTCAGCCGCTTCTTGTCAGCCTGGGCGCGGAAATGTGCCGCCGAGATCTTGGCGTAGTCGGCGCGGATTTCCGCGGCATAGGCGTCGCGGCGATCCGCGGACATCAGCGACGAGGCCACGCCGACGGCGCGGCTGGCGTCGTTGACGTGCACCACAGGGCCGCTCTTGTAGTTCGGGTCGATCTTCACCGCGGTGTGGACGCGGCTGGTGGTCGCGCCGCCGATCAGCAACGGCAACTTCATGCCCTGACGTTCCAGCTCGCCGGCAAGGAAGCTCATCTCGTCGAGCGACGGCGTGATCAGGCCGGACAGGCCGATGATGTCGGCATTCTCGGCTTTCGCGGTCTCGATGATCTTCGAGGCCGGCACCATCACGCCGAGATCGATGACCTCGAAATTGTTGCACTGGAGCACGATGCCCACGATGTTCTTGCCGATGTCGTGGACGTCGCCCTTGACGGTCGCGAGCACGATCTTGCCGGCGTTCTTGCGGCCGTCGCCGGTGATGCCGGCGGCAAGGTTGTCGGCCTTTTCCTGTTCCATGAACGGCATCAGCCAGGCTACCGCCTGCTTCATGACGCGGGCGGATTTCACCACCTGCGGCAGGAACATCTTGCCGTCGCCGAACAGGTCGCCGACGATGTTCATGCCGTCCATCAGCGGGCCTTCGATGACGTGCAGCGGGCGCACCACCGTCAGGCGTGCAGCCTCGGTATCCTCGTCGATATATTCGGTGATGCCGTGCACCAGCGCGTGGGACAGGCGCTTTTCGACCGGCCATTCGCGCCAGGCGAGGTCCTTCTCCTTGACCTCCTTGCCCTGGCCGCGGAATTTTTCCGCCAGTTCGAGCAGGCGCTCCGAGGAGCCGGGATCGCGGTTGAGGATGACGTCCTCGCAGACCTGGCGCAGTTCGGGGTCGATGTCGTCATAGACGATCATCTGCCCGGCATTGACGATGCCCATGTCCATGCCGGCCTTGATAGCATGATACAGGAACACCGAATGCATCGCCTCGCGAACCGGCTCGTTGCCGCGGAACGAGAACGACAGGTTGGAGACGCCGCCGGAAATATGCGCGTGCGGCAGGTTCTGGCGGATCCAGCGCGTCGCCTCGATGAAGTCAACGCCGTAATTGTTGTGCTCTTCGAGGCCGGTCGCGATCGCGAAGATATTGGGATCGAAGATGATGTCTTCCGGCGGGAAATCGAGCTGGTCGACGAGGATGTCGTAGGCGCGCTTGCAGATCTCGGTCTTGCGCGCGAACGTGTCGGCCTGACCGACTTCGTCGAATGCCATGACCACCACCGCGGCGCCGTGGCGGCGCGCGATCTTCGCCTCGTGGATGAACTTGGCCTCGCCTTCCTTCATCGAGATCGAGTTGACCACCGGCTTGCCCTGAACGCATTTCAGGCCGGCTTCGATCACGGAGAACTTCGAGCTGTCGACCATCACCGGGACGCGGGCGATGTCGGGTTCTGCGGCGACGAGGTTGAGGAACGTGACCATCGCGGCCTCGGAATCCAGCAAGCCTTCGTCCATATTGACGTCGATGATCTGCGCGCCGTTCTCGACCTGGTCGCGGGCGACCTGAAGTGCTGCCGTGTAGTCGCCGGCCGTGACCAGCTTGCGGAATTTCGCGGAGCCGGTGACGTTGGTGCGCTCGCCCACGTTGACGAAGGGGATCGCCGGCGTGAGATCGAACGGCTCGAGGCCGGACAGCCGCAGCCGCGGCTCGATCTGCGGCACGATGCGGGGCTTGTGTGGCGCGACCGCCTTGGCGATCGCAGCGATGTGGTCCGGCGTGGTGCCGCAGCAGCCGCCGACGATGTTGACGAGGCCCGATTTGGCGAACTCGCCGATCAACCCGGCCATGAATTCCGGGCTCTCGTCATACTGGCCGAACTCGTTGGGCAGGCCGGCATTCGGATAGGCGCAGACCAGGGTATCGGCGACGCGGCCGATGTCCGCGATATGCGCGCGCAGGTCTTCGGCGCCGAGCGCGCAATTGAAGCCGATGGTCGCCGGCCTGGAATGGCGCACCGAGTTCCAGAACGCTTCCGGCAGCTGGCCGGACAAAAGGCGGCCGGATTTGTCGGTGATGGTGCCGGAAATCATGATCGGCACGTCGATGCCGCGCGCTTCGCAGATTTCCGCGATGGCGTAGAGACCGGCCTTGGCGTTCAGGGTGTCGAAGATGGTTTCCAGCAGCAGCAGGTCGGCGCCGCCGTCGAGCAGGCCGTTGATCTGTTCGCTGTAGGCGATGCGCAAATCGTCGAAGGTGACGGCGCGGTAGCCGGGCGAGGAGACATCCGGCGAGATGGACGCGGTGCGGTTGGTGGGACCAATGGCGCCGGCAACGAAGCGCGGCCGGCCGTCTTCGGCGGTGACGCGGTTGGCGGCGTTGCGCGCGAGGCGCGCGCCCTCAAAGCTCATCTCGTAGGCGATATCCGCGAGGTCGTAATCGGCCTGTGCGATCGAAGTCGAGGAGAAGGTGTTGGTGGCGACGATGTCGGCGCCGGCGCGCAGATATTCGGCGTGAATATCCTCGATCGACTGCGGCTGCGTCAGGATCAGCAGATCATTGTTGCCGCGCAGGTCGCGGTGAAAATCCTTGTAGCGCTCGCCACGGAACGCGGCCTCGTCGAAGTTGAGGCCTTGGATCATGGTGCCCATCGCGCCGTCGAGCACCAGGATGCGTTCGGCCGCGGCTTTGAGAAGTTCGGTACGCTTGGCGGAAACGGGAACGGACATTATCAGGCTGCTTTCTGCGCGCCGTTCGGCCGGAAGCCGAGCAAATGGCTGATGGCGAAGACGAGGTCGGCACGGTTCATGGTGTAGAAATGGAAGTCGTTGACGCCGGCCTTGGCGAGCTTCTGCACCTGACCCGCGGCTACGGTGGCGGCGACCAGCTTGCGGGTCTCGGCGTCGTCGTCGAGGCCTTCGAATTTGTCCGAAAGCCATGTCGGCACCGTGGTGCCGGCGCGGGTGACGAAATTGCGCGCCTGCTTGAAATTATGCATCGGCATGATGCCGGGCAGGATCGGAATATCGATGCCGCGGGCACGCACCTTTTCGAGGTAACGAAAGTACAGGTCGTTGTCGAAGAACACCTGGGTGATGGCGCGGGTCGCGCCGGCATCGACCTTGGCCTTCAGCACGTCGATGTCGGCGTCGAAATCGAGGCTTTCCGGGTGCTTCTCGGGATAGGCCGAAACGGTGACGTCGATATCCGGATAGCGCTTCTTGATGGAGGCGACGAGATCGGCGGAGGTCTGGTAGCCGTCGGGATGGGCGACATAGGCGGTGCCGATCCCGGTTGTGGGATCGCCGCGCAGCGCGACGATATGGCGGACACCGACCTCGTGATATTGCGCGACCACGTCATCGACGTCGCCCCTCGGCGCGTTGACGCAGGTCAGGTGCGCGGCCGGGACCAAAGCGGTTTCGCCGAGGATGCGGGTGATGGTCGAGTGGGTGCGCTCGCGGGTCGAGCCACCGGCGCCATAGGTCACCGAGACAAAGTTCGGGTTGAGCGGCGCCAGGCGGGTGACGGTCTCCCATAGGCTTCGCTCCATGTCCTCGGTCTTCGGCGGGAAGAACTCGAACGAAATGTTGGGAAGCTTGGTCGTGGTGGCTGCGATGTCGCTCATGTCTGCTAACTCCACGCGCGCCGCACGCAGGCGGGCAACCGGTTGTCCTGGAGCGAGCGGGGTCCGAGATGCCCGTGCGCTGCAACAATATAGGCTCAAACTCGCGCCTAAATAGCCCATTTCCCACAGAAAGTGTGTGGGAAATGGCCCAATACATGCGGATTTAGTTGGGGATTTCTCGGTTTATTTTCGCTAGTGGGCGAAAAATAAGACGGGTAAGTACATTATTTTTAGCAAATTAGACAAAATAGAGGGTGGGCAGAATCGATGTCTTATTAGGATAAGGTCGCGGCAGCCCACGCCTCGGCGTCGTTTATTGGAGGATTGCCGCATCGCGCATGCGACGGCACCCCAAGGTGCCGTCCGGGGGGCGCTGGTGCAGGCCTATTCCTGCGCTTCGCCGTAGCTGGCGCGGAAGGGGTGGCCGGGATAGACGCCGACGATCCTGAATTCCCGCGAGAAAAACTGCAGCTCTTCCAGCGCAAGGGCCAAGCTGCGGTCTTCGGGGTGGCCATCAACGTCGGCGTAAAACTGCGTGGCGGAGAAGTTGCCGTCGACCATGTAGCTTTCCAGCTTGGTCATGTTGACGCCGTTGGTGGCGAAGCCACCCAGCGCCTTGTACAGGGCAGCGGGCAGGTTGCGTACCCGGAACACGAACGAGGTGATCAGCGGACCGGAGTCCTGCGTGGCCCATTTGGGTTCGCGCGCCAGCACCACGAAGCGGGTGGCGTTGTGGGTCTCGTCCTCAACGTTTTCGGCCAGGATATCGAGGCCATAAATGTCTGCCGCCAGCCGGGAGGCCAGCGAGGCGCAGCTTTTGTCGCCGCGTTCGGCGACCGCGCGGGCGGAGCCGGCGGTATCGGCGGCCACGATCGGCCGGATGCCGAGCTTGCGGATGATCCGGCGGCACTGGCCGAGCGCGTGGACGTGGCTTTCGACCGTCTTGATGCCGTCGAGTGTGGCGCCGCGCGGCGCCATCAGCTGGTGGTGGATCGGCAGGAACCACTCGCCGATGATGAACAGGCCGGAGGCTGGCAGCAGATGGTGGATGTCGGCGACGCGGCCGGCGATCGAATTCTCGATCGGGATCATGCCGAGGTCGGCTTCGCCCGACGAGATCGCCGCCAGCGCGTCCTCGAAGGTGGCGCAGGGCAGTGGCTCCGCATCGGGGAAAGCCTCGACGATGGCGATGTGCGAATTGGCGCCGGCTTCGCCCTGGAATGCTATTTTCATGGTCGCAATCTTTTCGGTCGTGGTCTTTTTGTGGATCGGTCGCTCAGGCGTTTGAAAGGGTCTTCCGCGCCGCCTCGAGGTCGGCCGGCGTATCGACGCCGCCCGGCACGATGTCAACGACGGCGACGTCGATGCGCATCCCTGCCTCGAGCGCGCGCAATTGCTCCAGTTTCTCGCGCTGTTCGAGCGGCGAGGGCGCCAGCGCCACGTAGCGCTCCAGCGCCTTGCGACGATAGGCGTATATGCCGATGTGATGATAGCGCGGGCCGTCGCCCCAAGGCGCCGTGGCGCGGGTAAAATACAGTGCCCGCAGGTGCCGCTCATTGATAGGCGAGCCGATTACCTTCACCACGTTGGGATTGACGTGCTCTTCCTCTGTGCGGATTTCCGCCGCCAGCGTGGCGATGTCGACCGCGGCATCGGCCAGCGGCGCCACCACGGCGCGAATGTCGTCCGGGGAGATGGTGGGCAGGTCGCCCTGCAGGTTGATGATCGTATCGATCCAGCCGTCCGGATCGAGCAAGTTCAGCGCCTCGAAGATGCGATCGGAACCGGACGGATGGTCGGGCGAGGTCATCACCGCCTCGCCGCCGCAGGCGCGCACGGCGTCGGCAATCTCCTGCGTGTCGGTGGCGACCGCGACCCTGCCAATGCCGGCTTCTTCGGCACGGCGCAGCACATGGACGATCATCGGCAGGCCGGCGATGTCGAGCAAGGGCTTGCCGGGCAGGCGGGTCGCCGCCATCCGGGCGGGGATCAGAACAAGGGTGCGGGTCTCGGTCATGGCTACGCGGTCTGGACCCAGCTGAAATGCTCAGAAAATGGCGGGAATGGGGTGGATCGTTGCCGCGTTTATACGGGTTGCCAGAGCGTGGGCAAACCGTTATCTCAATTTCGCTGCTATTGCAGTCGCGAACGCTCGATTCTAAACCAACGCGGCCGATCAACGGCCCACCAATGCCTTCCGGCGCGGAGCCTGACCGACTATGGACTCCTTTGAACTCAATAAGATCATGGGCGCCGTTCTCGGCACCTGCCTGCTGTTGATGGCAATGAGCATCACCGCGGATGCGGTATTCTCCCCCAAGCACATGGCCAAGCCCGGCTACGACATCGCGATCAAGGAAGAGGCGGCCGGCGGCGCCAAGGCAGCCGCAGCGCCCTCCGAACCGATCGAGAAGTTGCTGCAGACCGCCTCGGTCGAAAAGGGCATGGGCGCGGCCAAGAAGTGCGCCGCCTGCCACACCTTCGAGAAGGGCGGCCCCAACCGCGTCGGCCCGAACCTGTTCGGTACCGTCAACGAGAAGGTCGGCTCCGGCAAGGGCGGCTTCAACTTCTCCGCGGCCATGAAGGCCAAGGGCGGCGAATGGACATTCGACGCGCTGAACAAGTTCATCGCCAATCCCAAGGGCGCCGTTCCCGGCACCGCGATGGGCTTTGCCGGCATCCAGAAGGATGGCGAACGCGCCGACGTGATCGCCTATCTGGCGTCCTTGGCCGATACCCCGGTGCCGCTGCCCACCGCCGCCAAATAACGGCTGACAGGTAACGGCCGCCAAATAGCGGTTGCGACGGTCCCGCGCATCCATTGAACAAACGGCCAGGCTCAGCCTGGCCGTTTTCGTTTCCGTATTACCAAAGCTTAAGCGGGACGTTTGGCCGCAACGGGCTAAAGGGGTGGGGTGGTATCCTCAGGGAAACCCGGCATAATCGGTCGAATCCTCGCCTTATATGGCGGCTCTACTCGACGCTTCGGATCACAGGAATTCAGCATCTTGGCCATTGCCTTCTCCCGACGACGTCTTCTGCAAACCAGCGCCTTTGCGGCGCTCGCCCCCGTACTCGGTGCGGCCCCGGTTTTCTCGCAATCCACTTCATCCGACAAGGAATGGCGCCACGGCCTTTCGCTGTTCGGCGACGTCAAATATCCCGCCGGTTTTGCCCGCTTCGATTACGTCAACCCGGAAGCCCCGAAGGGCGGCGTGGTGCGCCAGATCGCGATCGGCACCTTCGACAATTTCAACATCGCGGTGTCCGGCGTGAAAGGGAATATCGCCGGCGCCGTCGGTCTGATCTACGAGACGCTGACCACCGCCTCGCTCGACGAGGTTTCCACCGAATACGGCCTGCTCGCCGAATCCGTCAGTCATCCCGCCGATTTTTCTTCGGTCACCTATCGCCTGCGCGCACAGGCAAAGTGGCACGACGGCAAGCCGGTGACGCCGGAAGACGTGATTTTTTCACTGGAAGCCTTCAAGAAGCATCACCCGCAATACTCCGCCTATTATCGCCATGTCACCAAGGCCGAGAAGCAGGGCGAGCGCGACGTCAAGTTCACCTTCGACGCACCCGGCAACCGCGAACTGCCGCAGATCGTCGGCCAACTCCTGGTGCTGCCGAAGCACTGGTGGGAGGGCACGAATGCCGCTGGCGTCAAGCGCGACATCTCCACCACCACGCAGGAGCCACCGCTCGGCAGCGCCGCCTACAAGATTAAGGAATTCGTCGCCGGCCGCTCGATCGTGGTCGAGCGCGTGAAGGATTACTGGGGCCGCGACCTCAACGTGAATGTCGGCCGCAATAACTTCGATGAGTTGCGCTACGAGTATTTCCGCGACGGTACCGTGGCGCTGGAAGCCTTCAAGGGCGACCAGGTCGACTGGCGCACCGAAAACAGCGCCAAGAACTGGGCCACTGCCTATGACTTCCCGGCGGTTGCCGAGAAGCGCGTCATGCTGGAGGAGTTCGACAATAGGTCGTCCGGCATCATGCAGGGCTTTGCGATGAACATCCGCCGCGACAAGTTTAAGGATCCGCGCGTGCGCCGCGCGCTGAACTACGCGTTCGATTTCGAGGAGATGAACAAGCAGATTTTCTTCGGCCAGTACTTCCGTATCTCCAGCTATTTCTATGGCACCAAACTGGCGTCCTCCGGCCTGCCGGAAGGCAAGGAGCTGGAAATCCTGGAGACCGTGCGCGCAGACGTTCCGCCGGAAGTTTTCACCAAGCCTTATACCAATCCGGTCGGCGGCAATGCCGAGTCCGTGCGCGAAAACCTACGCGAAGCGCTAAAACTGCTGAAGGAAGCCGGCTACGAGGTGCGCGAGCGCAGGCTCGTTAACGCCAAGACCGGCGCGCCGTTCGAGCTCGAACTGCTTGGCGAGGATCCGTCCTTCGAGCGCGTGATGCTGTTCTTCAAGCCGTCGCTGGAGCGGCTCGGCATCAACGTGTCGGTGCGCACCATCGACCCCACGCAATACGAGAATCGGCTGCGCAGCTGGGATTTCGACATCGTGGTGTCGTCGTGGCCGGAGTCGCTGTCGCCCGGCAACGAGCAACGCGAATATTGGGGCTCGCAGGCCGCCGACATGACCGGCTCCAAGAACGTCGTCGGCATCAAGAACCCGGCGATCGACAAATTGATCGACCGCGTCGTCTTCACCAGGGACCGCGACGATCTCGTCGCCGCCACCAAGGCGCTCGACCGCGTGTTGCTATGGAATCATTTCGTGGTGCCGCAGTGGAGTTATCCGAAAGTGCGCACCGCGCGCTGGGACCGCTTTAGCCGGCCGTCGAAGATGCCGGAATACGGCCAGTCCGGTTTCCCCGCGATCTGGTGGTTTGACGCCGAGCGCGCCGCGAAGATCGGCAAGCGGTCTTGAGCGATATCCGGCCAAAATTTCACGTGAACCGCCGGCATGTGCTCGGCATCGGACTTGGCGCTGCCGCAGCGCTAGGTTTTTCGCCCGTGCGGGCGGAAGGCGAGACGTCGGCGCATGGCATCTCGGCATTCGGCGATCTGAAATATCCCGTGGATTTTCCGAATTTCGATTATGTGAACGTGACAGCGCCGAAGGGCGGCGTGTTTTCAACGGTGCCGTCGAGCCGTTCGTTCAACCAGTCGTTCCAGACTTTCAATTCGCTCAACGCCTACATCCTCAAGGGTGACGGCGCGCAGGGCATGGGCATGACGTTCGCGCCACTGATGGTGCGCGCCGGCGATGAGCCGGATGCGATGTATGGGCTGGTCGCAAAGTCGGTGCAGATTTCCGGGGACGGTCTGACCTATCGTTTCACGCTGCGCCCGGAGGCGCGCTTCCACGACGGCAGCAAGCTCACCGCGCGTGACGCCGCGTTCTCGTTGACCGCGCTGAAGACCAAGGGTCATCCGCTGATCACCCAGCAGATGCGCGATATGGTGAAGGCCGAGGCGGCGGGCGATACGACGCTGGTGGTGACCTTTGCTGAAAAACGCGGGCGCGACGTGCCGCTGTTCGTCGCGGGCATGCCGATTTTCTCGCAGGCCTATTACACCGCGCGCCCGTTCGATGAATCGTCGCAGGAGCCGCCGCTTGGCAGCGGGCCCTACAAGGTTGGCCGTTTCGAGGTCGGACGCTACATCGAACTCGATCGCGTCAAGGACTGGTGGGGCGCCGACTTGCCGGTTAGCCGCGGCAGCAACAATTTCGATGCGGTGCGGTTCGATTTTTATCGTGATCGCGACGTTGCTTTCGAAGGCTTCACGGGCCGCAATTATCTCTATCGCGAAGAGTTCACCTCGCGGATCTGGAACACGCGTTACGATTTTCCGGCGATCAAGGATGGCCGCGTCAAGCAGGAGATGCTGCCGGACGATACGCCGTCCGGCGCGCAGGGCTGGTTCCTCAACACCCGACGCGACAAGTTCAAGGACCCTCGCGTCCGCGAAGCGCTTGGCAACGCGTTCGATTTCGAATGGACCAACAAGACCATCATGTACGGCGCCTACGTGCGCACCGTATCGCCATTCCAGAATTCCGACATGATGGCCACGGGTGCTCCGTCGCCGGAAGAACTCGCTTATCTTGAGCCGTTCCGCGGCAAGGTGCCGGCCGAAGTGTTCGGTAATCCCTACGTGCCGCCGACCTCTGATGGATCCGGGCAGGATCGTACGCTGCTGCGCAAAGCGGTGCAGTTGCTGAATGACGCCGGTTGCGTGATGAAGGACGGCAAGCGCATGACGGCGCAGGGTGAGCCGTTCAAGGTAGAATTTCTGCTAGATGAGCCGGCATTCCAGGCGCATCACATGCCCTATATCAAAAATCTCGGCACCCTTGGTATCGAGGCGATGTTGCGGCTGGTCGATCCCGTCCAGTTCCGAGCGCGACGCGACGATTTCGATTTCGATTTTTGCATCGAGCGTTTCAGCTTCTCCACCGTGCCGGGAGACTCCTTGCGCTCGTTCTTCTCGGTGCAGTCAGCGACCACCAGGGGCTCCAACAATCTCGCCGGGATTTCCGATCCGGTCGTCGATACGCTGATGAACGAGGTCATCGCCGCCGACACCCGGCCGAAGCTGGTGTTCGCGGCCCGTGCGCTCGACCGCGTGATCCGCGCCGGCCGCTACTGGGTGCCGCAATGGTACGCCAATTCGCACCGGCTGGCCTATTGGGATGTATTCGGCCATCCCGCCAACCTTCCAAAATATGTCGGCGTCGGTGCCCCCGATCTGTGGTGGGCCTCAAAGCCCTCTACCGAACAGGCGAAATAGAACATGACCGCCTATATCGCCCGTCGCATTCTGCTGATGTTTCCCACCCTGCTGGGTATCCTGTTCGTCTCCTTCGTCGTGGTGCAGTTCGCGCCCGGCGGCCCCGTCGAGCGGGTGATTGCGCAGCTCTCGGGCGCTGACACCGGCGCGTCGCGGGTGTCCGGCTCCTCCGGCGGGGATTTCGGCAACCGCGGGCAGGCCGGCGCCTCCGGCGACGCCGTGAATTCAAAATATCGCGGCGCGCAGGGGCTGGATCCGGATTTTGTCAAAAGCCTGGAAAAGCAGTTCGGCTTCGACAAGCCCGCGCCCGAGCGCTTCGCGCTGATGCTGTGGAATTTCGCCCGCTTCGATTTCGGCAAGAGCTATTTCCGCGATACCAGCGTGCTGCAACTGATCAAGGAGAAGCTGCCGGTCTCGATGTCGCTCGGCATCTGGATGATGCTGCTGACCTATCTGATTTCGATTCCGCTGGGGATACGCAAGGCGGTGAAGGACGGCTCCCGCTTCGACACCTGGACCTCGGCGGTGATCATTGTCGGTTTCGCGATTCCCGGCTTCCTGTTCGCGATCCTGCTGATCATCCTGTTTTCCGGCGGCTCGTTCTGGAGCATCTTCCCGTTGCGCGGGCTGACCTCGGACGGCTGGGACCAGTTCCCGTGGTACTGGAAGATCATCGACTATTTCTGGCACATGACATTGCCGCTGATCTCGATGGTGCTCGGCGCCTTCGCCACCATGACCCTGCTGACCAAGAACTCGTTCCTTGACGAAATCCGCAAGCAATACGTCATGACCGCGCGCGCCAAGGGCTGCAACGAGCGCCAGGTGCTGTACAATCACATCTTCCGCAACGCCATGCTGATCGTCATCGCCGGCTTTCCCGGCGCCTTCATCCACGCCTTCTTCTCCGGCTCGTTGTTGATCGAAACCATCTTCTCGCTCGATGGCCTCGGCCTGCTCGGCTTCGAAAGCGTGCTGAACCGAGATTATCCCGTGGTGTTCGGCACGCTGTTCATCTTCTCGCTGGTCGGCCTGGTGGTGAACCTGCTGTCCGATCTGGCCTATATGTGGATCGATCCACGGATCGACTTCGAGGCGCGGGAAGTCTGATGACCATCACCGCACCCGTGCCCGTCGAAACCACCACGCAGACGCCGCTTGGCGAGGCCGTGCCGCCGTCGCGCCGCCCGCTCGGCATCTCGCCGCTGAACCAGCGCCGCTGGCAGAACTTTAAATCCAACCGTCGCGGCTACTGGTCGCTGTGGCTGTTCCTGATCCTGTTCTTCGTCTCGCTGTTCGCCGAGGTGATCGCCAACGACCGGCCGTTCTTCATCAAGTTCGATGGCAAGGCGTATTTCCCGGCCTTCGTCAGCTATTCCGAAACCACCTTCGGCGGTGATTTCGAGACTGCTGCCGACTATCGCGATCCCTATCTGCAAAAACTGATCGCCGAGAAGAACGGTTTTATCGTCTGGCCGCTGATCCGCTATTCCTACGACACCCACAATCTCGATCTGCCGACGCCGGCGCCCTCGAAGCCGACCTGGATGCTGACCGAGGCGCAGTGCAAGCCCGTGGTCGAGAAGAAGGGGCTGAAGAGCTGCCGCGATCTCGAATATAACTGGCTCGGTACCGATGATCAGGGGCGCGATGTCGTCGCGCGGCTGATCTACGGCTTTCGTATCTCGGTGCTGTTCGGTCTCGCACTGACCATCGTCTCGTCGGTCGTCGGTATCGCCGCCGGCGGCGTGCAGGGCTATTTCGGCGGCTGGGTCGATCTCGTCTTTCAACGCTTCATCGAGGTGTGGAGCGCAATCCCGTCGCTGTATTTGCTGTTGATACTGTCCTCGGTGCTGGTGCCCGGTTTCTTTGTGCTGCTGGGAATCCTGCTGCTGTTCTCATGGGTGTCGCTGGTCGGCCTGGTGCGCGCCGAATTCCTGCGCGGCCGCAACTTCGAATACATCATGGCCGCGCGCGCACTTGGCGTCTCCAACGCCAAGATCATGATCCGGCATCTGCTGCCGAACGCGATGGTGGCGACCATGACATTCCTGCCGTTTATCGTGTCGTCCTCGGTGATGACGCTGACCGCTCTGGACTTCCTCGGCTTCGGCCTGCCGCCTGGCTCCCCTTCGCTCGGCGAGTTGCTGTCACAGGGCAAGGCCAACGTGCAGGCACCGTGGCTCGGCTTCACCGGCTTCTTCGCGGTGGCCATCATGCTGTCACTCTTGATTTTTATTGGCGAAGGCGTCCGCGACGCCTTCGACCCGCGCAAGACGTTTCGGTAGGACAAGAGCATGGACGCCATCAACCAACCCTTGCTTGACGTCCGCGATCTCTCGGTGGCGTTCCATCACGGCAGCGGCACATCCATCGCCGTCGATCACGTCTCGTTCGAGATCAGGCGCGGCGAATGCGTCGCGCTGGTCGGCGAGTCCGGGTCCGGAAAATCGGTCAGCGCACTGTCGATCCTGCGGCTGCTGCCGTACCCGACGGCGTCGCATCCGTCTGGCCAGATACGTTTCAAGGGGCATGAACTGTTGAGCATGTCGGAGGGCGAAATCCGCGGCATTCGCGGCAACGACATTTCGATCATCTTTCAGGAGCCGATGACCTCGCTCAATCCGCTGCACACGATCGGTGCACAGATTGGCGAAATCCTGCAACTGCACAGCGGTATGCGCGGCGCCACCGCGCGGGCGCGGACGCTTGAGTTGCTTACCCAGGTCGGCATTCCCGAGCCGGAGACCCGGCTTGCTTCCTATCCGCATCAGTTGTCCGGCGGTCAGCGCCAGCGCGTGATGATCGCGATGGCGCTCGCCAACGAGCCGGACCTCCTGATCGCCGACGAACCGACCACCGCGCTCGATGTCACTGTGCAAGCGCAGATCCTGACGTTGCTGGCCGAGATCCAGCAGCGGCTCGGCATGAGCCTGCTGTTCATCACCCACGATCTCGGCATCGTCCGCCGCATCGCTGATGTGGTCTGTGTCATGAACAATGGCAAGATCGTCGAGCAAGGGCCGGTCGAGCAGGTGTTCACTGCGCCTCAGCATGCCTATACGCGGGCGCTGCTCGCCGCGGAGCCGAAGCCCGACCCGGCGCCGCCGCGGCCGGATCAGCCGGTGGTGATTTCGACCGATGACCTCAAGGTGTGGTTTCCGATCAAGCGCGGGTTGCTACGCAAGACCGTCGGTCACATCAAGGCGGTCGACGGCGTCACGCTGGCGGTGCGCAAGGGCGAGACACTCGGCGTGGTCGGCGAATCCGGCTCCGGCAAGACGACGCTGGGTCTGGCGCTGCTGCGGTTGATTTCCTCGGATGGCCCGATCGTGTTCCTCGGCAGCGACATTCAGGGCCTGCAGTTCAAGGCAATGCGGCCGATCCGCCGCGACATGCAGATCGTGTTTCAGGATCCGTTCGGCGCGCTCTCGCCGCGCATGTCGGTCGGCGACATCGTCGCGGAGGGCCTCAGCGTGCACCAGCCGCAATTGAAGGAGACCGAGCGCGAGGCGCGCGTGGTCAAGGCGCTGGTCGATGTCGGCCTCGACCCGAAGACGCGGTTTCGCTACCCGCATGAATTCTCGGGCGGCCAGCGCCAACGCATCAGCATCGCGCGCGCCGCCGTGCTGGAGCCGAGCTTCGTCGTGCTCGACGAGCCGACCAGCGCGCTCGATATGCTGTTCCAGGCGCAGATGGTCGACCTGCTGCGCGAGTTGCAGCGCAAGCGAGACCTCACTTACCTGTTTATCTCGCACGATCTTCGCGTCGTGGCCTCATTGGCCAGCCATCTGATCGTGATGCGCCACGGCAAGGTCGTGGAGGAGGGGCCGGCTTCCGAACTGTTCAAGAATCCGAAGACCGACTACACGCGGGCGCTGTTCGCTGCCGCGTTCCGGATCGAGGCCGTGCCTGGCGGAGCGCCGCCTCTATCATAGATCGAATATCCCGCAGGCCGGGCGCAATGCAGGTCCGTTAGGGATGTTCCAACCTGCGAAGCGATGGTCGCTTGATAACTACCGGTGTCGAATTGACGCGGCTTTGGCGAGCCTGTCTAACAGCCCTCTGCTGATAGGCAGGTTCCATCATTCGACATTCCCGGGGAATACATGAAGACATATTTGCTCGCCGTTTCGCTTGTCCTGGCTGCAGCTCCAGCTTTTGCGGCCTGCACCGAGCAGCAGGTATCCGACAAGGCCATGCAGGTTTCGGCAAAGCTTGAGACGCTCACGGCCAAGGACCCCAAGAAGGCCGAAGAAGTCATGATGAAGATGGTGGCAGCGCAGTCGGATCCGAAGGCGACCGCAAGCGTTGACGCGATGTGCAAGAGCTATGACGATCTGCTCGCCGAGATTGCGAAGATCAAATAACGACTGATATCGCCGCTCCCGGCCGTCGAGGTCGGGAGCGGCGAGCTTCACTAAAGTCGCCGGATGCTGCTCACCGCGCTGCCCGCCGCCATAATTCTTGCTATCGCATCCGCCGTATTCTCGATCGCCGTCGCCATATGATGCGCATTGGCGTGCACGATCGTGTTGGCATCGCGGACAACAGCGACATGGCCTTTCCAGAAGATGAGGTCACCGCGCTGAAGCTTCTGCATCTCTGCTTCTGACAGCGCACGCCCCAGCCCGCTCTCCTGCATGTCGCTGTCGCGCGGACAGCCCATGCCGGCGGCATTCAGCGCAATCTGTACCAGGCCGGAGCAATCGATGCCGAGGCTGCTCTTGCCGCCCCACAGATAGGGCGTGCCGACGAAGCGCTCGGCCACCGCGACGAAGTCGGTCTCGAAATCATTGATGTTCGTGACATGGGATTTCGGCACGCAATGCCCCTCGCTGGTCACCGCAAAAGTCTCGTGAAACCTGACCACGGCAATGCGCGCGCCGAGCGGCAGCGTATCGACCGGCGGAAGTTTGATCGACGGGCCGGGGAACGCAAAGGTCCGCAGCGCCGTGATCTTGTGCGTGGCGGCGGCACCGGGCCGGTACAGCGCGAGGTCGGGCAGCCAGCCGACATAGCCATCGCCGTTCAACTGGCCCCACGCCCAGCCTTCGTCGTTGCGGTCATAGATGGTGACGCGCTCGCCCTTTAGCGCCTGAGTATCCAGTGCTGCGCCGGAGAACGGCTCGCGGCGCACCGGCGCGATGCCGTCCATCACCTCGAATTCCTCGCCTTCGACGAAGCGCGCAGCCTCGACCTTGCCTTCCAGGTATTTCGCCGCGAGATCGGGCCGCACCGGCGTCAAACGTGGATCATGCATAGCGTTCGCTCAGCAAAGCGTAGATCGCGCGGGCGGCCTGGCATTCGCCGCCTTCGGGCCGCGCCGGTTTTGCCGACGGCGTCCAGCCGTAGATGTCGACATGCAGCCAGTTTGTCGTGGGCTCGACGAAGCGCTGCAGGAACAGCGCGCAGGTGATCGAGCCGGCAAAGCCGCCGGAGGGTGCGTTGTTGATGTCGGCGGTCTTGGAATCCAGCCAGGCATCGTAGGGCGCCCACAGCGGCAGCCGCCACAGCGGGTCGTTCTGCGCTTTTGCGCAGCGCGCGACATCGAGCGCCAGCGTCTCGTCATTGGTGTAGTACGGCGGCAGGTCCGGCCCGAGCGCGACGCGCGCCGCACCCGTCAGCGTGCCGAGATCGACCAGCAGCTCCGGCTTGTCTTCGCCGGCATAGGCCAGCGCATCGGCCAGCACCAGCCGGCCTTCGGCGTCGGTGTTGCCGATCTCCACCGTCGGCCCCTTGCGCGACCTGAAGATGTCGAGCGGGCGGAAGGCATTGCCGGCCACGGCATTCTCGACCGCCGGGATCAGTACCCGCAGCCGCACCTTCAGCCCGGCATCCATCACCATCAGCGCCAGCGCCAGCACATTCGCCGCGCCGCCCATGTCCTTCTTCATGATCAGCATGCCGGAGGAAGGCTTGAGATCGAGCCCGCCGGTGTCGAAACAGACGCCCTTGCCGACGAGGGTGACCTTGGGATGTGAAGGATCGCCCCAAGAGAAATCGATCAGTCGTGGTGCGCGCGTCGAGGCCATGCCTACGGCGTGGATCAGCGGAAAGTTCTGCGCCATCAGCTCGTCGCCGGTGATGCAGGAGAAGTCAGCGCCGAACCGCCCCGCGAGCGTCTTCGCCACTTCTTCCAGTTCGGCCGGCCCCATGTCGTTGGACGGCGTGTTGATCAGGTCGCGCGCGAGGGTGGCTGCCTCGGCCATCCGGCCGATGTCGGCGATATCAACGCCTTCCGGCGGTACCAGTCGCACCTTAGGCGGCTCGTTTTTGCGGTAGCGGCCGAAGCGATAGCTGCCGAGCGCGAAGGCCAGCGTTGCAAGCCGCATGTCATGTGGTGCGTTGGCGAAGTGATAGAGCCCGGGCGGCAGCAGGCCCGGCAACTGGCCGGCACGGAACAGGTCGCGGGATTTCGCCGTCTCATCTTCTAGCCCGAACAGCACCTGGGCGATCGAGCCATCGGCGGCCGGCAGCGGCAGGCACGCGCCCGGCTTGGCGACAAAGTCGTGGGCCGCGGCAAAGGCCTGTGCCGGGGCCGGCAACGCGGCGCTGATGGCCGGCCAGGTGGCCCTGGTGACGAAGTGGACGGCGATGGACGGCGCGCCGGAGGCGGCCTCGAAAACAGAATGCATAGGATTGAGTCTCGCGAACGGGCATGGGGCGGGCGACGCGGATTAACCGGCCATTAGGGTTAACATATTATTTCTGAGGGTAGTCGGCGGCTGCGTCTGCCGCTTTCAGTGAGTCACCGTGCCATGCGTCAGCCCTTTTGTCTTGCCCGGCTTCTTGCGACCGCAGCGGTGACGACGATCCTGGCGGTCGGCCTGGCCGGCTGCAAGACGGCCGGCATGTCCGACGTCACCGGTTCCATCGGCAGCCGCGCCGAGGCGGCGCCGGAAGCCGATCCGGTTCGCGCAATCGAAGTCTATGGCGAGCGCTTTCGCGCCAACCCCCGGGATGCCGACGCCGCGCTGCGCTACGGTCAGGCATTGCGCGCCAACGGCCAGCGCTCCCAGGCCGTCGCGGTGTTCGAACAGGCCAGCCTCAGCAATCCCGGCAACAAGGCGCTGGCGGCCGGTTATGGCCGCGCGCTTGCCGATACAGGCGCGTTTCAGCGCGCCTTCGATATTCTCGCCAGCGCCCACACGCCGGCCAATCCGGACTGGCGCATCCTCTCGGTGCAGGGCGCCGTGCTCGACCAGATGAGCCGCCATGACGAAGCCCGCGGCTATTATGAGACCGCGCTGAAGATCCGCCCTGAGGATCCCTCGGTGCTGTCTAATCTCGGCCTGTCCTACATGCTGTCAAAGGACCTGCCGCGCGCCGAATCGACCTTGCGCCGTGCCTACGGCAGCGGCAGCGCCGATCCCCGCGTGCGGCAAAATCTCGGCCTGGTGGTCGGTCTGCAGGGGCGCTTCGGTGAGGCGGAAACCATCGTGAAGGCGGACCTGCCACCCGAAGAAGCCGCCGCCAATGTCGCTTATCTGAAGCAGATGCTCAGCAACAAGGGCGCGCCACGCGGCGCACGCAGTGCGGATGATGCGATGGGGCGGTCGTAGACTGCAACGCTGTCCAAGAAACTTGACACCAGATGAAGCAAAGAGCGCGAACCTAACCTCTCCCGGCAGGCGGGCAGAGGAAAGAGCTCACTGCATCGCGGCGACCTTGAGGCCGGTCGGCCCGAGAATGACGACGAACAGCACCGGCAAAAAGAACAGGATCATCGGCACCGTCAGCTTTGGCGGCAGCGCCGCGGCCTTCTTCTCGGCCTCGTTCATGCGCATGTCACGGTTTTCCTGCGCCATCACGCGCAGGCTCTGGCCGAGCGGCGTGCCGTAGCGTTCCGACTGCATCAGCGCAAGACAAACCGACTTGACGCCTTCCAGCCCGGTGCGCTTGGCGAGATTTTCATAGGCCACCTTGCGGTCCTGCAAATAGGACAACTCCGCCGTCGTCAGCGTAAATTCCTCGGCGAGTGCGACCGACTGCGAGCCGATCTCGATCGAGACCTTGCGGAATGCGACTTCGATCGACATGCCGGATTCGATGCAGATCAGCAGCAGATCGAGCGCATCGGGAAAGGCGCGGCGGATCGAAAGCTGGCGCTTGCCGATGGCGTTCTTCAGGAAGATCATCGGCGCCTGCATGCCGAGATAGGTCGCCACCAGGCACATGCCGATCTTGATCGGCATCGAATATTCCAGGTTAGACAGCAGGAATACGTAGATCACCGAGAAGATCAGGAACACGATCGGCATCACGGCGCGGAAGAACAGGAACGTCACATAGGGCGCCTGGCCGCGATAGCCGGCCATCACCAGCTTGTCGAGGGCTGCTTCCTGCGCCAGCCATTTGCCGAGGTTGAAATCGGTCACCACCTTCGACACCAGCTGCCGTGGCGATTGCCGCAACGAGGCGCGGTCGTTCTTCGAGAGCCGCTCGCGCTCGCGCTGGCGCAGCCGCTCGCGCTCGCTGGCAACGGCCTTCATGCGCTTGGCCAGTCCGTCGCCGGCGAACATCGGCGTGATCAGGCTGTAGGCCGTGGCGGCAACGGCGATCGCCGCCATCACCAGCGTCATGAACTTGGGGTCGTGAATCTTGGCGATCAAAAAATCAAGCATACGACACCATCAGAAATCGAAATTGATCATCTTCTTCATGACGAAGATCCCGCACGACATCCACAACACGCAACCCGCCAGCATCAGCCGTCCGGTCGGCTCGGTCCACAGCAGCGAAATGTAGTCCGGCGTGCTGAGGTAGACGAGCAGCATCACGATAGGCGGCAATGAGCCGATGATGCCGGCGGAGGCCTTGGCTTCCATCGACATTGCCTGGATCTTTTCGGCCATCTTCTTGCGGTCGCGCAGTACCTTGGAAAGGTTGCCCAGCGCTTCGGAGAGATTGCCGCCGGATTTCTGCTGGATCGCCACCACGATGCCGAAAAAATTGGCTTCCGGCACCGGCATGCGCTCGTACAGACGCGCACAAGCCTCGCCGAGCGGCATGCCGATCGTCTGGGTTTCGATGATCGCGTAGAATTCGGTGCGCAGCGGCTCGGTCGCGTCGGCGGCGACCACCTTGATGGAATCGAACAGCGGCAGGCCGGCCTTGATGCCGCGGACAATCACATCGACGGCATCGGGCAGCGCCTTCAGGAACGCCTTTTCGCGGCGCTTCTTGAGAAAACCGAGTACCCAGCGCGGCAGGCCGAAGCCTGCGGCGAAGGCGATTCCGACGGCTGCGAGCAACCCGCCACCGCCCATCATCACCACCACGAAGCCGCCGGCGCCGAGAATGCCGGAGATCGTCAGGAACTTGTTGTCGCTCCAGTCCAATCCTGCCTGTGCGAGGCGGATGCTGAGCGCGACCTTCTTCTCCTTCTGGCGACGGGCTTCGACTTCCTTCATCGAGCCTTCGACCTGTTCGCGGCGCGAGCGCTGCGACTTGTCGGTCTGACGCTTTACTGGCTCAGTCCGCGCGATCGCAGCGCGGCGCTGGTTCACCTTGGTGGCGCCGGACAGTGACGGATAGATGAAGACCCAGGCCAGACCGCCAACGGCGGTGAAGGCGAGAAAGGCCATGGCGAGCGCCTGCATGTTCATCGGTCGCTCCTCAGGTCATCGCGGCGACTTCGGAGGCATCGAGTGCTGCCGCCAGTCGCTTCTCTTCGCCATAGTAGCGCGCGCGATCCCAGAACCGTGGGCGGCCGATGCCTGTCGAGCGATGCCGGCCGAGGATGTTGCCGTTGGCGTCCTCACCGGTCATGTCATAGATGAATAGGTCCTGCGTGATGATGGTGTCGCCTTCCATCCCCATCACCTCGGTGATGTGGGTGATGCGGCGCGAGCCATCGCGCAGGCGCGCGGCCTGAACCACGACGTCGATCGAGGCGCAGATCATTTCGCGGATGGTGCGCGACGGCAGCGAGAAGCCGCCCATCGTGATCATGGATTCGCAGCGCGACAGCGCTTCGCGCGGGTTGTTGGCATGCAGCGTGCCCATCGAGCCGTCATGGCCGGTGTTCATCGCCTGCAACAGATCGAACGCTTCCGGTCCGCGGACTTCGCCGACGATGATGCGTTCGGGGCGCATGCGCAGGCAGTTTCGCACCAGCTCGCGCATCGTGACCTGGCCTTCGCCCTCGATGTTCGGCGGCCGGGTTTCCAGTCGCACCACATGCGGCTGCTGCAGTTGCAGTTCGGCGGCGTCTTCGCAGGTGATGATACGCTCGTCGTCGTCGATATATTGCGTCAGACAGTTCAGCAGGGTGGTCTTGCCGGAGCCGGTACCGCCCGAGATCAGCACGTTGGCGCGGCAGCGGCCGATAATCTGCAGAATCTGCGCGCCTTCCGGAGAGATCGCGCCGAACTTGACCAGCTGGTCGAGCGTCAGCTTGTCCTTCTTGAACTTGCGGATGGTCAGCGCAGGCCCGTCGATCGCCAGCGGCGGCACGATGGCGTTGACGCGCGAACCGTCGGCAAGGCGCGCGTCGCAGATCGGCGAGGATTCGTCGACGCGGCGGCCGACCTGGCTGACGATGCGCTGGCAGATGTTCAAGAGCTGCTGGTTGTCGCGGAACCGGATGCCGGTCTTCTGGATGCGGCCGGCGACTTCGATGAACACCGTGCCGGCGCCGTTGACCATGATGTCGGAGATGTCGTCGCGCGACAGCAGCGGCTCCAGCGGGCCGTAGCCGAGCACGTCGTTGCAGATGTCGTCGAGCAGCTCTTCCTGCTCGGCGATCGACATCACGATGTTCTTGATCGCGATGATCTCGTTGACGATGTCGCGGATTTCCTCGCGTGCGGATTCGCCGTCGAGCTTGGCAAGCTGCGCCAGATCGATCGCCTCGATCAGCGCGCCGAAGATCGTCGCCTTGACCTGGTAATAATTCTCGGATTTGCGCTCGGCCATGGTCGGCACCGGCACTACGCGGGCCGGCGACAGCGGCGGTGAGGAGACGGCCGGAGGCGCACTGACGCTGGGCGCGCTGGGGGCGAGCTCCATCGTGCTGGCGGGCCTCGTGGCCCGGGAGTCTGTATCGGATCCGCTACGCTTACCAAACACGACGACGCTCCAGGCGGTGTCTTACTTTGACCGCAACTTTTCGAGGAATGGCGACAGGAAGGAGCCGCGCGGCTTTTTTGTCTCGCCGCGGCCTGTGAGCCGTTGCGCAATCTGCAGGAATATCTCGGTGGTACGATGGCTGGCGGCGATTTCCGCGATCATCTGGCCGTTGTTCGCTGCGAGACCGAACATCTGAGGATCGAACGGGATCGACGCGATCGGTGCGGTCTCGATCGCCTTGGCGAATTCGCTGGCGGTGATCTCCGGGCGCTTCGGCACGCCGACCTGGTTGAGGCAGTATACCGGTGCGCGGTCGTTGGGCCGCGCCGTCTTGATCAGGTCGTACATGTTCTTGGTGTTGCGCAGGTTGGCGAGGTCGGGCGCGGCAACGATCAGGATGTCATCCGCGCCGATCAGTGCCCGCCTGGTCCAGCCCGACCACTGATGCGGCACGTCGAGCACGATGCAGGGCATCGTCGCGCGCAGCGTGTCGAAGATCGAGTCGAAGGCTTCTGCGCCGAAATCATAGACCCGCTCCAGCGTCGCCGGCGCGGCCAGCAGGCTGAGATGGTCGGTGCACTTCGACAGCAGGCGGTCGATGAAGGCGGTATCGACGCGGTCCGGCGAGAACACCGCGTCGGCGATGCCCTGCGGTGGATCCTGGTTGTAGTCGAGGCCGGCCGTGCCGAAGGCGAGGTCGAGATCGGCCACGACGG
>NZ_JAQGJT010000043.1 GCF_028290495.1 Tardiphaga sp.
GCGGCATCTGCTGCCTGCGGCCCGGCGTGCCCGGTCATTCCGACCACATCCGGGTCAAGTCCATCATCGGCCGCATCCTCGAACACGGTCGGATCTATTGCTTTGGCATGGGACATTGGCTGCCGAGTGCCAAAGAAGCTGTGTATATCTCGTCGGCCGACATGATGCCGCGCAACCTCGACCGCCGCGTCGAAATCCTCTGTCCGTTGCAGAATCCGACGGTGCATCAGCAGGTTCTCGAGCAGATCATGGTCGCCAATCTGAAGGATACCGAGCAAAGCTGGCAGTTATTGCCGGATGGATCGTCAACGCGTATGAAGGCGGCGAAGGGTGAGGAGCCCTTCAACCTGCATAATTACTTCATGACGAATCCGAGTCTGTCAGGCCGTGGAAAGTCGCTCAAGGAATCTTCGCCGCGCCGCCTCACGCGCCGTACCGAACGTCAGCAATCGTCATAAGGAGTTTTTACGGTGAAGCGGCCGCGCCAACGCGCATCCAGCGTCGCGGTCATCGACATCGGCTCCAATTCGGTGCGTCTGGTCGTTTACGAGGCGATGGAGCGCAGCCTGGTATCGATCTTCAACGAGAAGACATTGTGCGGGCTCGGCCGCGAGGTGCAGACCACAGGCCTGCTGGCGCCCGATGCCGTCCTCAAGGCACTGACGTCGCTGCGGCGGTTTCGCGCGTTGTGCCGGGTGATGAAAGTCGGACGCGTCCACGCCATCGCCACCGCGGCGTGCCGCGATGCCACCAACGGCCCCGACTTCATCGCCAAGGCCGAACGCATCTGCGGCGTACCGATCGAAATCCTGTCGGGGCCGCGCGAGGCCAAACTATCCGCGCTGGGCGTTGTTTCCGGCATTCACAAGCCGGATGGTATCGTCGGCGATCTCGGCGGCGGGTCGCTGGAATTGATCGACGTGCGCGGCAACCGCGTTCACAGCGGCGTGACGCTGCCGCTCGGAAGCCTGGCGCTGCAGGATCTATCGCAGAAATCGCTGAAGCGCGCCGAGCGTATCGTCAAGACCGAACTTTCGGATGTCGTTCACCTCAAGGCCGGCCGTGGCCGCGCCTTTTACGCGGTCGGTGGCACGTGGCGCGCACTGGCGCGCATTCACATCATCCAGAGCGGCTATCCGCTGCGGGTGATGCACGGCTATTCGCTGCCGGCGATCGAGGCGCTGGATTTCGTCCGGCGGCTGCGCCGGCTCGCCACCGCCAACATCCTCGCCAATATTGAATCGATCGCGGAAGCCCGCCAGCCGCTGCTGGTCTATGCGGCACTGGTGCTGGAAAACATCATCCTCACCGCCAGGCCGAAGACCATCGTGTTCTCGACCTACGGCGTGCGCGAAGGGCTGCTGTACGACATGCTGCCGCTCGCCAAGCGCGCGGAAGATGGCCTGGCCGCCGCGGCGGAAACGATGAACAGGTTGCTGTCGCGTTCGGCCAAGCACGCGCAGGAACTCAGCGACTGGAGCGACCGCTTCGTTCGCGTCGCCAAGATCAAGGAAACCGAGGACGAGCGCCGGCTGCGCCGCGTCGCCTGCCTTTTGTCCGATGTCGGCTGGCGCATGCATCCGGACTATCGCGGCGAGCAGACGTTGAACCTCATCACCAACGGCAATTTCGGCTCGGTCGATCATCACGGCCGCGCCTTCGTGGCGCTGTCGGTGTATTATCGCTACGCCGGCTTCAGCAATGAGAACGAGCCGCCGGAGCCGGTACGCGCTTTGGTGACGCCGGCGCAGCTTGAGCGCGCGCGCGTGCTCGGGGCGCTGTTCCGCGTGGCGCATCTGATTTCCGCCGCGCGCCCCGGCGTGCTGCCGGCGACGCACTTCTCTGCCAAGGACCGCAAGCTGATGCTGGTGTTCGAGCATCGCATGGTCGATCTCGTCGCCGACCGCGTCGGCAGCCGCTTCAAGCAACTGGCGAAGCTGGTCGGGCGGTCGGGATCCATCGTGCGGCGGTGAGTTTGTCGTCCCCGCGAACGAGGGACGACAGTAGAGCGCGGAGCCTACCGCTCGACCCGGACCACGCGGCCTTTTTCGATCGCCAATGCCAAGCGGCCCTGCTTGAGCGCGAGCGCGGCATCGCCGAACAGTTCGCGGCGCCAGCCCGAGAGGGCGCCGACGTCGGCGTGGTCGTCATTGGCGATCTGCTCGAGATCGTCCACGGTGGCGATCACCTTGGAGGCCACGGCGTGGCGCTCCGAAGTCATGCGCAGCAATACTTTCAAGAGCTCGACGATGGCTCCACCATTGGAGCTGCCGCGCGGCTTCTCGATTTTCGGCAAGGTGGCGGGATCGCGGGCGACGCCGCGCTTGACGGCTTCGACGATGTCCGAGCCCCACTTGGAGCGATCGAAGCCCTTCGGCAATGAGCGCAAGGATGCCAGCTTCTCCAGCGAGGTCGGCGCGTGGGTGGCGATGTCGCCGACGGCGTCGTCCTTCAGCACGCGCGAGCGCGGCACGTCGCGGCTCTGCGCTTCCTGCTCGCGCCAGGCGGCGACTTCCATCAGCACGCCCAGTTCCTTCGGCTTGCGGACGCGGGTCTTCAGCCGCTCCCAGGCGCGCTCGGGGTGGAAGTCGTAGGTCTTCGGCGAGGTCAGCACTTCCATCTCTTCGGAGACCCAGTCGCTGCGGTCGCGCTTCTTCAGGTCGGCGTCCAGAGCGGCGAACACGTCGCGCAGATGGGTCACGTCGGAAACGGCGTAATGCACCTGTTCCTCAGAGAGCGGGCGATGCGACCAGTCGGTGAAACGGTGGGTCTTGTCCGGGCGGTGGCCGGTGATCCGCTCGACCAGCTGGTCGTAGGCGATGCTGTCGCCATAGCCGAGCACCATGGCCGCAACCTGGGTATCGAAGATCGGATAGGGCACCACGCCGGCGCGGTGCACGATGATCTCGATGTCCTGGCGCGCCGCGTGAAACACCTTGAGCACGGCGGGATTGGTCATCAGCTCGAAGAACGGCTTGAGATCGATGCCTTCGGCCAGCGTGTCGATCACCAACGCGTCCTCGGCGCTGGCCATCTGGACCACGCAGAGCAGGGGGTAATAGGTAGTCTCGCGGAGGAACTCCGTATCGACCGTGATCGCGGGATGCTTGGCGAGACGCTCGCAGGCGGCGGTCAGCTGGGCTGTGGTGGTGATCAGTTCCATGTCCGGTCCATAACGCTTTTGCCAAGGCGTTCGGCCCAAACGGCGGGCAAGTCAAGCTTGTTCCCGCCGATCCGTCTCCCGGACAGGGTGAAATTGGCCGTCAGGTGCCGCAATAGGTCTTCAGCACCCGCTGGTGCAGCAGCGGCGGATCGGCGTAATCGGCGCGTTCCGGCTGGTCCTCGAAGGGAGTGGCCAATACCGTCACCAGTTCCTCGAACGGCGCGTAGTCGCCGGCCATGGCGGCCTGGATGGCGGCTTCGACGCGGTGATTGCGTGGGATAAAGGCCGGATTGACCGCCTGCATCGCGGCAAAACGGGCGGCGGGGGTCTCGGTTTCCATCGCCAGCCGGGCGCGCCACGGGCCCGCCCAGGCATCATAGGCGGCCGGATCGATGAACAGGGCCCGCATCGCCTCGTCATTGGCTGGATCGAGCGCGGCGGCGCCAAGCCCGCGGAACGTCAGGGTGAAATCGGCTTGGTTGGCGGCCATCGCCGCCAGCAGGTCTTGCGCCAGCGCAGCGTCGTCGGGCTGCGATGTGAACAGGCCGAGCTTCTGGCGCAGGCCGGCCTGATAGGCTTTGTCGAACAGGCCGGAGAACTCCGCCAATGACGCCTGTGCGATCTCGATCGCGGCCTTCTCGTCGTCGGCGAACAGAGGCAGCAGGGTTTCGGCAAAGCGCGTCAGATTCCACAGCGTGATGCGGGGCTGGTTGGCGTAAGCGTAGCGACCCAGTTCGTCGATCGAGCTGAACACGGTTTTCGGGTCGTAGTCGTCCATGAAGGCGCACGGGCCGTAATCGATGGTCTCGCCGGACACCGAACTGTTGTCGGTGTTCATCACGCCATGAATGAAGCCGACCAGCAGCCAGCGCGCCACCAGCTGCGCCTGCCTGGCGATGACGCCATCGAGCAGCGCGCGGTAGGGATGTTCGGTCTGCGCGGCGTCAGGATAGTGCCGGTTGATGACATGGTCGGCGAGATGCTTCAGCGCCGTAAAATCCTGCCGTGCGGCGAAGAACTGGAAGGTGCCGACGCGGATGTGACTGGCGGCGATCCGGGTCAGCACCGCGCCGGGCAGCATGGTCTCGCGCTGCACGCGTTCGCCGGTGATGACCGCGGCGAGCGACCGCGTGGTCGGGATGCCCAAAGCGAACATCGCCTCCGAGACAACGTATTCGCGGATCACCGGCCCCAGCGCGGCGCGACCATCGCCGCGGCGCGAAAACGGCGTAGGTCCCGAGCCCTTGAGCTGGATGTCGCGGCGCACGCCGTCGCGGTCGACGACCTCGCCGAGCAGGATCGCGCGACCATCGCCCAACTGCGCGGTGAAATTGCCGAACTGGTGGCCGGCATAGGCCATCGCGAGGGGATCGGCGCCGTCCGGGACCCGCGTGCCGGCGAGCACCTCGACGCCCTCGGGGCTGGCCAGCCAGTCCGGATCGATGCCGAGCTGCGAGGCGAGCGGCCGGTTCAGCCTGATGAGCTTTGGCGCGACGACTGGCGTCGGCGCCACCCGCGCAAAGAAATTGGCGGGCAGGGTGGCGTAGCTGTTGTCGAACGGGAACTGGATGGTCATGGGGAGAAGATGGGGATCGGGCGCGAAATTGGCAACCGCGCACACCGCTGTCTTCACCCGGCTTGACCGGGTGATCCAGTAAACTGCAGCGGCGCGGCTCTATCATTGGCGTCGCGAAATACTGGATCGCCCGCTTTCGCGGGCGATGACAGTTGTGCTGGTGGCGGCAAGACCAGGTTGATCCGCAGGCGCGTTACGCCGCCCTTACCGTCTCCAAAAACTTCTCTACTTCGCTCTTCAGCCGGCTGCTTTCGATCGACAGCGACTGCGCGGCGGACAGCACCTGGCCGGAGGCGGCGCCGGTTTCGGCGCTGCCGCGGTTCACCTCGGTCACCTCATGGGCGACCTGCGTGCTCAGTTGCGCCGACTGCTGCACGTTGCGGGCGATCTCCTGCGTGGCCGCGCCTTGTTCCTCGACCGCGGCGGCGATCGCCGATGAGACTTCGGAGATCATCGTGATGGTCGCACCGATCTCCTGGATGGTGACGACGGTCTCTGCGCTCGCGGCCTGCATGCCGGCGATCTGCGCGCCGATCTCGTCGGTGGCCTTCGCGGTCTGCGACGCCAGCGCCTTCACTTCGGCCGCGACCACCGCGAAGCCGCGGCCGGCCTCGCCGGCGCGGGCGGCCTCGATGGTGGCGTTGAGCGCCAGCAGGTTGGTCTGCTCGGCGACCGCAGTGATCAGCTTCACCACGTCGTCGATCCGCGAGGTCGCCTGCGACAGTTTCGCGATGCTCTGGTTGGTCTTTGCGGCCTGCTGTACGGCGGTGTCGGCGATGCGGTTGGACTCGTGGACCTGGCGGCCGATTTCGTTGACGGAGGAGGTGATCTCCTCGGTGGCAGCGGCGACCGACTGGATGTTCTCCGACACGCTGTGCGAGGCCGAAGCCGCCGAGCCCGACAGCGTGATGGTAACATCGGAGGTCCGGGTCAGCGTCGTGGCGGAAGCTTCCAGCTGGGTGGAGGCGGACGACAGCGAGCCGACCAGCTCGCCGATCATCGCCTCGAAGTTGCGCGTCGCCCGGCTGATGGTCTCGGCACGCGCGGTCTTGATCACGGCATCCGCGCCGGCCGCCTGATCGGCGGCGCGCTTGGCGATCAGCGCCTCCTTGAATATCTGCAGCGCGCGCGCGATGCGGCCGATCTCGGTGGCGGCGTCCTGATGCGGGATGTCGGCCGACAATTCGCCGGAGGTGAGTTCGCCCATCGGTTTGAGGATCGAGCCGATGCCGCGGCGGATGTCGCGCACGAGATAAATCGCGGCGCCGAGGCCCAGCACCACGGCGGCCGCGAGCAAGGCGATCATCATGTGGACCGCGCCGGAATAGGTGGCGTCAGCCGACTTGCCGGCGACATCTGCGCCTGTGTCGTTCAGCTCGACCAGTTTCGCCAGCGTGGCGTCCATCGCGCGGCCGACCGGCACCACCTGTTTGGCGTTGATTTCCTTGGCTCCGGCGAGGTTGCCGTTGCTGGCGAGCTTCTGCACCTCGGTCGATCCGGTGATGAATTCCTTCCACTGCGCATTCAGCTTGTCGGCGAGTTCGCGCTCGGCCGGCGACGACACCAGCGGCTCATAGGCCCGGGCGGCCTTTTCGAAATCCGATTTGCGGGCGGCGAGGTTCTTGTCGACGTCGGGCCGGTCGGCATCGGCGACGATCAGATGATCGCGCAGCACGGCGCGAAAGCGGGCGGACTGCACGCGCATTTCGCCGATCCAGCGCACGCTGGGCAGCCAGCGCGCCTGGATGTCCTGGGTGGCCGCATTGATCGCGCCCATCTGCACGAAAGAGAGGGCGCCGATGGTGGCGATGACAAGAAACAGGAAGGCGACGATGGCAAACAATTTGGCGCTGATTGAATATCTGGCGAGCACGAAATGATCCTCGGTGGTTCTGCCGCGCCTGGCCGTGAGACGGCGGGGGACGCAGCTAAAAGGGACGCAAGTTCCAATTGAACATCTGCCTTCAAAACGAGCAGGGTCCACGCGTTCACAGTGGGGGCTGTTGGTCAATGAACGGTAAACAGGCAGTATAATTTCGACCTAAGTGGTTGATTTGGTGATGGATTACCTGCGTTTCCGCAACCCAGATACCGCACGTTACCTTGCGTCGTAGTACTCGTTTAGCGTTTAAAATCATGCACTTCCCGCATTGCGGGAGCGTCGGTATCAAGTTCCGTCCGGCATGTTGACGCACTCCGCGATGCGCGGTGTGCGGATGGCTGGGGAGGGCTGCTGCTTGGTTGCCGCGCCGGGGCCGGTCGGGTAAACCCTGCGCTTCGCGCTTATCCGCGAACGATTCCGCCCTCTGACGCACCTTCAGGATGATTATGCATCGCTACCGGTCTCACACCTGCGGCGCGCTCCGCGACACCAACATCGACCAGACCGTTCGCGTGTCCGGCTGGTGCCACCGCATTCGCGACCATGGCGGCGTGCTGTTCATCGACCTGCGCGACCATTACGGCCTGACGCAATGCGTCGCCGATCCCTCGTCGCCGGCGTTCAAGGACGCTGAGCTGCTGCGCTCGGAATGGGTGGTGAAGATCGACGGCCTGGTGCGTCGTCGCCCCGAAGGCACCGTGAACGCCGACCTGCCGACCGGCGCGGTCGAAATCTACATTTCCTCCATCGAAGTGCTCGGTTCCTCCCTGGAACTGCCGCTGCCGGTATTCGGCGATCAGGACTATCCGGAAGACATCCGGCTCAAGTTCCGCTTCCTCGATCTGCGTCGCGAGAAGCTGCACCAGAACATCATGACCCGCGGCGCGATCGTCGACTCGATGCGCAAGCGGATGAAGGAGCAGGGCTTCTTCGAATTCCAGACGCCGATCCTCACGGCCTCGTCGCCGGAAGGCGCGCGCGACTTCCTGGTGCCGTCGCGCATTCATCCCGGAAAATTCTACGCGCTGCCGCAGGCGCCGCAGCAGTACAAGCAACTGCTGATGATGTCGGGCTTCGACCGCTACTTCCAGATCGCGCCGTGCTTCCGCGACGAAGACCCGCGCGCCGACCGTCTGCCGGGCGAGTTCTACCAGCTTGATCTCGAAATGAGCTTTGTCGAGCAGGAAGACGTGTTCGCCGCTGTGCAGCCTGTGATCACTGGCATTTTCGAAGAGTTCGCGGGGGGCAAGAAGGTCAATAAGGACTGGCCGAAGATTCCTTACGCGGAATCCTTGCGCAAGTACGGCTCCGACAAGCCCGATTTGCGCAACCCGCTGGAGATGCAGGACGTCTCCGAACATTTTCGCGGTTCGGGCTTCAAGGTGTTCGCAAGGATGCTGGAAGACGACAAGAACCAGGTCTGGGCGATCCCCGGTCCGACCGGCGGCAGCCGCGCATTCTGCGACCGCATGAACTCGTGGGCGCAGGGCGAGGGCCAGCCCGGCCTCGGCTATATCATGTGGCGCGAGGGCAACGAAGGCGCGGGTCCGCTGGCCAACAACATCGGCCCGGAACGCACCGAGGCGATCCGCGTGGCATTGGGCATGAAGGCCGGCGATGCCGCGTTCTTCGTCGCCGGCGATCCCGCCAAATTCTACAAGTTCGCCGGCCTCGCGCGCACGCGTTTGGGTGAAGAGCTGAACCTGATCGACAAGGAGCGCTTTGCGCTGGCCTGGATCGTCGATTTCCCGATGTACGAATACGACGAGGACGAGAAGAAGGTCGAGTTCTCGCACAACCCGTTCTCGATGCCGCAGGGCGGGCTCGAGGCCCTGGAGACCCGCGATCCGCTGACGATCAACGCCTTCCAATACGACATCGTCTGCAACGGCATCGAGCTGTCGTCCGGC
>NZ_JAQGJT010000102.1 GCF_028290495.1 Tardiphaga sp.
CTGGAGGGCGGCACCCTGAGCGTGCTGCTGGGCCCGACGTTGTCGGGCAAGACCTCGATCATGCGGCTGTTGGCCGGTCTCGACAAGCCGAGCTCCGGCCGCGTGCTGGTCGACGGCAAGGACGTCACCGGCTTCGATGTGCGCAAGCGATCGGTGGCGATGGTCTATCAGCAGTTCATCAACTACCCCTCGCTGACGGTCTATGAAAACATCGCTTCGCCGTTGCGGGTGCAGGGCAAGCCGCGCGCCGAGATCGACAGCCGGGTGCAGGAGGCGGCCAGATTGCTCAAGCTCGAGCCGTATCTGACCCGCACCCCGCTGCAATTGTCGGGCGGCCAGCAACAGCGCACCGCGATCGCCCGCGCGCTGGTAAAAGGCGCCGATCTGGTGCTGCTGGACGAGCCGCTGGCCAATCTCGATTACAAGCTGCGCGAGGAATTGCGCACCGAACTGCCGCGTATCTTCGAGGCTTCAGGTGCGATCTTCGTCTATGCGACCACCGAGCCCTCCGAAGCGTTGCTGCTCGGCGGCAACACCGTCTGCCTGTGGCAAGGCGAAGTTCTGCAGGTCGGCGACACCTCGAAAGTATACCGCCAGCCGGAGACTCTAAAGGTGGCAGAAGTGTTTTCCGATCCGCCGCTCAACCTGGTCGACATCGAGAAGCAGGACGGCTTCGTGCAATATGCCGGCGGCGCGCGCGCGCCGGCGAGCGGACTCTATGCAGGCCTGAGCGATGGCGCCTATCGCGTCGGCTTTCGCGCGCACCAACTGGAAGTCGCCAACGGCATTGCCGGGCGTCACGCGTTTCCGGCGGAGGTCACCGTGACCGAGATCACCGGCTCGGAGAGTTTCGTGCATCTGAAGCGCGACGATTCCAACTGGGTCGCGGTGCTGCAGGGCGTGCACGACTTTCCGCCGGGCCATCATCTCGATGCCGTGCTCGACCCCGACAATCTCTTTATCTTCGATGACCGCGACCGTCTGGTCGCGGCGCCTCGGCAAATGTAGGGAGGCGCCGCGTGGCCCGCATCGATCTCGTCGATCTCGCGCAATCCTACGGCGGCCCCGATGCCGATCCGGAATCATTTGCGCTGAAGCCGATATCAATGACGTGGCGGCAGGGCGGCGCCTATGCGCTGCTCGGCCCCTCCGGCTGCGGCAAGACCACGTTGCTCAATTTGATCTCCGGCATCGTTGCGCCAACGCGCGGCAAGATCCTGTTCGATGACGTCGACATCACGCAACGCTCGACGCAGCAGCGCAACATCGCGCAGGTGTTCCAGTTTCCCGTCATCTACGACACCATGACGGTGGGCGAGAACCTGGCGTTCCCCCTGAAGAACCGCGGCGTCGCGAGGCCGGAGATCGAGAGGCGCGTCGCCGAGATCGCGGGCCTGCTCGACCTCACGCCCTGGCTGAACCGCAAGGCGACGCGGCTAACCGCCGACGCCAAGCAGAAGATTTCTCTCGGCCGCGGCCTGGTTCGCGCCGACGTCGCCGCGGTGCTGTTCGACGAGCCGCTGACGGTGATCGATCCCGCGTTGAAATGGGAGCTGCGTTCGAAGCTGAAGGCGCTGCACCATCAACTGGATCTGACAATGATCTATGTCACTCACGACCAGACCGAGGCGTTGACCTTTGCCGACACTGTGGTGGTGATGCATGACGGCCGGGTGGTGCAGTCCGGCACGCCGCAACAGTTGTTCGACAGGCCGGAGCACACTTTCGTCGGCTATTTCATCGGTTCGCCCGGCATGAATATCGTGCCTGCCGAGGTTGACGGCCGTGCCGCGGTGGTCGGCGGCCACACCATCGCATTGCAGCGCAGCTACGACCGGCTGCCGCCCGGTGCGAAGATCGAGGTTGGCGTTCGCCCGGAATTCGTCGAGGTGGCCGCGCCGGCGCCCGGGCTGTTGTCGGCCAACATCGAGCGTATCGACGATCTCGGCCGCGTCCGTTTTGCGCGCGTGCGGATCGGGGACGTCAAATTCGCCGCGCGGGTCCCACAGGGATTTTCGATTCCCGGCTCGGAAGCCGGCTTGATCTTCGATCCGTCGCGGGTCCACATTTATGCCGACAGCCGCCTCGTTGAGGGCACTGCGTGATGGACAAAACCGTCAACCAAAAAGCCTGGTTCCTGGTGCTGCCTGTATTTCTGGTGGTGGCGTTCTCCGCGGTGCTGCCGCTGATGACGGTCGTGAACTATTCGATGCAGGACACGTTCGGCAACAACCAGTTCTTCTGGAATGGTGTCGGCTGGTTCAAGGAGCTGCTCGATCCCTCCACCGATCTCGGCGAACGCTTCCTCGCATCGCTCTGGCGCAACCTTGCCTTCTCCGCGATCATCCTCGCCATCGAGGTGCCGCTCGGCATCATCGTGGCTCTGTCGATGCCGCGCGAGGGCTGGCGCGTCGCGGCGTGCCTGGTGATCATGGCGCTGCCGCTGCTGATCCCGTGGAATGTGGTCGGCACTATCTGGCAGATTTTCGGCCGGCCCGACATCGGCCTGCTCGGCTACACGCTCAACCATCTGGGCATGGACTACAATTACGTCTCCAACGAATTCGACGCCTGGGCCACGGTGATCGTGATGGATGTCTGGCACTGGACCAGCCTCGTGGCGCTGTTGTGCTATGCCGGGTTGAAGTCGATTCCCGATGCCTATTACCAGGCTGCGCAGATCGATGGCGCGTCGCGCTGGGCGGTCTTCACCGCGATCCAGTTGCCGAAGCTCAACCGCGTGCTGCTGATCGCGGTGCTGCTGCGCTTCATGGACAGCTTCATGATCTACACCGAACCGTTCGTGGTCACTGGCGGTGGTCCCGGCAATTCGACGACCTTCGTGTCGATTGAACTGGTCAAGATTGCACTTGGCCAGTTTGACCTCGGCAAGGCCGCCGCATTGTCGCTGGTCTACAACCTGATCATCCTGATCGTGTGCTGGGTGTTCTACACCGTGATGACCAATGCCGGCGCCGATCGCGGCCAGCAAGAGGGGGCGGTCTGATGCATTCGATTCCCGGTCGCCGCCTGATCCTGTCGCTGTATCTGGTCTTCCTGATGCTGCCGATCTACTGGCTGGTCAATATGAGCTTCAAGACTAATGGCGAGATCGTCTCGACCATGACGCTGTGGCCGCACCAGCCGACCCTGGCGAACTACATCCGCATCTTCACCGACGAAAGCTGGTATTCCGGCTACATCAACTCGCTGAAATATGTGGTGATCAACACCATCCTCTCGATCTCCTTCGCCCTGCCGGCGGCCTATGCCTTCTCGCGCTACCGCTTCCTTGGCGACAAGCACTTGTTCTTCTGGCTGCTGTCGAACCGGATGGCGCCGGCCGCGGTCTATGCATTGCCGTTCTTCAACCTGTATTCGGCGATCGGCCTGTTCGATACGCCGTGGGCGGTGGCGCTGGCGCATTGCCTGTTCAACGTGCCGCTGGCGGTGTGGATTCTCGAAGGCTTCGTGTCCGGCGTGCCGCGCGAAATCGACGAGACCGCGTTTCTCGACGGTTATTCATTTCCGAAATTCTTCGTCAAGATCCTGGTGCCGCTGATCGCGTCGGGCATCGGCGTCGCGGCGTTCTTCTGCTTCATGTTCTCCTGGGTCGAACTGCTGCTGGCGCGGACGCTGACCTCGGTCAACGCGAAGCCGATCTCGGCGGTGATGACGCGCACCGTGTCTGCCTCCGGCATGGACTGGGGCCTGCTCGCCGCCGCCGGCGTGCTGACGATTATTCCGGGTGCGCTGGTGATCTGGTTCGTCCGCAATTACATCGCGCGCGGTTTTGCGCTCGGTCGGGTGTAGGGGGGGCTTATGGAAAACATCGCATGGATGGCCTGGACGCCGCCGACCGCGATCTTCTTCGCGCTGCTGGCGGCGACGTTGGGCACGATGACGTGGCTCGCGGTTGCCTATCCCGAAGCCGAGCGGATTGGGGTGCTGCGCATTCCCACCACGCGCGGTGACCGGCTGTTCATCTCGCTGATTTCCGCCGCCGTGATCCATCTGTTGTGGATCGGGTTCATCGGCACCGGCGCCATCGCGACGTTGCCGATCGGCGAAGAAGGTTTTGAAATCTCGAGCCTGTGGCTCGCGACGCTGGTTTCGTTTGGGATGGCCGTGGCGATTTTTCGCACGGTCTGACAGGCGAGGAAGACAGGCCCGGGATCAACCCGGCCTGAAGCAACACTAGGGAGAAGGCAATGAAGCACCTGACCAGACAAGGCAGCCGTGTATCCACGGCCCGCCTGATGACCATGACCAGCGCCGCCGCATTGATTGCCGCGACGGTGACGCTGGCCGCGCCCGCCCGTGCCGACGACGCCGCCGCGCAGCGCTGGATCGACACCGAATTCCAGCCCTCGACGCTGTCCAAGGCCGATCAGCTGAAGGAGTTGCAGTGGTACGCCAAGGCTGCCGAACCCTTCAAAGGCATGGAGATCAACGTGGTCTCCGAGACGCTGACGACCCACGAATATGAATCCAAGACGCTGGCCAAGGCGTTCTCGGAACTGACCGGGATCAAGATCAAGCACGACATCATCCAGGAAGGCGATGTGGTCGAGAAGCTGCAGACCCAGATGCAGTCCGGCAAGAATGTCTATGACGGCTGGATCAACGATTCCGATCTGATCGGCACGCACTTCCGCTACGGCCAGACCATCGCGCTGTCGGACTACATGACCGGCGAAGGCAAGGACGTCACCGATCCGATGCTCGACGTGAAGGACTTCATCGGCACGTCGTTCACCACCGCGCCGGACAAGAAGCTGTACCAACTGCCCGACCAGCAATTCGCCAACCTTTACTGGTTCCGGTACGACTGGTTCACCAATCCCGACTACAAGGCCAAGTTCAAGGCCAAGTATGGCTACGACCTCGGTGTTCCCGTGAACTGGTCGGCCTATGAGGATATCGCCGAGTTCTTCACCAACGATATCAAGGAGATCAACGGCGTCAAGGTCTATGGCCACATGGACTACGGCAAGAAGGATCCGTCACTGGGCTGGCGTTTCACCGACGCCTGGCTGTCGATGGCCGGTAACGGCGACAAGGGATTGCCGAACGGTCTGCCCGTCGATGAATGGGGCATCCGTATGGAAGGCTGTCGTCCGGTCGGCTCCTCCATCGAGCGCGGCGGCGACACCAATGGTCCGGCGGCGGTCTATTCGATCGTGAAGTATCTCGATTGGATGAAGAAGTATGCTCCGCCGCAGGCACAGGGCATGACCTTCTCCGAATCGGGGCCGGTGCCGGCGCAAGGCAACATCGCGCAGCAGATGTTCTGGTACACCGCCTTCACCGCCGACATGGTGAAGCCGGGTCTGCCGGTGATGAATGCGGATGGCACGCCGAAGTGGCGCATGGCCCCGTCGCCGCACGGGTCGTACTGGAAGGAAGGCATGAAGCTCGGCTACCAGGACGTCGGTTCGGCCACGCTGCTGAAGTCGACTCCGCCGGAGCGCCGCAAGGCGGCGTGGCTGTATCTGCAGTTCATCACCTCGAAGACGGTGAGCCTGAAGAAGAGCCATGTCGGCCTCACCTTCATCCGTGAGAGCGACATCTGGGACAAGTCGTTCACCGAGCGTGCGCCGAAGCTCGGCGGTCTGATCGAGTTCTATCGCTCGCCGGCCCGCGTGCAATGGTCGCCGACCGGCAACAACATCCCGGACTATCCGAAGCTGGCGCAATTGTGGTGGCAGAATATCGGCGATGCCTCCTCCGGTGCGAAGACGCCACAGGCGGCGATGGACTCGCTGGCAGCGGCGCAGGATTCGGTTCTCGATCGCCTCGAACGATCCAAGGTTCAGGGCGAATGCGGACCGAAGCTGAACAAGAAGGAGACGGCGGAATACTGGTATGCGAAATCCGCCAAGGACGGCAACATCGCGCCGCAGCGCAAGCTGGCCAATGAGAAGCCGAAGGGCGAGACGGTCGACTACGACACGCTGATCAAGTCGTGGCCCGCCACCCCGCCGCAGAAGCGCGCGTCGAACTGATCGACGCTCGAACCTGACCCTGCCCCAACGGGGCCGGGCGCTGTGCACATCACGCCGCCCTTGCGAGGCATCGCAAGGGCGGCGTTTTGCATAACGTCCGGGGGACAGCACCGGCATTTGTCGCCCCTGTCACGACGCCGTCATCTGCTGTACGCATGAGAGGTCATGCGATTTCTTGCAACGTTCCAGACCTATGACTTCCTCGACACACTGCTCAGTCTGGCGGTGGCCTTTGTGCTGGGCACGCTGATCGGTGCCGAGCGGCAATACCGGCAACGTACTGCGGGGCTGCGCACCAACGTGCTGGTCGCCGTGGGTGCGGCGGCGTTCGTCGATCTGGCGATGCATCTGGCCGGCGCCGACGGCGGCGTGCGCGTCATCGCTTATGTGGTGTCGGGGATCGGCTTTCTCGGCGCCGGCGTCATCATGAAGGAAGGCACCAACGTGCGCGGCCTCAACACCGCGGCGACGTTGTGGGGATCGGCGGCGGTCGGCTGCTGCGCCGGGGCCGACATGATCGCGCAGGCAACGGCGCTCACGCTGTTCGTGCTGGCCGGCAACACGCTGCTGCGGCCATTGGTCAACGCCATCAACCGCGCGCCGCTCGACGAGAAGTCGTCGGAGGCGACCTATTTCGTCAGGCTGACCGTCGCCGATCATGCGTTGGCCGCATTGCGCGACCAACTGGTCGAGCGGCTGGAAGCGGCACAGTACCCCGTGGGCAATCTCGATGTGGTCGATCATGGCGATGACACGCAGGAGATTATTGCCACGCTGGTCAGCACCGCCGTCGATCCCCGGGAACTCGACACGGCGGTCGCCGATCTGCAACGCCAGCCCGGCGTGGTTCACGCCACCTGGGAAGTCAGCACCAAGGATTAGAGCTGGCACGGCTCCCATGGAACCTTGGCGACTAGCGCTCGTTGACCACCAGATATAACCGAGGTGGCCCAATGATCCCGACCCGCAGCAAGCGCGCATCTCGAACGGAACTGGTGCTGTCCGGCGTGATGGTGGTAGTCGGCCTCGGCATTTCCGCCGCCTCGCTGGCGCAGTTGATGCCCGAACACCGCTGGATGGCCCAGGCGACGCAGCCGCTGCAATCGACCCCCGGTGCGGAGAGCAAGCCCGCCGCCCCCGCAGAGCCGGCGACGACCGGCGCGCGGCCGACCGAAATTCCGCCGCAGCCGGCGCGTCCCGAACCCGATGCGCAGAAGGCCGGCGCCGCGCCGGCTCTGCCGCCCGCGCCCGCCGAGAAGGTAGCGCCGCCGATTCCTGCGAAATAGCGACCGCCGCTAGGCGGCGTCCGGGTCGATCACCGCCAGCGTGATCCAGTGCGCTTCCAGCGCTGGCGTCGCGGCGCCCTCGATCTCGATGATAACGGCCCAGGCAGATTGCACCGACACCCGCCGCGCGGTCAGCCCGACCAGCTTGAATTTCCCCCGCACCCGGTTGCCCGACTTGACCGGGCTCATGAAGCGCACCTTGTCGAAGCCGTAATTGACCCCCATCCGCGTGCCGTTCACGCCGGGCAGGGCGTCGAAGGCCAGCACAGACAGCAACGACAGCGTCAGGAAACCGTGCGCGATGGTGCCGCCGAACGGCGTTTCCGCCAGCGCCCGTTCCGGATCGGTATGGATGAACTGATGATCCCGCGTGGCGTCGGCGAAGGTGTCGATCATCGACTGGTCGACCAACTGCCAGTCCGACACCAGTTCCGCACCGTTCAGCAGGCTGCGGTAATCGTCGAGCGGAATCAGTTTGCGGCGGATCGCTTCGGCCTCCGCGAGCCGCTTCTCGTCTGACAAATCGTAATCCTCGAAATCGTGCCTGGTCTGGATGCCGCTTTTAGAGCCTTTTCCGTTCCGATGGAATCGAAACGGAGGTGTGAGCCGGCATCCAATTCGCTCGAAAACGCTGTAGCAGACGCCGACGCAGAATGCGCCCGGCTTTGTCAGGTTCGGGCATGTAGTCCAACCGATGGTCTCGATTATTGCGCGGGCGCAGCCCATATTGGCCCGATGCGCGTCCGCGCCGGTACGGAGATTGCCATGAAGATCGACGACGTCCGCAACAACGCCTATTCGATGCCGCTGACCAATCCGTCGTTTCCGCGCGGGCCGTACCGGTTCTTCGATCGGGAATATTTCATCATCAGCTACCGCACCGATCCCGAGGCGCTCGCCGCCGTGGTGCCGGAGCCGCTGGAGGTCATCGACTCCATCGTCAAATACGAATTCATCCGGATGCCGGACTCAACCGGCTTCGGCGATTACACCGAGACGGGGCAGGCGATCCCGGTACGCCTGAACGGCGTCGAGGGCGTCTACATCCACTCGATGTATCTTGACGACGACGCGCCGATCGCCGGCGGCCGCGAGTTGTGGGGATTTCCGAAGAAGCGTGCCTCGCCGAAGATCGCGGTAGAGAGCGACGTGCTGGTCGGCACGCTGCATTACGGCTCGGTCCTGTGTGCGTCAGGCACCATGGGCTACAAGCACCGCCCGGTCGATCATGGCCTGGTGATGAAGGCGCTGACGGTGCCGAACTTCATTTTGAAAATCATTCCGCATGTCGACGGCACGCCGCGGATCTGCGAGCTGGTGCGCTATCACCTTGAGGATATCACCCTGAAGGATGCCTGGACCGGTCCCGCCGCGCTCGGCCTGTTTCCGCACGCCCTGGCCGATGTCGCGCGGCTGCCGGTGCGCGAGGTGATCTCGGCGCTGCACTTCAAGTGCGATCTGACACTGGGACTGGGCGAGGTGGCGTTCGATTATCTGGCGAAGTGAAGGGGGCTCCCGCTTCCTTGCCGCCGCCAGCCCCTCATGGTGAGGAGCGCGTATCTTCGCGCGCGTCTCGAACCATGAAGCCGGGGTGATGCAGCGCTTGCCGTCATCCTTCGAGATGAATGTGGCGGCTGCGCGAGAGCGCAGCCGCCACATTCTCCTTCAGGATGAGGGCGGAGTTTTCGTTAGCGAACGAGCACGTTCTTGAACTGCCAGGGATCCGAGGTGTCGATATCCTCGGGGAACAGGCCGGGGCGGCCCTTCAGCGGAGTCCAGTCGGTGTAGTAACCCTTCATCGGGCCGAGATAGGGTCCCTGGATTTCCAGCAGGCGATGGAAATCCATCTCGTCGGTCTCGACGATGCCTTCGGTCGGGTGCTCCAGCGCCCACACCATGCCGCCGAGAACGGCGGAGGTCACCTGCAGACCAGTGGCGTTCTGATAAGGCGCGAGTTCCCGTGTCTCCTCGATGGAGAGCTGCGAGCCGAACCAGTAGGCATTCTTGCCGTGGCCGTAGAGCAGCACGCCGAGTTCGTCGATGCCGTCGACGATTTCGTTCTCGTCGAGGATCTGGTGTTTCTCCTGCATCCCGTGGCCGAACATTTCATGGAGCGAGAGCACCGCGTCATCAGCCGGATGATAGGCATAGTGGCAGGTGGGCCGATAGACCGCGGTGCCCGATGCATCGCGCACCGTAAAATAATCGGAGATCGAGATCGACTCGTTGTGGGTGACGAGGAAGCCGTACTGCGCGCCGCGTGTCGGGCACCAGGTGCGCACGCGCGTGTCGGCGCCGGCCTGCATCAGGTAGATCGCCGCGCCGCAGCCGGTCTCGTGGCTGTGCGCGTTCTCCGGCATCCATTTTTCATGGGTGCCCCAGCCGAGTTCTGACGGCTGCACGCCTTCCGACATGAAACCTTCGACCGACCAGGTGTTGACGAAGACGCCAGGCTTCTTCGGCGATGTGGCGCGTTGCGTGTCGCGCTCGGCGATGTGGATGCCCTTGACGCCGGTCTGCCGCATCAGGTCTGCCCATTCGGCCTTGGTCTTCGGCTCCGGCGCATTGAGCTGCAGGTCAGCGGCGACATTCAGCAGCGCCTGCTTGGCGAAGAAGGAAACCATGCCGGGGTTGGCGCCGCAGCAGGAGACGGCCGTCGTCGAGCCCGGCGGACGCGCGTTCTTGGCGGCAAGCGTCGCCTCGCGCAGGGCGTAGTTGGAGCGCGCTTCCGGTCCCTTCGACGCGTCGAAGTAAAAGCCGAGCCAGGGCTCGTTGACGGTGTCGATGTAGAGCGCGCCGAGTTCGTTGCAGAGCTCCATGATATCGGTCGAGCCGGTATCGACCGACAGGTTGACGCAGAAGCCCTGGCCGCCGCCTTCCGTGAGCAGCGGCGTCAGCAACTCGCGATAGTTCTCCCTGGTCAGTCCCTGCTGGATGAAGCGCACGTTGTGCTTCTCGCAATGCGCCTTGCGGCCCTCGTCCTTGGGATCGAGCACGGTGATGCGCGACTTGTCGTAGTCGAGATGCCGCTCGATCAGCGGCAGCGTGCCTTTGCCGATGGAGCCGAAGCCGACCATCTCGATTGGGCCGGAAATCTTCGCATTGATCTGCGAGGCGGGGGTGGTCATCGTCGAAATCTCCAGAAGTGAATTTGAGTGAATTAAAGCAAAGCGGCGGCGAACTCAGCCGCGCCGTTTGCGTGGGTTGAACAGAAAATGGAACGTCAGTTCGTGCGACGCTTGGCGGTCACTTCGATTTCGATTTTCATCTCGGGCTTGTAGAGCCCGGCGACCACCAGAAGCGTGGCGGCCGGCCGGATTTCGCCGAGATGGGCACCGCAGACCGCGAACACCGCATCGGCATCCTTGGCGTCGGTGATGTAATAGGTCGCGCGCACGATATCGGCTATCTCGAATCCGGCCTCCTTCAGCGCGGCGCCGATGGTCTTGAAGCAGTTCTGTGTCTGCGCCGTGACATCGGCGGGCATCACCATGGTGGTGTAATCGTAGCCGGTGGTGCCGGAGACGAAGGCGAAATCGCCATCGACCACCGCGCGGCTGTAGCCGGCGGTCTTCTCGAACGGCGATCCCGTGGAAATCAGGCGGCGGGTCATTACGGGCCCCTCGGAATGAAACAGGCCCCGCAATGCCGTTTATTGGCGTTCAAATCAAGCCGCGCGTGCCGCCGGCGAGGCGGTTCTGGCCCGCTTGGCGGCTCTGCCGGTCGCCACGATCAAGCCGGCCACACCGTCGAGGGCGCCTGCGCGCAGTTCGAGGCCGAGCAGGCGGTGCCGCTCGAACGGGCCGGGCAGCGACAGGTTCTCCATCTTCTCCGGGGAGAAGCCGAAGCGGCTGTAATAGGGTTCGTCGCCGAGCAGGATCACTGCGCCATGGCCGAGCGCCTTCGCCGCGGCGATGGCGTGGTTCATCAGTTCGGCGCCGATGCCCAGTTCGCGGCACGACGGATCGACGGCCAGGGGGCCAAGCATCAAGGCTGCCTGGCCCCCGGCATCGACATGCCAAAGCCTGATCGTGCCGACCAGCCGGCCCTGATGCACCACCGAGAAGGCGAGGCCTTCGGCGGGCAGCCGTCCGTCGCGCAGCCGCTGGCAGGTGCGGGCATGGCGCGAGGCGCCGAAGCACACGTCCAGCAGCGCTTCGCGCGCGGCGATGTCGGAGCCACGTTCCGCACGGATCGCGAACGGGGTGGCTGCGATGGTCAGGGCAACAGTGTTGTTGGTGGCGGTCTTTTGCAGAGCAGTCGTCATGGCATGTCATTCCCCGCTGCGTTTGGCGCAGCGTTGTCATCCGGATAATGGAGGTGACGGGGTGGGAGTCGGCGAACCGGCTCCCGGTTATTCAGAGCGGAAAGGCGCTCAGATGTGGAAGGTGCGCAGCGGCGGGAAGCCGTTGAACGCCACCGACGAGTAGGTCGACGTATACGCGCCGGTGCCTTCGATCAGCAGCTTGTCGCCGATCTCCAGCGTCACCGGAAGCGGGTACGGCAGCTTCTCGTACATCACGTCGGCTGAGTCGCAGGTCGGGCCCGCGAGCACGCACGGCGTCATCTCGGCGCCGTCATGCGGCGTCTTGATGGCGTAGCGGATCGACTCGTCCATCGTCTCGGCGAGACCGCCGAACTTGCCGATGTCCAGGTACAGTAGAGCCGTTGGTTGCCCGACACGAGGAAGCCGGCGAGCCTGACGCCCGTGTACACGGCGATGACGAGCGAGCCGGGCCACTCGGGGTACGCCTGCGCGGACACCTGATTGAAGACGAGCGAGCCCGGGAGCAGCACCCCGAGGAGGACTATCATCGCCGGCAGGAAGATGGCCTGCGTACTCGACTGACTCGGCTGCCCCGCAAGCTCGCGTGCGGCGACCGCAGGGAGCCGACGTTCCACTCTGCTCTTGGCGGGTCGGATCGACATCAGGTCGCTCTTCCGAGCACGGTGTCGTAGAAGTCGACCACGCGGGTGCAGTTGCGCGCACGCGAGTGTTCCTTCGGCAGGTCGCTATCAGTACCCAGCAACGGCGCCGAGAGTTGGGATGCGATGCCCCTCTCGATGGCGTCCGTCTGCGACGGATCGATGAGGTGCATGTCGACGCCGCGCGCCGTCAACTCACGGAACTGCGGGAGATCACCGGCGACGATGTGGGCCCCACTGGCTATGGCGCCGAGGATGGACACCGGCATGCCATCGGAGTACGACGGCGACACGACCACCTGCGACGTACGCACCAGCTGGGCGAAATCGTCGCCTCCGAGCTCGCCGATGAGCCTGAGGCGTGAGTGGTCGTAGACACCGAACCGGCGGGTCACCTCGTCTTCCAGCCGAGCGAGACCCACGCCGACGAACGTGGCATCGGTGGTCCGGATGAGCCGCAATGCCGCCTCGATGAAGCCGAAGTAATTGCACGTGGGTGTGGCCTTGCGGACGTATGAGACCAGACCGGGCACCTTCGCGTCACGGGGGTGGAACATGGACTCGTCCACACCGAAGTTGCCTGCTGCGTGCAGGGTCGGCACGTCCGACCTGACGCCGTAGCGGAGTGCCCGGTCCAGGTCGGTCGTGGAGTCGTAATGGAATCCCGCCGCTGCGGGCAAGTATTTGCGGAGCCAGTGCCGCAGCAGGGGATCGCTGCTCGCCTGGGGGACGAAGTCCTGTCCCCACGACGACACGACCGTCGGCACACTGGCGTTCGCGGCGAGAGCCGTGATCCCTTCGTATGGAAGACGGAGGCCGTGCAGCAGTTCCGGCTTGAACCGCTCCACCGCCGCGCGCACGTCGGCCTGACGCGATGCCGAGCGGCTGACCTGCACGACCGAGTGGACGAACTGCAACTCGCTTGCGCGCCGCGCGACCACCGTCGCGAGACCCGTCTTCGTGGTCCGGGTCTCCACATAGCGCTGTCGCGCAGCGCTGAGTCCGCCCGAGGGGTTGAGTGAAATCCCGTCGTCGACGGGCTCGCTGCTGACACCCAGCACCTCGACGCCCGCGGACTCCAAGCCCGCGCGCCACCCTTGGGCATGCGGGCTGCGGAAGTCCGCATACAAAAGGACTCGCATCGTTAGGCCCGGATGCCCGTACGCTGGCGGTGGGAGTGGGCGGTCGACCGGAT
>NZ_JAQGJT010000109.1 GCF_028290495.1 Tardiphaga sp.
GACGCCGATGATCATGTCGGCGCCGGCAAGGCGCAAGCCCTGCAACACGTTGAGCCCGATGCCGCCGAGGCCGAACACGATCGCTTTCGCGCCTTGTTCGACCTTCGCGGTGTTGATGACGGCGCCGATGCCTGTGGTAACGCCGCAGCCGATGTAACAGACCTTGTCGAACGGCGCGTCCTTTCGGATTTTTGCGACCGCGATCTCCGGCAGCACGGTGTAGTTCGAAAACGTCGAGGTGCCCATATAGTGATGGATCTTCTTGCCCTTGATCGAAAAGCGCGACGTGCCGTCGGGCATCACGCCCTGTCCCTGGGTGGCGCGGATCGAGGTGCAGAGGTTGGTCTTGTGCGACAGGCAGGACGGACAGACGAAGCATTCCGGCGTGTACAGCGGGATGACGTGGTCGCCCTTCTTCACCGAGGTGACGCCGCGGCCGACATCGACCACGATGCCCGCGCCTTCATGGCCGAGGATGGCGGGAAACAACCCTTCGGGATCGGCACCGGACAGTGTGAACTCGTCGGTATGGCAGATGCCGGTGGCCTTGATCTCAACCAGCACCTCGCCGTCGCGCGGCCCTTCGAGTTGCACGGTCATGATTTCCAGCGGCTGGCCGGCACTGATAGCGACTGCGGCGCGAACGTCCATGGGAATTCCTTGCGTTAGGGAGGTCTGTCATGTGCGCGACGGCGGGTGGCCCCGCGCAATTTATCGTTGCCGCATGGCATACGGTCCGGCACCGGACATCAAATGAAACATGACGTTCAGGATGTGCGTCTGAACGGCAGACAAGAAAAAGCCCCCGGGCTTTGACCCGGGGGCTTTCACATCACAGCGAGGCTGCGATGCTTACTTCTTGGACTTCTTGGCGACCTTCTTTGCCTTCTTCGGCGCAGCCTTCTTCGCCTTCTTGGCAACCTTCTTCACGGTCTTCTTGGCGGCCTTCTTCGCGACCTTCTTGGTGGTCTTGGCTGCCTTGGAGGCCTTCTTCGCGGTCTTCTTCACTGATTTTGCCACTGTCTTTTTCGCTTTCTTTGCTGTTGTCTTGGCCGAAGATTTCTTGGCCGAAGATTTCTTGGTCGACTTCTTGACGGCTTTCTTTGCCGGGGCTTTCGTCGCCGCTTTCTTGGTGGTGGCCTTGCGGACCTTCTTCACCAAGGAAGTGGCGGCTTCTTTTGTCGCATCTGCAGCGCTGCCGAGAGCGTCTGTCAGCTGCTCCAAAATCGGTGTGTCGTCTTTCATCTTATCCCCCAAAGGTTATCGATTCTCTGACGATAGTCCGATTCGTTCTCCAGATGAAGTGTGAGCGACGTGTAGTCAACTGTTTCGTGTCGACGCATACGCTTTCAATGCGCGCTCGCGACCAGCTTTATGTTCGATGATCGGCGTCGGGTAGGTCTTGCCGAGCGTGACGCCCGCGCGCGCAAACTCTAGCGGGCTAGCGTTCCACGGTTGATGAATGAATTTCGACGGCATGTCTTTCAGCTCCGGCACCCAGCGTCGGACATAGACTCCATCGGGATCAAATTTTTCTCCCTGAAGGATTGGATTGAAGACGCGGAAGTAGGGCGCGGCATCCGCACCGGAGCCCGCGACCCATTGCCAGTTGGCCGGATTGCTTCCGGCGTCGGCGTCGACGAGCGTATCCCAGAACCACTTTTCGCCTTCACGCCAGTCGATCAGGAGGTGCTTCACGAGGAAAGATGCGACCACCATGCGCACGCGATTATGCATGGTGCCGGTGTGCCAGAGCTCGCGCATGCCGGCATCGATCAGCGGGTAGCCGGTCGATCCACGCTGCCAGGCAAGCAGTGCGCGGGCGTCGCGCTTCCAGGGAAACGCATCGAAGGAGGATTGCAGATTGCGCTGCGCGAGGTCGGGGACGTCGAACAACAGGTGCCGGCAGAACTCGCGCCAGCCGACCTCGCTGAGGAATTTACTGATGTCGGTGGCGCGCTGCGGATGCTCGGCGGCGGCGAAGCGCGCCGCGTACCAGATTTGCCGCGGGCTGATTTCGCCGAAGCGAAGATGCGGCGACAGTCTCGAGGTGCCCTCGCGATCCGGCCGGTCGCGGTCGGTCGCGTAGCCGGTGACGCCGTTCTCCAGCCATTCCGCAAGCCGTTCTTGCGCGACCGTTTCGCCCGGCGTCCACATCTCGCGCAGTCCGCCGGCCCAGTCGGGCGCGGTCGGCTCGAGCTTCCAGTCGGAAAGCCTGTCGCTCGCGACCTTCGGTGCGGGCTTGAGCTTCTTCGGTGCAGGCAGCGGCTTGGCGGGATCGCCCATCGCCTGGATGCGTTTCCAGAACGGCGTGAACACCCGCAGGCCACGGCCTTCCTTGGTGCGGATCGCTTTCGGAGCCACCAGCAGGTCGCCGTTGTAGCTGTGTGCGCCGACGTTGAGGTCGGCCAATGCGGCGACCACCTCGTCGGCGACGGCGAGATGCGGCGCCTGAGCGATCTCGTTCCAGTGCACGTGGCCGGCATCGACCTCGCGCGCCAACGCCGCGATGACATCGGCGGCCGCGCCGCGGCGCAGCACCAGCGCGCCGCCGATCGCCTTCAGGCTGGCGTCGAGCGCGCGCAACGACTGCGCCAGCCACCAGCGCGTCGCACCGCCGATCGGCCGCGCGTTCGGCTGCAATGCCGCGCTCTGTTCATCGAACACATAGAGACAGATCACCGGCGCGCCGCTCGTGGCGGCGGCGTGAAGGGCAGCGTGATCGGACAGGCGAAGGTCGTCGCGAAACCAGACGATGTGGCGGGATGTATCGGTCATGCGGCAAATCTAACACGCCAGCACGGCAATCGATCCGGATCTATTACCGCGGTACCTTGCAACCTTGCACCGACTGGCGCGTATCTGCCGAGACCATTGCGCCCAAAATCATTCCGGAGACCGACGTGAAGCGATACGCATTTCTCTATCTGGCGACGTTCATCATCATGCTTCCGCTCGATCTGATTTTCCTGGGCAGCATCGCCAAGGGCTTCTTCACCGCGCAGGTCGGTGACATGCTCGGCCCGGTCCGCATTGCGCCGGCGATCCTGTTCTACTGCCTGTACATCGCTGGCATCCTGATCTTCGCCAGCGGCTCGCAGGGCGCGACCTGGCAGTCGGCGTTGCTGTACGGGGCTCTGTTCGGCTTCTTCTGCTACGCGACCTTCGAGCTGACGTCGCTGTCGCTGCTCAGGCACTGGACCTGGCCGGTAGTCTGCCTCGACATTGCCTGGGGGACTTTCGTCACCGCGACATCGGCCACGCTCGGCCTGCTGCTGGCGAACTGGGTGGGGTCGAAGGTCTAGCGCCGGACCTCTCAGCCGTCATTGCGAGCGGTGCGAAGCAATCCCGAGCCATGAAGAACGGCTGGATTGCTTCGTCGCAAGAGCTCCTCGCAATGACGAGGAGGGTGATGTTCGGCCGTTACTTCGGCTGCGGCACGATCCGGATGTAGGGCTTGGGCGACTTCCAGCCGTCGGGATAGATCGTCTTGGCCTCGTCGTCGCTGACGGAGCCGGCGATGATGACGTCTTCGCCCTGCTGCCAGTCGGCCGGGGTGGCGACGCGGTGCCTGGCGGTCATCTGCAAGGAGTCGATGACGCGCAGGATTTCCGCGAAGTTGCGGCCGGTGGTCATCGGATAGACCAGCACCAGCTTGATCTTCTTGTCCGGCCCGATGACGAACACGTTGCGGACGGTGGCGTTGTCGGCGGCGGTGCGGCTGTTGGCGTCGCCGGAGACGGCCGCCGGCAGCATGTCATAGAGCTTGGAGACGTTGAGGTCGGTGTCGCCGATCATCGGGAAGGTCGGGCCGAAACCCTGGGTCTCGCGGATGTCCTCGACCCAAAGCGAATGCTTGGTTACCGGATCCACACTGAGTCCGATCAGCTTGACGCCACGCCTGTCGAACTCCGGCTGCAGTCTCGCCAGTGCGCCGAGTTCGGTGGTGCAGACCGGGGTGAAGTCCTTGGGGTGCGAGAACAACAGCACCCAGCTGGTGCCGATCCAGTCGTGAAACTTGATCCGTCCGGTCGTGGTGTCGGCTTCGAAATCGGGCGCGACCGCGCCAAGTTGCAGTGTCATAGGTCTCGACCTCATGTCGTTCTAGTTACAGAAGAATTCCGCTGTCGGACTATACGAGGCGCAAGCGGGCAGGGGAACACCATGCGCAAAAGGACAAGATCCTTCTCCGGCCAAAGCCACCGGGAGCATCTTCTTTTGCCAAGGTCGCCTGCGACAAAATGATCTCAGCAACATGGAAACGTCATGCGCCCTGATGTTGCCGTTTGTCCGGCCCAATCCCGCCTGACCGGACTGCGACATCGGCGTGAACTCGGACGCCGTTCGCAGCGACAAATCTGCAACGGCTTAAAAAGTGACGCCCCGCAAAATCATCCGTTAAGCCACCGTTAATCCCCGCATGGAAATGCTGGGGGTTCAGAATGACAAGACCCAAAGAGAAGAGTTTGAAATGTCTACCGCCGCTCTCGCCGGATTGTCCGGCACCATCGAGCCCTCCGATATCACCGACCGCCGCGCCGCGGCCCAGGCCCTCGCGGTCGTGCGCGACGGGGTGATCACCGGCGAAGGTCCGACTGCCGGCGGCCGCATCCATTTTTCCCGCGCGCTCGACGCCGATGACGCCGCCTGGTGCGCGCGCATCCTCACCGCCGCCGGCGTCGCCAGCGAGCCGGTCAGCCGCGCCGAAGCCGAAGCCCTGTTCGACATCAACGAAGCCGGCGCCGAGCGCAGCGACGATGGCCGTTTCGACGACCTGTTCGCCAAGGCCGTCGTGCATCACGCTGCTTCCGCCTCCGGCCTGCCGGTGCCGTCGCGCACCGTTGCGCTGTCGCCGGATACCGCGATCGAGAGCTGGGCGCCCACCAAGGCGGTCGGCGTCGATACCGAAGTGCTGGAGTGTATCGCAAGCCAGATGCGCGGCCGGCGCCGCAGCAACCGCACCTTGATGACCCTGGTCGCAACCATCATTGGCGCCGCCACGCTGCCGTTGGCGCAAATCCCGAACGTGTTCGATATCGGCCTGTAGGCTGGCCGCTCTTCATCCCATC
>NZ_JAQGJT010000114.1 GCF_028290495.1 Tardiphaga sp.
CCTTCTTGAGGAACGCCGGGTTGAAGGCGAGATCGGGAATGATCTCCTGGGCAACTTCCTTGCGCGGCTCTTCGAAGTTCACGAACACGTTGAGCTGGTCCTGCAGGATGCGCGCGGCATAGGCCACGGCGTCATCCGGCGTCAGCGCACCGTTGGTCTCGATGGTCATGGTCAGCTTGTCGTAATCGAGAATCTGGCCCTCGCGGGTGTTCTCGACCTTGTACGACACCTTGCGAACCGGCGAGTACAGGCTGTCGACCGGGATCAGGCCGATCGGCGCATCTTCCGGACGGTTGAACTCGGCGGCGACGTAGCCCTTGCCGGCAGCCACGGTGAATTCCATGCGGATCTCGGCGCCCTCGTCGAGGGTGCAGAGCTGCAGGTCGGGGTTGAGCACCGTGACGTCGCCGACGGTCTGGATGTCACCAGCGGTTACGGCGCCCGGGCCCTGCTTCTTGATGACCATACGCTTCGGGCCTTCGCCGAGCATCTTGATCGAGATGTCCTTCACGTTCAGCACGATGTCCGTGACGTCTTCACGCACGCCGGAGATCGAGGAGAACTCGTGCAGCACGCCGTCGATGTGCACGGCCTGCACGGCGGCGCCCTGCAGCGATGACAACAGGATGCGACGCAGCGCGTTGCCCAGCGTCTGGCCGAAGCCGCGCTCGAGCGGTTCGGCGACCAGGGTCGCGAAACGCGTAGGATCGCTGCCAGGAGTTACCTGCAGCTTGTTCGGCCGGATCAGCTCCTGCCAATTCTTCTGGATCGTTACTGTATCACCCATGCCGGCAAACCTCAGGCTGTGGAGATCGCGGTTCGTCCACGCGATATCAAATCAACAAAAACAACCGCGGGCGGCCGATGCCACCCGCGTTCGCAACAATTCTTAGACGCGCCGACGCTTGCGCGGGCGGCAACCGTTGTGCGGGATCGTGGTGACGTCGCGGATCGAAGTCACGGTGAAGCCCGAAGCCTGCAGCGCGCGGAGCGCCGATTCACGGCCCGAACCGGGACCCGCGACTTCGACTTCCAGCGTGCGCATGCCGTGCTCCTGCGCCTTCTTCGACACGTCTTCTGCGGCAACCTGCGCGGCGTAAGGGGTCGACTTGCGCGAGCCCTTGAAGCCCATCGTGCCGGCCGACGACCATGCAATGGTGTTGCCCTGCGCGTCAGTGATGGTGATGGTGGTGTTGTTGAACGACGAGTTCACGTGCGCGATGCCGGATGCAATGTTCTTGCGTTCACGACGACGTACGCGGGTGGCTTCCTTGCCCATAGTATAACCTTTCCTGTGATCTCAAACGCCGCCGTAGTGCCAGCGGCTACATCAGCAAACGGTGAGTGGCGAATAGCGACCAGGGTTTCCCCTGCTCACTATTCGCCACCCGCCATTCGCAAAATTACTTCTTCTTACCGGCGATCGACTTGGCCGGGCCCTTGCGGGTGCGCGCATTGGTGTGCGTGCGCTGGCCACGAACCGGCAGACCGCGACGATGACGCAGGCCGCGGTAGCAACCCAGATCCATCAGGCGCTTGATGTTCATGCCGGTCTCGCGACGAAGATCGCCCTCGACCATATAGTCGCGATCGATCACTTCACGGATCTGCAGAACTTCGGCGTCAGACAGCTGATTGACGCGACGATCCGAAGGGATCTTGACCTTCTCGAGGATGTCAGCGGCGTTCTTCTGGCCAATGCCATGAATGTACTGAAGCGCGATCAGCGCGCGCTTGTTGGTCGGGATATTTACACCGGCGATACGGGCCAAGACTTCTCTCCTGTCACCGGTCCATCACGGAGCGGCATTATATTCGTTCTGTCGGGCTGTCGGGCGGGTATCCGCAAACGCGAACACGACGCCCGTCCCCTAAACTTGGTTGGGGCCCGGCATCGTCTGACAAACATCCGACTGGATACGGGCCTTATTAATGTATTCGACTTCGTTTCGTCAACCGACTCTAGCGTTTGGCTCGCTTTTTGGCGGCTTTCTTGACGGTCTTTGCCGGCTTCCTGGCCGCTGAAACCGCCTTTTTGGCGACTTTCTTGGCCTTTTTCACCGTTTTACCTTTGGAAGCCGCTTTCGCGGCCTTCTTCGGCGCCTTGACGGCCTTCGCTGCAGCCTTCTTGACGGCTTTCTTTACCGTCTTCTTGGCTGCCTTCGCTGCCTTGGCCTTCTTCGCCGGCGCTTTCACGGCTTTTTTGACCGCTTTCTTCGCCGGTTTGACGACCGATTCGCGCTTGGCCGGCGACTTCTTCTTCGCTGCCTTGCGCGCGGTCTTCTTCACCGAACCGACCGACTCAGTGATCGCGGCCAGTACCCGGTTGATTTCCAGCGTCACTTCCTCGATCGACATCATGCCGTCGATCGTGACCAGCTTTCGCTTCTCCGAATAGTAGTGCACCAGCGGCTCGGTCGAGGTGCGGTAGCTGGCAAGACGCTTCGCCAGAACTTCCGGCGTATCGTCGATACGCACCGTCTCGCCGCGCTCGGTCATCTGCGCGACGCGCGCTTCAACCCGCTGCAGCAGCGCGCTTTCGTTGACGCGCAGTTCGACGGCCGCGTCGAGCTTCAGCCCCTTGGACTTCAGCAGGGCATCTAGCGCCTCGGCCTGCGGCACGGTGCGCGGAAAGCCGTCGAGGATGAAGCCGTTGGCGGCATCCGGCAGCTCGATTCGATCGGAGATGATGCCGATCACGATCTCGTCCGACACCAGGCCGCCCGAAGCCATGATGTCCTTGGCCTTGAGACCGATCTCGGTCCCGGCGGCGACGGCGGCACGCAACATGTCGCCGGTGGAGAGTTGGACGATGCCGTGACGTTCAACGAGTCGCTGCGCCTGTGTTCCCTTGCCCGCCCCCGGCGGCCCGAGAAGAATCAACCTCATTTGCGCCGGCCCCTCAACTTCGATTTCCGGATCAAGCCTTCATACTGGTGCGCCAACAGATAGCCCTGAACCTGCGCAACCGTATCCATGGTGACACTGACAACGATCAGCAACGAGGTGCCGCCGAAGTAGAACGGGACCGAAGCATAAGAGATCAGGATCTCCGGGATCAAACAGACGACCGCGAGATAGGCCGCGCCCAACACCGTGACGCGCGACAGCACGTAGTCGATATATTCGGCGGTGCGCTCGCCCGGGCGGATGCCTGGAATGAAGCCGCCATGCTTCTTCAGATTGTCGGCGGTCTCGGTCGGGTTGAACACGATCGCGGTGTAGAAGAACGCGAAGAACACGATCAGCGACACATACATGATCAGGAACAGCGGACGGCCGTGGCTGAGCTGCGTGGTCAGCCACTGGAACCAGTCAGGCCCCTTCCCGGCATTGAAGTTCGCGACCGTCGCCGGCAGCAGCAGTAGCGACGAGGCGAAGATCGGCGGGATCACGCCCGACGTATTGAGCTTCAGCGGCAGATGCGAGGACTGTCCCTCGAACATCTTGTTGCCGACCTGGCGCTTCGGATACTGGATCAGCAAACGACGCTGCGCCCGCTCCATGAACACGATGAAGGCGATCACGACCACAGCCATGATGATGACCAGCAGGATCAGGCCGGTCGACAAGGCGCCCTGGCGGCCCAGCTCAAGCATGTTGGCGATCGCCGAGGGCAGCTCGGCGACGATGCCGGACAGGATGATCAGCGAGATGCCGTTACCGATGCCGCGCGAGGTGATCTGCTCGCCCAGCCACATCAGGAACATCGTGCCGCCGGTCAGCGTCACCGAGGTCGAGATCAGGAAGAACATGCCGGGTTCGCTGACGACATTGCCGGCGCCCTGCAGGCCGACGGCAATGCCGTAGGACTGGAAGATGGCCAGGATGACGGTCAGGTAACGGGTGTACTGGTTGAGCGCCTTGCGGCCGGACTCGCCCTCTTTCTTCAGAGCCTCGAGCTTCGGCGACACGGTGGTCAGCAACTGGATGATGATCGATGCCGAAATATACGGCATGATGTTCAGCGCGAAGATCGCCATGCGGTTGATGCCGCCGCCGGCGAACATGTTGAACATGCCGAGAATGCCGCCGGCCTGCGACTTGAAGACCGCTTCCCAGGCTGCGGGGTCGATGCCCGGCAGCGGGATATAGGTGCCAAACCGATAAACAAGCAGCGCACCCAGTGTGAACCAGATGCGCTTCTTCAGTTCATCGGCCTTGCCGAGTGCCGAAAAGTTGAGGTTTGCGGCTAGTTGTTCTGCTGCAGAGACCATAGTGACCTTCTCCCGCGCCCCTCGCGCCGGCGGACCCCGACAGGCAGGGCACGCGGCAGACGCCGGACATTAATTGGTGCTCGGCATTGATAAATTCTACCGCCGCATCGCGCAATACCGTCTGCTGTCGCAGACGGTGACGCAGATGTTACGCTGCTTCGCCTTCAGCCTTCTTCGGCTTCGGGTTCAGGATCTTGACGGTGCCGCCGGCCTTCTCGATCGCCTCGATGGCGGTCTTCGACGCACCATGGACTTCGATGTTCAGCTTGGCCTTGATCTCGCCACGGCCGAGCAGACGGACGCCATCCTTGACGCGACGGATCACGCGGGCCTTGACCAGCGATTCAGCGTTGATCACGCCGCTGGTATCGATCACCTTCGCGTCGATTGCATCCTGGAGGCGGTCCAGGTTGATCTCGGTGAAGTCGAGACGGAAGATGTTGTTGAAGCCGCGCTTCGGCAGGCGACGATGCAAAGGCATCTGGCCGCCTTCAAAGCCCTTGATACGCACGCCCGAACGCGCGGTCTGGCCCTTGCCGCCACGGCCGGACGTCTTGCCCTTGCCGGAGCCAATGCCGCGGCCGACGCGCATACGCTTTTTGCGGGAGCCGGCGTTATCGGCGATATCGCTGAGCTTCATCGTTCTCTTCCCTCTGTCGAGCCGTCGTCCTGAGGCCCCGGTCTGACCGGGCCTCGAAGGTCGGCGGTTGCCGCCCTGGCAGCCAATCTTGGGCTGCATCAGGACGACGTGAGCTGCTTAATCCTCGACCACGCGGACGAGGTGCTGAACCTTGGCGATCATGCCGCGAACCGAAGGAGTGTCCTGCAGTTCGGTGACGCGACCGATCTTATTGAGCTTCATGCCGATCA
>NZ_JAQGJT010000120.1 GCF_028290495.1 Tardiphaga sp.
GGCCCGGTCTGGCCAGCGAAATGGATCCGCCGCCGGATCATGGCGAGAAGAGCTACAAAGGATCGGGTCGGTTGGCCGGCCGCAAGGCGCTGATTACCGGCGGCGACTCCGGTATGGGTCGCGCCGCGGCGATAGCCTATGCGCGCGAGGGCGCCGATGTGGCCATTAATTATCTGCCGGATGAAGAGCCCGACGCGCAACAGGTTATTGCTCTAATCAAAGCCGCGGGCCGGACGGCGGTGGCCATTCCAGGAGATCTGCGTTCCGAAGCGTTCTGTCAGGATATGGTCGCCAGGGCGGTACAGGGACTCGGTGGGCTTGACATCCTCGTCAACAATGCCGGGCGCCAGCAGACCCGCGCGTCGATCATGGACATTTCGTCGGAGGATTTCGACGCCACTATGAAGACCAACATATATGCGCCGTTCTGGACTATTAAGGCGGCGATGCCTCATCTGAACCCGGGCTCGGTCATCATCGGGACCTCGTCGGAGCAGGCAATGTGTAGATCGGCATGCCATTTGACCCTCGATCGGCTTCCAACACTGACCCCACTCGCGAGTATTGATGTCACTCACACTATTAACGATTTGAACGGTCGGCCGGGGTCAATGTTGGGGTCTGACTCAATCTCGATGAAGTTTGCTGATGGCATTGCGCTGTTCTCCGAAAGGAACCAGCAACATGCCAACCAATTTTCGGATTTCCGCTCTCGCTCCCGCGGACCTGACTGTCGAAAGCGTCGCCCAACTCGGCGATACTATCCTCGTAACCGCTCGGGCCGGTACCCAGATAGCGACATGTCCTCTGTGTGCATCGCCTTCGCGGCGTGTTCACAGCCGGTATGTTCGTGAAGTGTCGGACCTGCCGTGCTCAGGTCGGAGCGTACGACTACGGGTCGTGACCCGCCGGTTTTGTTGCGACACTCCGTATTGCCGGAGAAGGATCTTCGCCGAACGCTTTGACAAGACCGTTCTTCTTCGGTCACGCCGTACCAGCCGGCTGGACTTCGTCGTCCATCATCTCGGATTAGCTCTCGGCGGCAGGCCGGCAGCGAGCTTCGCCAAACGACTGATGCTACCAGTTAGCAATGATACCGTTCTCCGCGTGGTGCGAGCTCGCGCTTGCTCTCGCACCGAATCGCTGAACGTTGTTGGTATCGACGACTGGGCCTTCCGACGTAACCACAGCTATGGAACAATCGTCTGCGACCTGGAGCGACGACGCATCGTGGCACTCTTGCCGGATCGAGAGATGGCAACAGTTGAGGCTTGGCTCGCTGGTCATCCCGACATTACCGTCCTATCTCGCGATCGTGGTGGCGGATACGGCGAAGCAGCTTCAAAGGCATTACCCTGCGCCACCCAGGTTGCCGATCGCTGGCATCTTATGGAGAACGCGAGCGCGGCTTTCTTGAGCGCCGTCCGGAAATCGATGCGTCCGATCCGTGCAGCGGTCGGCGCGACGACGATCAATCCAGAACTATTGACCTGCGCGGAACGACTGCAATACGAGGGTTACTTGCGACGTGAGGAGACCATCGCCACCATCTTGGCGCTCGCCAAGGATGGTGCGGCGATCAAGCAGATCGTTCGCAAAACAGGCCACAGTCGCAATCGTGTCCGCCAGGTCCTTCGGGGCGATAGAGGCGACGTATTCAGGACACGGCAAAGCTCGCTCGATGCACACCTGCCACTGCTCGATGCCCAATGGGCTGAAGGCTGTCGGAACGGCGCCAAACTCTGGCGGCGGCTAAAATCAAATGGCTTCCGCGGTTCGCAGCGGGTGGTCAGCGAGTGGGCGACCCGGCGCCGTCGCGCCGAAAAGGCCAGCGATCAGCAACTGCAGAAGGTCCCCTCGGCCCGAACAATCGCACGGCTGATGACGTCGGCGCGTGATCACATGAGCAAAGCCGATACCGTCACCATAGCAGCTATCGAGGCCGGCGTGCCGACGCTGGTCGCCGCGCGAACACTCACCGATCGCTTTCACACCATGATCCGAAAAAGGACCGGGGCCGATCTCTTCCCCTGGATTGCTGCCGCAAGCGAAAGTCTGCTCGCCTCCTTCGCCTCGGGGGTCACCAAAGACGTCGCCGCGGTCCATGCTGCCTTGGTCCAGCCGTGGTCGAATGGCCAGACCGAAGGCCAGATCACCAAGCTCAAACTCGTTAAGCGACAGATGTACGGCAGAGCAAAGATCGATCTCCTTCAGGCAAGATTGTTCGGCGCGACCTAAGCGGCGGTGATTATCATCGAGATTGCGTCAGAGCCAATGTTGGGCGCCGATCGGGGTTAAACTTCGGAGCCGATCCACAACGATGATCGGGGATGACGAGCGCGAGCGTCATCGTAGTGACTCAAACGACGGTCCGTTCGTTCAACAAGACCCACAGAGAGTGGCTCTCCTGTGTTTCATATTGATGTCGTCGGATTGAGAATTGCGTTTCAAACGAGCGCTTCGCGTTGGATGAACCTTTCTGACATCCAGGAGAACGAATCGGACATCGATCTCAAAACATTCATGAAGGAGTGGGCAATGAGAGCTTTGCATACGTCTATATATACAGTTGTCGTTGCCATGGCGTTGAGCGTATCGCTTGCAGCGCCGTCCTACGCAGGAGACGACGAAGCAGGCACTTTGAGCAATAGAGTTGAAGACCTTTATCGGACCGGGAAATACATGGAAGCGCTGCCGCTGGCGCAGAGGTCCCTATCTCTTCACGAAAAACAATTCGGTCCCAACGACGCGAACGTCGCAATGCCGCTCATTGAACTCGGCATGATCCACTATCAGTTAGCGCAGTACGTCGTTGCTGAAGCGCTGTACAAACGCTCGCTCCCAATTCTGGAGGAGAGTGTCGGTCCCGAACATTTTAAAGTCGCGATGGCCCTCAACAATCTAGGCGATCTATATCGCGCGCAAGGAAGGTACGGTGACGCGGTTCCAGTCCTCAAGCGATCTATAGCCATCAATGAAAAACTGGATGGTCCGGACGATCTTTCTATCACCACAGCACTCGGCAATCTTGCCGCCGTCTACAGTATGCAAGGTCAGAATGACAGAGCCGCGTCGTTGTTTGAAAGGGGGTTGGTAATCATTGAAAAGGCGCGTGGGGCTAACGATCCCGAAGCGACCAATATAATGAGCAATCTAGCCGTGGTCTATATTCAGCAAAACCGGTTGAACGATGCTGCGCGCTTGCTCAAAAGATCGATTGTTATAAACTCCAAGGCGTTCGGCCCTGAGAGCCCCGACATCGCACAAGCACAGAACAGCTTGGCTGAAATATACTCGCGTCAGGGACGGAGCGCAGACGCCGAATTTCTCTTCAAGAAATCGGCTGCGATGTACGAAAAGACGCTTGGACCGGATCATCCAGAGCTCGCGGGCGTACTTTCAAATCTGGCAGGGTTTTACAAGGATCAGGGCCGGCTCGCCGATGCTCAATTGTATATGAAGCGGTCAATATCTATCAGAGCCAAAGCGCAACCTAACCCGATATAATTAAAAAGACGCAATTGGGTTCATTCGGACGCCGTACGTTGCGGTTTGCACAGGAGAGGATGTAGCGACCCAACCCGCGACCAAAAGAGCGCGTAAACAGGTTCGACGCGGAATGAATTCATTCTCTCGCTTCGACGCTTTCTCATCATCTGCAGCCACGGGCGAAGCGTGTCAGATGTCGCTCTGATAGAAGCCGCGACACGCTTGTCAGTGACCACTTCTGGCGCAAAGCGGACGCTTGTAACAGACGTCCAGGCTGATAGCGTGGGCGCTTGGTTTAGGTTGAACTAGCGGATTGACATTGGTTACCAGGTGCTGCGCGCAGCGTTTGGCTTGCCAAGCTGGAAACGATAGACACCGTGCTCGCGAAGGTAGCGGTCCAGTTCTGGATCGGAAAAAAACGCGATCAATTTCGAAGCCCGATCGAAATCGCAGTGGCCATGAACGAACATCGAAATATCGATGTCGAGGCCAAGCTCCGGCGGAAAAATCCCGACCGGATGAATGCCGGGCGCCGCGATGATCCGGGCGAGCGGAGAGATCGCGTATTGAACGTCGCCGCGGGCGGCGGCGATGGTCGGCTCTCCGGGCCCCATGGGGCGCAGGCGGTCCCGTATCGCATCGTGAATGCCGATGATCTCGAGCGCTTTAAGAAAGGTCTTGCCGCTGGTGCCTGTGGATGTGTAAGCGACGGAATCCGCTTGGACCAGAAGGTCGCGCACGGACCCAAGCGATGTTGCAGGGGACTGGGGAGGATCCCCAGCGCTACCCAGCGTGAGCGGTACGCGCCCGAACGGCACATGGATGTCGGGAAGAATACCGCCCTTAGACACCATCTCGTCGAAATACCAGGGGTTTGTTAGTCCGACATCGAAGGCTTCGCCTTCCATCACGCGCCTAGCTACCGCTGGGTTGACGTCATATTTGACCTCAGCCGGGATGCCGGACTGAAGTGAAAAACGCGGCAACAATTCTTCGATCTCTGCATAGATGGCGACCGCACTGAACACATTCAGGCTCGTCTGGGTGGCAAGAGTCATGCGTTATCCTCGAAATGAAAGGGCGCGCGTGCAGCGTGATGTAATCCGCGAGACGGCGACAGGCCATCAAGATTGACTTCGATCTGTCGATCCGACCTGCGGGTACCGCGTATGCAACGTTCGGTCATTGGTTACCAAAATCGAAGTTCGGCTGAACCAATAACACAATGATTTGCCGCCTGGACAACAGAAACTAAGAAATTCATTAGAAAAAACGCATTTTCGTCGCTTTGCATAAAAGTTCTACATCGATAATGAGACCAATCGGAATTGGTTCGATTGACATCTGAATTTGGTGTGACACCTTCGTTGCGGATGGGAAGCCTACAGCGGAGTGAGCGATGATCGTTTATGGCGGCGACTATGAACACACATTGGAAGTGTCGTCCTCGCCCCATGGCGTCGATCTGGACTACCGGGTGACCAGTCGTCCGGACCTCTTTGCAAAGGTGCTGAAGCGTCAGGAGTTCGACGCCTGCGAATTTTCATTGTCCAACTACATCATGTTACGCGATCGGGGCGCCGACTGGCTTACGGCCGTGCCGGTTTTCCCAAATCGCGCATTTAGGCATGGCACGATTGCGGTGCGCCGGGATTCGACCATCTGCAGTTTTAGAGATCTCGTCGGTCGCCGGGTCGGTATTTCGGACTACACCATGACGGGTGGTGTCTGGTGTCGCGGCATCATGCTCGACCAATACGGTGTGCATTGGTCTGAGATGGAATGGTTTTCCGGCGAAACCCCGCGTTTCCCGGCCCCCGCGGCGGCTCGCGTCAGTCCGTCGGCGCTCGATCTCGAGGCAGCGCTGTCCGATGGCGCCATCGACGCGCTGTTTCTGCCGCGAAACAAGGATGCGCTCCTGCCGGTGGATCAGCGCCGCTTCAGGCCGCTGCTTGCCGATTGGCGCGCAGCCGAGCTGGATTACTTCAAGACAACTCAGATCTACCCGATCAGCCACGTCATCGTGATTCCGCGCGCGTCCGTCGCCAAGGCGCGGAGGCTGCCCGATGCCATCTACGCGGCCTATTCCCACAGCATGCAGCGCGCAAAGGCAAGGCGTCTGGCGACCAGCCTCCTGCCTTGGGGCGCCGCGTCTTGGGACGATGCCATGCAGGTGTTCGCAGGCGATCCTTTGCCTTATGGCCTTACAACCGCGAATCTCAAGATCATCCGTAAATTGCAAGACTATCTCGTCGAACAGCAACTGGTCGAGCGTCAGCACGACATTGCCGATCTGTTCGAGCGGGTCGACGCAGATGCGGATGTTGCCGCATGAAATATCAGTCGAACAGGTGTGTCTGGACGGAGGAAAGATGACGACGCATTGCGCGAGCAGCTTCCTCCGGCGATCGCCCGCGGATCGCTTCGAAAATGGCGCGATGGTGCGCGACCGTATTCTGTCGCTTTTCGGCGGTGATGTGGGTAACGCGGATCTTTCGCCATTCGGGCCTGGCCCTGGCGTTGTTGAAAGCAAGTATCAGCGCGATGAAGACGCGGTTGCGGCTTGCCTCGGCAATCGCGAGATGGAAGGCGCCATCCCATCTCACCCAATTTGCGTCGTCTGTCACTTCGGTCGTGCGGCGCAAGCAGGTTTCGATCCGCGCGATGTCGTCGTCCGTAGCCTTGTTGGCAGCGATCGCGGCAATCGACGGCTCCAGGGCGAAGCGCATCTCCATGGTGTCGCTCGGGCTCGCAGTCGCGAGGCTGCGGTCGATACCGGCCGGAGCGGTAGGCGGCGGTCGACCGAGAATGGTGCCATTGCGGCGGCCACGCCAGAGCCGCCCGTCGAGCTCGAGTTGCGTAAGGTTCTGGCGCAAGGAGCGGCGGCTGATGCCCAACTCGATCGCCAATTCCCGCTCGGGCGGCAGGCGGTCGCCGTCCTTCAAGCGCTTTCGTGCGATATATATCTCGACGCTGTTCAAGATGCGTCTTGCTCCGATAACGACCATTCGTCGCGCTTTAATAGCAAGCGGCGCTGTGCATCGCAATGGCGACATGGCGAAGTTCACTCACCGCACCTGTTTGCGAATATGAAGATTGGATAGCGATGCCTGTTTTTACTCATCCCGATGGAACGCAGACTGCATATGACTCGGTGGGCGCGGGCCCGCTACTCTTGCTCATCCATGGCGCAGAGGGTACCAGGCGCTCGTTCGGGCGCCTGGTACCGCTGCTGAGCGATCATTTCCGGGTCGTGAGCTACGATCAACGTGATTGCGGAGAGACGCAAAACTCGGCAGCTATCGCGGATCTCGAGCGTCTGAGTGACGATGCCAGCGAGCTGCTTGCCGCGCTCGATGGCGGCTTCGGCTTTGTGTTCGGTACTTCATTCGGTGGCCGCGTGGCCCAAGCTCTTGCCATCCGCCACCCTGAAAGGGTGAAGCGCCTCGCGCTAGGAAGTACATGGGCCGTCCCGCGCACGCTTGCCGAGCTAAACGGTAATGTGGCGGCCGAAGTCGGGAAGCTGCGCGCGGCGCTGCCTGCGAGCGCTCCGCAGCTCGCGGAATATTTTTTCCCGTCCGACTTTCTGGCGGAGCAGCCGGCGTTCCGGCAACATTTTGCCAAAGCGCCGATACGCTCCGAGCGGTCGGAGCGTCGCGGCAAGGCGGTGGGCCGCGCGACGACGCTCGAAGCCAGTCAGATCACGGTCAAAACGTTGCTTCTCGCGGGGGGCAGCGACCGACTGGTGCCTGCCGAACTGACCGAAGCCATGAAGCTTGACATTGCAGGAAGCGATTGCGTGGTTCTCGGCCGCCTGGGACATGTCGGTTACATACAGTCACCACAGCAAGTTGCCGATCAATTGATCCTCTTCATGGCAGACGCATCAAACAAGGAGACCGTGTGATGGAAATTTCGGCACTTCGATCACAGGGAAAAGCCGACTACATCAACATCCAGAACTTGTCAAAACGCTTCGGCGGCGAACAGGATGGCGTGCTCGCGCTGAACAATATCAATTGCACAATCGAAGAGGGGAGCTTCGTTTCCGTTGTCGGGCCAAGCGGTTGTGGCAAGAGCACCTTGCTGCGCATCGTCGCGGGACTGCTGCCCTACAATGAAGGCAGCGTGCAGATGGACAGCCAGCCTATTGTCGGAACGCGACGCGACGTCGGTGTCGTGTTTCAGAACTCGATCATGCTGCCGTGGCGCTCGGTGCTCGAAAACGTCATGCTGCCGGCCGAAGTGCTCGGGCTGGATATCGCGGCTTCGCGCAAGCGCGCGATGGAGCTTCTCGAGATGGTCGGCCTCGCCGGCTTCGAGAACAAGGCGCCGCTTCAGCTCAGCGGCGGGATGCAGCAGCGTGCTTCGATCGCACGGGCCTTGCTGCACGATCCCAAGATATTGCTCATGGATGAGCCGTTCGGCGCGCTTGATGCCATGACGCGAGAGCAGATGAATCTCGAATTGCAGCGGATCTGGTCGGAAAGTGGCAAGACCGTGATCTTAATCACCCATTCGATTCCCGAGGCGATTTTCCTGGGCGACGTTGTCTTCGTCATGACGGCGAGGCCCGGCGCGCTTCAGCGCATCATCCGAATCGACCTGCCGCGCCCGCGCAACATGGACATGATGTCGATGTCTGGATTCGCTAGTGCCGCCCATGAGATCCGCGAGCTTTTCAACCACACGGGGTCGTTTGACTGACATGAGCAACATCGCAATGGAAACGAAAGTGCCTGCGCTGTCTAAGCAGACCTCCGCCCGCACCGTGACGCCGAATTGGCTTCGAACCGTCCGTTCGACCCGGTTTCATTCGGTGATCTTGCTGATCGTCCTGTTGCTGTTCTGGCAATATGGCGTCGGCCTTCTCAAGATCCCGAAGTTCATCCTGCCGCCGTTCAGCGACGTGGTGCAGGCGCTCTACAAAGGTCTGGCGGTCAGCCCACTAGCGCGGGACGGCTTCTGGTTCCACAGCTTTGTCACGCTGACGGAAGTGCTCGGTGGCTTCTTTATCGGCAGTGCGATCGGTCTTGTGCTCGGCATGATCATCTCGGAGAGCCAATATATCGACGATCTGGTGCGGCCTTATATCGCTGCATTTCAAAGTTTGCCGAAGGTGGCGATAGCGCCGATCATCGTTATGTGGATGGGATACGGCATGGAATCCAAGATCGCCATCGTCGTCATGCTCACATTCTTTCCGGTGCTGGTCACCAGCATCGCGGGCTTTAAGGCGATCGAGACCGATCGCATTGACCTGCTGCGATCCCTGTCGGCCACGCGCTGGCAGATTTTCAGGAAGGTCAAGTTTCCAAGTGCGTTGCCTTATATTTTTGCGGGTCTCGATGTCGCAGCGGCCTTTGCGGTCGTCGGCGCGATCGTTGGTGAGTTCGTCGGCGCGCAATCCGGCCTTGGCGTGATGATCCTGCAGATGGACGCGCAGCTCGACACGGGCGGGAGCTTCGCCGTCTTCCTGATCCTTGCATCAATGGGGGTCCTGCTTACGGCGGCGCTGCGTGCAACCAGGCGCCGCCTCTTGAGCTGGATGCCGGAAAACAGCATCCGGCGTCCGGTCAGCGCCTGATCAGACCGTTCATTCAGAAAAAGGGATCCGAAAATGATTTCGCGACGTCAGTTTAATGCAGGTCTCGGTTCGCTCGCACTCGCGGGTTACGGCGCGCCCGCCGGGGCGCAGGGCAAGACGAAGTTTCGCGTCACCAATCCCAACGGTGCGATCGACGCGACGCAATGCTTTTCGACGTGCGGCAACGAGCCGCGTCTCAACTACTATGTGATGGAGGGGATCGAGCGTGAGCAGCTTCCCGTCAACAGCCTCAGCCAAGGCATGGTCGCAATCGCCCAAAGCCAGGCAGACGCCGGCACGGTCATACCGGCGCTATTCCTGCCGGCGCTTGCCAAGGAGCCCGAGCTGGGTGTGGTCGCGGTGTATAACTGGATTCCCCGCAATAACAACAAGATCGTCGTGTTGGCGAGCAGCGAGATAAAGTCCGTCGCGGAACTGAAGGGCAAGCGGATCGGTATCCGCAACCAAGGCGACGGCAGCGTCGCCCACATCCAGATGGCTTTCGCCGATCTTGGATTGAAGCCCGACTATCAGGTGATCGCGGTCGGCGATGTCGGCATGGCCGGCAACGCGCTTCAGCGCGGGAGCATCGATGCGATGGTGGCTTATGACACGATCGCCGGCCGGATCGAGTCGCTCGGCTTCCCGTTGCGCTACCTGCCGATGACGGCGAGCTTCACCAACGGCTCGGCGACCTGGTATGGCGTTCGCAAGAAGGACCTCAAGGAAAATCGCAAGGCCGTCGTGGGCTTCCTGCGCGGCACCGCTAAGTCGACGCTGTTCGCCCATCATAACCTCATCGCCGCAATCAAGCTGCACTGGCTGGTCTATCCGGAATCCAAGCCGAAAACGAAGACCGAGGCGGAGGCACTGAAGGAGCTCGAATCCATCATGAAGTTCCGTCGCAATGCCTGGATCCGGTGGCCGAATGACAAAGAGCAGCGTCTCGGCGCGACCAGCCCGGACGACTGGGCAGCGGCATTGCACGGCGCCGTGGTGGGCACCAACAATCCAGGCCTAGCGAACACATTCGGCGACGGCAGGAACGTCTATACCAACGAGCTGCTGGATGAGGTGAACGATTTCGACAAGGCCGCCGTCATCAAGCAGGCCGTCGAGTTCCAGATTTGATACTCGGCATTGAATCCTCTCACGCCCCGACTTGCGAGACATCCTGATGGCAGCCGAAATCGATTACAACAAATCCTATGCATCGGCTCGCTCGGCAGTGCTGGGTCGCAATGTCGTGTCGACGTCGCAACCACTTGCCGCCCAGGCCGGCATGCGAATGCTGCTGGCGGGCGGCAACGCGGTTGACGCGGCCATTGCTGCCGCGATGACGCTTACCGTGGTGGAGCCAACGGGAAATGGTCTTGGCAGCGATGCCTTTGCGATCGTCTGGGACGGACAGAGCCTGCATGGCCTCAATTCATCCGGCCGCTCGCCTGCGGCCTGGACGCCGGATCGATTCGCCGGTTTGAAGACGATGCCGGAAGTGGGCTGGGATGCGGTGACCGTACCCGGGGCGGTCGCGGCCTGGATTGCATTGTCGCGCAAATTCGGGCGGCTGCCTTTCGCGAAGCTGGCGGAGCCGGCGATAGCCTATGCGCGAGACGGTTTTCAGGTCTCCCCGATCATCGCCAAACTCTGGCAGATGGGTGTCGACAAGCTTGCGGCGCAGCCGGGATTTTCGGCTTGCTTTGCGCCGGATGGTCGCGCGCCGAAGGCCGGTGAATTGTTCCGTAGCGATGGGCATGCTGCGACATTGGAAGCGATCGCGGACAGCCACGGCGAAGCGTTCTATCGCGGCAGGCTCGCCGACCGGATCATCGAGTCCGCCCGGCAGCATGGAGGCCTGATGAACGAGGACGATCTCGGGCAGCATGTCGCAGATTGGGTTCAGCCGCTGAGCCAGCGCTTTGCTGGTGCAGTCATTCATGAACTGCCGCCCAACGGTCAAGGCATTGCCACCCTGATGGCGCTTGGCATGCTCGACGAACTCGGCATCGACGGCCATGATGTCGACAGCGTCGAGACCGTGCATCTCGCGCTCGAAGCCATGAAGCTGGCGCTCGCCGATCTCGATGCCTTCAATGCCGATGTCGAACACATGAAGCTGCGGCCGGAGGATCTGATCTCGCCCGGTTATCTCAGGGAACGGGCACAACTGATCGATCGTCGTCGCGCGAGCGATCCGATGCACGTCCAACCCCAGCCGGGCGGCACGGTCTATATCGCTGCGGCCGACGAAAGCGGCATGATGGTCTCGTTCATCCAGAGCAACTACATGGGCTTCGGCTCAGGCATCGTCGTGCCTGAAACAGGTATCAGCCTGCAGAACCGCGGCCGTGGTTTCACCTTGAGGCCCGGCCACGCCAACTGCGTCGGCCCGCGCAAGCGCCCGTCGCACACGATCATTCCCGGCTTCGCGACTGATGCCGCGGGGCAGGGCCTGATGGCGTTCGGTGTCATGGGCGGACCCATTCAGTCGCAAGGTCATGTGCAGATGGTGCTGCGCGTCCTGCTGCACGGGCAAAATCCGCAGGCTGCCGCAGACGCGCCGCGATGGCGCGTCAATGACGGTCTCAACGTCGCCGTCGAGCCGTCCTTCGACCCCTCCGTGGTCGACGCGCTGCGTCACCGGGGTCATGCCATCTCGACAGATGAGGCGCGCGGCGTGTTTGCGTTCGGCGGAGCGCAGCTCATTCTGAAGACCGAAGCAGGTTACGCGGCGGGGTCGGATCCACGCAAGGATGGACAGGCTGTTGCCGCCTGATCGATCGCCACAAAATGAATTTCAAAATCGCAAATAGACGTCGTGACACCGGATTTCGAGGGTCCGACGCTTTTCATGGGAGCATAAGTGATGATCGACGTGCCGGTGCTTATCGTTGGAGGAGGGCCGGTCGGCCTGACGATGTCGCTCATCCTGTCGCAACAGGGTGCAAAGTCGCTGTTGGTCGAGCGCCATCCGGGCACGGCGATTGTTCCGAAAGCTCGTGCCATCAACGCGCGCACCATGGAAATGTATCGTCAACTGGGCGTCGAGGACGATATCCGCGCCGCGGGCACCCCGCCGCAATTCGGCAAATCGATCATCTGGACGGAAACTCTTGCGGGCAAGGAAATCAAACGTCTCACACCGGGGCGCAGCTCGGCGGAGAGTCTCGCGGCGTCGCCCGCCGGCAACTGCGGCTGTTCGCAGGATTTGCTCGAGCCCGTGCTGCGAGCGCATGCCGAACGGCTGGCGCCCGAGAGCGTGCTGTTCGACACGGAGCTGAAAAGCTTCACAATGACGGACGACGCTGTCGAAGGCGAGCTGCTGGATCGAAGCACCGGCAACATCGTGCCGTTCAGAGCGCAATATCTAGTCGCCGCCGACGGCGCGCACAGTCCTGTTCGTCACATGCTTGGCATCGAGCGCACGGGCGAAAGAGACATCTACGACTCCGTCAATATTCACAGTCGCGTCGATCTGCGCCCATGGACTGCGGACCGGCCGGCTGCCTTGTACTACGTCGACCAGCCCGACCTGCGCGGCACCTTCCTCACCATCAACGGGACCGATCGCTGGGGATTTCTGATCCACAGCCTCAGCGTCTACGGCTTTACGCAAGCGAATATGCCGCCGGAGCGCTGCGTCGAAATGATCCGCCGCGCCGTCGGCGTCGCCGATCTGCCAGTTGAGGTTCTCGGCATCAGTTTCTGGAAGTGTTCGGCGATGGTCTCGGACAAATTTAGGAGCGGTCGCGTGTTTCTTGTCGGCGATGCGGCCCATGAGACGACTCCGAGCGGCGGCTTTGGCCTCAACCTCGGCGTTCAAGACGCGCAGAATCTGGCTTGGAAACTCGCTGCGGTGCTTCGGGGCGAGGCAGGCATCTCGTTGCTCGAAACCTACGAGGTCGAACGTCAGCCGGTCGCGCGCGAGATCGTTCGCGCGACGCTGCTCAACATGCAAAGCCTCGGGCGAACCGAACGTCAGGCCGAGGCAAAATTGCCGCGTGCCCAATATCTGAACGAACAGGGGCTGATCTTCGGCCTGCAATATCAATCGGCGGCTGTCGTTCCTGACGGCTCTACCCCGTCCGAAGTTGCTGATCACGTCACGCAATATGTCCCGACGGCATTCCCCGGCAGTCGCGCGCCGCACGTCTGGCTGAAGCGCGGCGATGAACGTGTCTCCACGATCGAGCTTTACGGCCGAACGTTCGTAATGATGATCGGTCCAGAGGGGCGTGAATGGCGGAATGCCGTCCCTTCGCATTTGTGGAAATTAGTCGAAATTCACCAGATCGGTGATGACTTGAGCGATGATGCTGATGATTTTTGTGCCGCCTATGGAATCGGAAAGGGCGGTGCCGTGTTGGTTCGGCCTGATGGCTACGTCGCCTTCCGGATCAACTCTTTGGCCGAAAATCCTGGCGCGATATTAAGCGACGCATTCGGACAGCTGCTGGGGCTATGTAACTGCGCAGCGTAATAGCTAGTATTCGGTGCAGTTATCCATGTCTGCTGCCATCTACGCGTGGGGGCGGGTCAACCGCCCCTCAGCCGGCTTCGCCGTCTGTCGCATCCTAGACGCCGTCTTCGAGTAAGGCATCGGCGTCACTTTGGCCGCGGTGGAGAGTGCCAAAAGTCGGACCAGAGGACGATTTTGGGATAAAAGGTCGGCGGTTGTCACGCGCCCACTTATGAGGATCGACTTCGGCGGGGAAAGTGGGGGCGCCCGTCGATTTTCAACGAGCCGACCATGGGCGCGGGTTTAGCCTCCGCTGATGGCAGCGAGAGGGAGTTCTCGATATGCCAAGGCATCCGCCATCTCGACGATGTCAATGGGAATTTCACTTCGATAGTATTCCCCGCATCCCACTGCCAAATGGTGCCGCGCTAAAGTAACTATGCGGTGCCGTTTGCTTATGCCTCGTAGCTTAGTGAATCGTGGATGCCTTTCTGCATCTCTTTCAAGAAGGGCTTGCCACGTTCGTCAACGACGGTATCGGGGTGCGCGATTTCCAACACGACTGAGAGCATGTTGTAAAACTATATCGTGTTGTCATCCATTGGCGGGATGGCATGAACACCCACTGGTTCCTAACCCTTGACGACGCCCGAGCAAAATTGGAGGATTGGCGCAGATACTACAACGAAGAGCGCCCGCACAGGGCGATCGGGCAAAGCCCCCTGATTACACTGCTCAATCATGACGGCGTCGCCATCCCGCCATCATGACAAAGCCGGAAAACTCTAAGTCCCGGCGGTCCAGAGTTCGGCCTCAGATCAAGCCCGCCGAGACTCTAGTCGCTACTGGATGAAAGTTCAGGGGCAAGTCGATCGGTGTGATGACCGGGCTGGAAGAACTCGCGCGCCGGCTCGGCCTGTCGCGCGCCGACATGCTCGGCCGCACCGATCGTCTGGTGCACGGAACGACGGTCGCCACCAACGCGCTGCTCGAACGCAAGGGCGCGCAGGTCGCACTGCTCACGACGCAGGGCCACCGCGATGTCATCGAGATGCGCGAAGGCCTGAAAGACGATCGCTACAATCTGCGCACCGCGCCACCCGAGCCGCTGGTGCCGCGCGAACTACGGTTCGGCGTGCGCGAGCGCGTCCGGCCGGATGGCGAGGTGTCGATCCCACTCGATCAGGACTCGCTCGGCGAGGCGATTGCCGCGATTCGCGAGGCGGGCGTGACGTCGGTCGCGGTGTGCTTCCTACATTCCGATCGCAATCCCACCCATGAGATCGCCGCGGTGGAGCGACCGCAGCGCGAATTGCCCTATATCAGCGTGTCGCGGTCGAGCGACGTGTTGCCGCAGATCAAGGAATACGAGCGCGTTTCGACGACGATCGTCAACGCCTATGTCGAACCGGCGGTGCGGCGTTATTTGACCAATCTGGAAACGCGATTGAAGGAAGCCGGCCTCGCCAGCCAGTTGTTCATCATCCTGTCCCATGGCGGCATGGCGCCTGTCGCCGAAGCGGCGCGTCTGGCGGCCGGCACCGTTCTGTCCGGACCCGCCGGCGGCATTTCCGGATGCCGGCGTTGCGCCGAATTGCTCGGGATACCCGACCTCGTCCCATTCGACATGGGCGGCACCAGCACCGACATCTCGCTGATCACCGATGGCCGCGCGTCGCTGTCGGCGGATGGAGGCCTTGCCGATCAACGCATCGCGCTGCGCAGCCTCGATATCGCCAGCATCGCAGCGGGCGGCGGGTCGATCGCGACGGTCGATGCCAGCGGCACGTTCCGTGTCGGCCCCGAAAGCGCCGGCTCGGTACCGGGGCCTGCCTGCTACGGCAATGGCGGTCTCGAGGCGACCGTCACCGATGCCAATGTCATTCTCGGCTATCTCGACGCATCCGCCTTCATGGGCGGCAAGCGTCCGCTGGACCGCGCGGCGTCCGAAGCCGCCATCGACCGTCTCGCGACATCGCTTGGCCTGTCCCGCGAGGAAGCAGCGGCGGGTGTCTATCGCATGGTCAATCTCCGCATGGCCGATGGCATTCGGCTCATGACCCTGCGCCGCGGAGTCGATCCACCGTAATGACGTGTTTTCGCTTTCGGTGTGTTGGCCAGGTTCGAATCTCTTAACCGGTCTTTAAAAGCGGCCATTTGGCCGGAAGGCGGAGCTATGTCTGATAAAAAGGACAAGAAATCGCGAGGGCCGATCAAGTTGCCGCGTCGGGCGCTTGGTGGCCTATGGACCATGTGCCGCTGTTGTCGGAAACCTACGGTAAATCGTTGAGTTTCGCCTATTTGGTCTTCGCTACGATTTGCCTATCATTGCCTATGATCATGATGGCGTGGTTTAGTTATCAGCAATGGCGTGGACGGTGAGCTAGGCCGGAGTGGATTGTCGTTAGGTGTCGAAAGGCTTCAGCGACTGGTAGCGTATCCATCAATGTTCGCTACGATGACGCCCCTAGGGACGCTCATTCGGAGATGGTTATGATTATGAAGATAACTGTCAGGAGAACGCCAAAGGCCATCGAAGTCAAGAATCTAGAAGAGGTCTGGGAACCTCTGCAGTCGGAGGAGTTCTTCAGGGCAATAGGCCTATTTATGTTCAGATTTTCGCAGCTGAAATATCAGATCAAATCGACTCTTGCGTCTTATCTAAAACTCAGAGACGACCAGTTCGATGTCGTCGTTGGTCCGTACGATTTCGCTATGCTTTGTACCGTGGCAGAGAAAACAATCAAGCTGGATTTCGACAAAGAGTTTCATTCTACTCTGAAGACGTTCTTCAATAAATGCAGGAAGCTCAATCAGGAAGTGCGAGTTGTCGTCACCCACGGCAGTTGGACTACAGGCGGTGCGTGATATGCGAGCAGGCAGTCTCTGGAAGCAAGGATGCACTTTGGGATGCCGGAAAATCTAGTAAGGGCCGCAGCAGACGTGGTGAATTGATGGAAGAGTTCGGGCAAATGGGCGCAATTGCCAATCCGTAAGCTTCTCCTCGAATGAGGGCGCGGGACCAGCTGCCTCATGGTGGTGGCAGAAAAGTGAGAGCTGAGATGGCAAAGCGTGGAGACGAGCTTAAGGCGTTAATTGACCAGAGGCGCGGGCGTGCTCGCTTGTGCAACGAGCCATATGCGGAATGCGGAAAGCAGCGGATCGTCGGCTTTCTCTTCAGGGCTGGCGAAATAGTATGACCCAGCACTCTTCAGAGTGAGGCTCGAGAGTACCCTCAACCTACCTGACCTCAAATGATCGGAGATTAGGAATTCGGGAAGTAGGGCGATGCCAAGGCCGGCGCTCGCGGCGCTGATCAACGTGGATTGAATGTCGAAACGCGGCCCGCGTATTACATTCGTGCCGCCCAGCTCCGCCGCATCGAACCAACGACGCCACGCATCGGGCCGTGTGACCAGATGCAGAAGCCGGAGTTCGGCGACCTCGCTCGGCGGCAGTTCACCCCGCCTGCCGATCAGCGTCGGCGAACCCACCGGCAGCAGGATTTCATCGAACAGATAGTCGGCCTGCGTGCCGGGCCAGTCGGGTTGGCCGAAATAAAGCGCGCCATCGAGCGCGGTCTCACTGAAGAAAAAACGTGCGTTGCGCGCACTCACATTGACGGCGACGCCCGGATGTCGCGCATAGAAGTCCGGCAGGCGTGGAATCAGCCATTGGGCGCCCACCGTGGGAAGTGCTGCAACGTCGAGAACCGTTCCATCGGCCTCATAGCCCATGATCTCCAGCGCATCGCGTTCGATGCGTTCGATCGTCTGCGCTACACGGGTGCTGTAGGCCGTTCCGGCCCGTGTCAATGTGATGCGCTTCTTGATCCGGTGGAAGAGTTTGACGCCGAGCTGCGTCTCCAGTTGTGCGATCTGGCGGGACACCGCGCTTTCGGTCAGCGCGAGTTCGCTGGCGGCCCGCGTGACACTGAGATGTTTGGCGGCTGCGCTGAACGCCATTAGCGCTCCGAGGCTCGGTATTCGACGGCGCATAAGTTCATTCCAAAAATGCAAGATGTCCGTAGATTAAATTGTTTGCATGCCTAAGCACAAGGCAACAATCTCTCCCAGATGGTGAAAGTCATTTTGAGCGATGTTGCCGGAATACCGCAAAAAGGTCCTGATCGAATGAGCAATGCGAAGCTTCCCGTCATCATCGCCGGTGCTGGGCCGGTCGGCATGGTGGCCGCTGCAGATTTAGTGCGTCAGAACATTCCGGTTCTGGTTCTCGAGCAGAGCGACACGCTGAGCAGCGAGTCACGCGCGTCAACATTCCATCCGCCCACGCTGGACATGCTAGACGATCTCGGTTTCGCGAATGCATTGATTGCGCAGGGACTAAAGGCGCCGACGGTGCAATACAGCTCGTCCGAGGACGGCGTGCTCGGCACCTTCGATTTCGCGGCGATTGCCGATTTGGTGCGGCACCCGTTCCGCCTGCAAGCAGAGCAGTTCAAGCTTACACGCATCATTCTGGATACGCTGTCCGGCAATCCACTGTTCTCGATAGCGTTCGGCAGCGAGGTAAAATCCGTCGAGCAGACCAGCGATGCCGTCAAGGTGACGGTCACGACCGATGAAATCGACACGACCCATAAATGCGGCTGGCTAATAGGCGCCGATGGAGCGAACAGCATCGTGCGCCGCAGCCAGGGCATGGAGTTTGAGGGCTTTACCTGGCCCGAGCGTTTGCTAGTGATGACCACGCCGGTCGATTTCACGGCGCTTCGCCCTGGCGTTTCGTCGGTCAGCTATGTAGCCGATCCCGTGCGGTGGTATTTCCTTCTGCGCATCCTCGGCGCGTGGCGCGTGATGATGCCGGTGGCGGCGGAAATGTCCGATGCCGAGGCGCTCTCCGAAGACCATGTGACGGAGTCGATCCGTCGCATCGTGCCGGCGGAGATCGATTGTCCGATCCTGCACACGACACTGTACCGTGTGCATCAGCGCGTCGCCACGACCTTTCAGAAAGGCAGGACTTTCCTCGCCGGCGATGCCGCCCATATCAATAATCCGCTCGGCGGCATGGGCATGAACGGCGGCATTCACGACGCCTTGAACCTTACATCGAAGCTTGGCCCCGTTATCAACGGCGAGGCCGCTGAAGCCATTCTCGCCGATTATGATCTGCAGCGCCGTACGGTCACCATGCAGGCGATCCAGGGCGACACCATTCGTAACAAGAAGAACCTGGAAGCGAAGGACGAAGCCGATCGCGCGCGCTTCCGCGACGACATTCGAGCCGCGGCGGCCGATCCGGAAAAAGGGAGGCAACTCCTGCGCCGGATCGCCATGCTGGACTCGCTGGAGCGGGCCAGCGCGCTCCACGTCGCTACACCGGGGTAACGAACGCGCGCCTTTAGACGATTGAAGGCATCGACCATCGGCTGAATAAGAAGCGCGTGAGGGAGAAGTGCTGGAAATCGGGAGGAGCCAATACAATGGTTCCAAAAACTTCATGTAGAATGTTTAGAATGGCTGGCAAGGATTTATCGATGAAGTGGACGACGCTTATTTTGGCAGTACTCGTATCGCCGTTATCCCTCGCAGTTCCCGGCGCCGCAGTGGCTGGCTTTCCTGAAAAGACGATCACGATAGTGGTCCCGTACCCTGCCGGAAGCACCGCCGACGCCATTCCGCGATTGGTGGGTCCACTTATGTCCAAATCGCTCGGTGTTCCCGTGATCATCGAAAATCGCGGCGGGGCCAATGGGTCGATCGGGGCGGTGCGAGTGGCGTCTTCAACCGCGGATGGTCACACCATCCTGCTTGCGACGACTGGCATGCTTGCCATCAATCAATGGATCTACGAAAAGCCGACCTACAATCCCGCAAAGGATTTCGCGCCGATCGCCAATGGCGCCTCGACGCCGAACATCCTCGTCGTCAATCCGTCGGTCAAGGCGAACTCGTTGAAAGAACTGGTAGCCTTGGCGAAAGCCGAGCCAGGGGGACTGACATTTGCCTCGGCCGGCAACGGCAGCACGAGCCACTTGTGTGGTGAGACGTTGAAGGTGCTCGAAGGCGTCGATGCCGTTCACGTCCCGTACCAGGGAGCCGCTCCCGCACTTCAGGATGTTGTCGGTGGTCAGGTGTCCATGATGTGCGACAACCTATCGAATGTCGTGCAGCAGGTGCAGAGCGGAGCGCTGCGGTCCATCGTCGTGACCGCAGCGGAATCAAGCAAGCAACTGCCCGAAGTGCCGACAGCTCCGCAAGCAGGATCGCCTGATCTCTTGGCGGGCAACTGGTACGGCTTTGTTGCGCCAGCGGCGACCCCCAAAGACGTGATCGAGAAGCTCAACAGGTCAATTGTGGAGGCCTTGCGGGATCCGACCGTCTCGGCCCGTTTGGAAGGCCTTGGCTTGACCGTGATCGCTGACAAGCCGGACGAGTTCGGAGCAGCCATCGCAAAGGATTCCGCGCGGATGGAGAGCATTGTGAAGCGCGCGAAAACCAAGATTGCCAACTGATTCCGTCGCTCAGAAAGCGCCGGCCAAGGAAATCTCCAGAAGTACCGTAGCGGCTCTGCCGCGTCACTCGTCGCGCAGGATCAAGTCTTTATGAACAAGTACCAATCGGTTCAGCGAACGATCACCCGTACCGGCCAGCGTAATGGCGGCGAAATTCTGATTGCAGCGTTGCGATGCAACGGTGCCGATCGCATGTTCGGCGTGCCCGGCGAGAGCGCATTGCCAATTTTCGACGCCCTCTATGAGGAAGACTCCGGCGTTCGCTTCGTAGTCTGCCGTCACGAGGGCACCGCATCTCATATGGCCGAAGCCGATGCCAAGATTTCCGGTCGGCCCGGCATTTGCGTCGTAAGCCGCGGTCCGGGAGCCATGCAAGCCGCGATCGGATTGCATACAGCTTGGCAGGATTCTACGCCGATGATCCTCATTGTGGGGCAAGTGCCGAGTGGCTTTCGCGGCCGTGAAGCCTTTCAGGAGATGGATTACGTTCGGACGTTCGACGACATGACCAAGTGGGTGGCCGAAGTTAATTCAGTAGACCGTATTCCAGAATTGGTGAGCCGTGCCTTCCATGTGGCGATGCAGGGGCGTCCGGGTCCAGTCGTACTCTCGATTCCCGAGGATGTGCTCAGCGCGACGAGCGATGTTGCCGACGCTGCGCCAGCTACGGTTATCGATGCAGCACCGTCTGCTTCACAGATGGCTGAGGTCGAAAAACTACTGGGGCAAGCGAAGCGCCCGTTGGTGATTGTTGGAAACCTTGGCTGGACGCCGGAAGCCGCCGCAAAGTTTCGCGCCTTCGTCGAACGAAACGATCTGCCCGTGGTGGCAGGTTTTCGCTCTCAGGACGTGCTCGATAATTGCTGCGAACAATATATTGGTGACATCAGTCTCGGCTGCAGCCGTCCGCTGATGGAACATGTAAAAGCCTCGGATCTATTGTTGGTCGTCGGCGACCGGCTTGGCGACGTCACCACCAACCACTATTCTCTGTTTGACGTTCCGACGCCGAACCAAGTGCTGATTCATGTCTTTCCCGGACCTGACGAGCTTGGCCGGGTTTATGTCCCCACCTTGGGAATTCCCGCCCGCTCGTCGCGGTTCGCCGAAGCTCTTGCGGAGTTGAACACGCTCGAAAGTTCGGGATGGGCCGCTTGGCGTGCGAAAATGCGAAAAGCCTATGTCGATTATCAAATGCCACGCACCGATCTGCAAAGTTTCGACCTAGCGAAGGTGATCAGCCATCTCAATGATGCGCTGCCGGACAATGCCGTGATCACCAATGGTGCAGGCAATTACACGATCTGGCTTCACCGCTACTATCGCTATCGTCGCCTAGGCACGCAGATTGCGCCGAAATCCGGCTCGATGGGTTATGGTCTGCCGGCGGCTATAGCGGCGCAACTACGGTATCCCGAGCGCAAGGTAATCTGCCTTGCTGGCGATGGCTGTTTCATGATGGCCTCGCAGGAGTTCGCGACGGCAGTTCAGCAGCATCTCCCAATCGTTATAATAATAGTCAACAATGCGATGTATGGATCAATCCGGATGCATCAAGAACTGAATTTCCCGCACCGCCCCAGCGGGACAGATCTGCTCAATCCGGACTTTGCGGCTCTCGCAAGGTGCTACGGAGCATTCGGCGAAGCCATCGAGCGTCACGAAGACTTTCCCGGCGCATTCGCCCGTGCCCTCGAAGCCGGAAAGCCAGCGATTATTGAACTCCGGGTTAACCGAATGCAGATCACTCCAGACCGTGTGCTTTCTAAAGACGACGTTGCCCATCTCGACAGTGATGCTTGAGGTAGCTCGATGATGAACCTGATATCGGATATCTGCACCAAGCTATCAAGTTCGAACCGGCGGCGTTCTTACACTGAATAGAATTGACGAATGCCAAAGTCCTAAAGCGCACACTTCGGGAGCTAGCTCGGGAACCCAGCAGTGGCTTTATTGACTGGGCGCGTGGCCCTGAAGGATTGCCACAACACCCCTTATTTGCATCTTGACTATCAATAGACCAACTCTAGGATGGCTTTAGTGTAAAGCTAATGGTCCCATTACCTCTCGAAACCAAAGCGGTGGGATCTATCGGATTGGCAGTGATCCGCGGTTGAAGGGACTAACGTCATATGATCAAGACTGGTCATGAGCATATCGCCAGTCTGCGCGACGGGCGAGAGATCTACATCGACGGCGAACGCGTTGATGATGTTACCACCCACCCGGCATTCCGCGGCGTGGTCGCCTCGATCGGGCGGATGTTCGATTTCCAGAGCGCGCCGGAAAACC
>NZ_JAQGJT010000129.1 GCF_028290495.1 Tardiphaga sp.
CCGAGCGCACCCTGCTCTATGTGCACGGCGCGACCTATCCGTCCTCGACCGCGTTCGATCTGCAGCTCGACGGCATGTCGTGGATGGATTACATCGCGGGGCGGGGTTACGACGTCTATCTCCTTGACCTGCGCGGCTACGGCAAGTCGACGCGGCCGAAGGAGATGAGCGAAAAGCCGGAGGCGAATCCGCCGATCGTGCGCGGCGACACCGCGGTGAAAGACATTTCCGCCGTCGTCGATTTCATCCTGAAGCGGCGCAATATCCCGCGGCTCGACCTGCTCGGCTGGTCGTGGGGCACCACGCTGATGGCGACCTACACCACGCAAAACGCGTCGAAGGTGGAGCGGCTGGTGCTGTATGCGCCGGCCTGGATCCGCACCACACCGTCGCTGGTGCAGGCCGGCCCCGGACCGGTCCCGGCCTACCGCATGGTGCGCAGGGACCAGGCGCTCGGGCGCTGGTTGACAGGGGTTGCCGAGGACAAGAAAGCAAACCTTATTCCGGCGGGCTGGTTCGATGCATGGGCCAACGCGACCTGGGCAACCGATCCGGAAGGCGGCAAGATGGACCCGCCGGTGCTGCGGGCGCCTAATGGCGTCGTACAGGACGGGCTGGAGTTCTTTGGCGCCGGCAAGGCGTATTACGATCCGGCCAAGATCACGGTGCCGACGCTCTTGATCCACGCGGAGTGGGATCAGGATACCCCGGCCTACATGGCGCAGACGCTGTTTCCGCTATTGGTCAATTCGCCCGGCAAGCGCTACGTGCAGCTGGCCGAAGGGACTCACAGCATCATTATGGAGAAGAACCGGCTCGAGCTGTTCAAGGCGGTGCAGGCGTTTCTGGACGAGGCGGCGGGATTGTAAAGCCCGCCGTCGTCCCGGCGAACGCCGGGACCCATACGCCGTGCCCTCTCAATAGCGCACGGCGGTGGTCACACGGGGCAAACACTGCGTGCCGTCGCGAAGCCGGTGGTTATGGGTCCCGGCGTTCGCCGGGACGACTAAACGAGATCCTCCACCGGCTGCATGTCGATGCCGAACGTCTCGAGGAATTTCGACGTCATGATGTAGAAGCCGACCGAAAGCTGCAATTCGACCAGCGCGCCCGGCGTCAGTTTTGCGGCGATGGCGTCGAAGGTGGCGTCGGTCGGCTTGCGCAGCGTGACGACCTCGTCGGTGAAGGCGAGCACCGCGCGCTGTACGTCGTCAAAGCAGGTGGCTCCCTTCCAGTTTTCCAGCGCGGCATTCTGCGCGTCGGTGACGCCGGCGCTTTTGCCGATGCGCTTGTGCGCCGCCACCTCGTACGGCGCCTCGCACAGAATTCCGGTGCGGGTGATCGCAAGCTCCCGCAGCACCGGATCCAGTTCGCCGCGGAAGCGGATTGCCGCGCCAAGGCGGCAATATTGCCTCAGATAGTCGGGCGAATGCGCCATCATGCGAAAGATGTTGGCGCTGCGGTTTTTCGCGACGATGCCTGCGGTCCGCCCGTCAAGCTTTGCCGGATCGGAATAATCGATGCGCGCCATCACTCACCCTTTCCGTTGCCGTTGATACGCCGTCAGCGCTGCGCCAAAAGCCTGAAACAGTTTCCGGTTAACCGGATTACGCTGCGGATCGTACTCGGCATGCCATTGCACGCCGAGCGCAAAGCCCGGCGCATCGGCGATGCGGATCGCCTCGATGGTGCCGTCCTCGGCGGTGCCCTCCACCACCACGCGCTTGCCCGGCTCCAGAATGCCCTGTCCGTGCAGCGAATTGACCCGGATGGTCTCGCAGCCGAGCAGCGTTGCAAAAGCGCCGCCGGGGACCAGCGCGACATCGTGGCGGTCGGCGAAAATCACCCGGTGGTCGGGATGGATCTCGCCGGTCTCCAGCCGCGGCATGCGGTGGTTCATGCGGCCCGGCAATTCGCGGATCTCGGGATGCAGCGAGCCACCGAAGGCGACATTCATCTCCTGCAGGCCGCGGCAGATACCGAACAGCGGCACGCCGCGTTCCACGCAAGCCGCCGTCACCGACAGCGCGACGTCGTCGCGCGCGATGTCGTAGGGTTCGTGGCTGGGATGCGGCTCGGCGTTGAAGCGGGTCGGATGCACATTGGCCCGCGCCCCGGTCAGCACGATGCCGTCGACCACGTCTAAAAGCGCACCGATATCGGTGACCCCGGGCGCCGCGGCAAACATCAGCGGCAGCGCGCCGGCAACCTCCGCCACCGCGCGAAGGTTGCGCTCCCCGACCATCTGCACCGCGAACCGGTTTTCGACGCGATGCGCGTTTCCGATCACGCCCACCACCGGTTTTTTCATTTCGATTCGATTCCTGTTCGCTTGCCCGGTGGTTAATCATGCCCGCCAGGCCGCGCGGGATCAAGCTTCCGTGTCCCGGGCGCGATACAGCGCGCCTTTCGCGCTGCTTCGCAGAACCGGGACCCATTGAGCCGGGTGCAAGGAAGCATGGGCCCCGGCTCTGCAGCGCACCACGCCGTGAAGAACGGCGCGCTGCGCTGCGTCCGGGGCACGGATCACCCCTGAAACGCCACAGCATCGACCACTACGCAGCCTTTGCCCGCCGAGTCGAGCAGCACCGGGTTGAGGTCGAGGCTCACCACCCTGGCGGCGGGATCGAGCATCAGTTCGCCGATCTTCACCACCGCGTCACACAGCGCGTCGACGTCCATCGGCGGCTCGCCACGGACGCCTTCAAACAGCGGCGCGATGCGCAGCCGGCCGAGCGCCTGCTTCGCATCGTCTCTGGAAAACGGCGGCAACAGCAGCGCGGTATCGCGAAAGATTTCGACATATTTTGCCGCCGTCGCCGACCGCGACCACCGGTCCGAACACGGCATCGCGATGCGCGCCGATCATGATCTCGCGGCGGCCGCCGGCCATCGCCGCAATGATGACGCCGTCGAAGCGCGCACCATGCTTGCGGATGATTTCTTCCATCTGTGCGTAGATGTCACCCGCCTCCTCGCGGGTTTTGACGCCAAGCTTCACAAGGCCGAGCTCCGACTTGTGCGCAATGTCGGCCGAACAACCCTTGACGACCACCGGGCCGCCGATCGCCTCGAACGCGGCGATCGCTTCGGCGCGCGAGCGGCACAGCCGGTGCGGCACCACCGGAATGCCGCGCGCCGCCAATAGCGCAAGGCTGTCGGCCTCGTTCAGCATGGCGGTGGCCGTCGAGGACATCGCGGCGGCGCCGGCCGCGCTCCGCATCGCCTTGCGCTCGTGCGTGCGCGCCATCAATTCGCGATGCGCGAGGAACTGGTGCAGCGCCGTGACCGCCTCGGTCTCGGTCGGAAACACGGTGCAGCCCTCGGCGGAAAACTGCTCCGCGACGCTGCGTTGCGTGGCTGCGATCACCAGCGGCTTGCCGGTCTGCCTGCCGAACGCAGCGGCATCGCGCGCAAAAGCCTCGACGTCGTAGCCGGGTCCCGCCACCGGCACGCCGATCAAGAACGCGTCCGCCGCGGGATCTTCGGCAATCACCGGCAGGATGTCGCCGAACAGCCGGCTGTTGGAGAGCAGCGCCGCGGTGAGATCGATCGGATTGGTGGTGGTGGCAAAGCTCGGCAGGATGCCTTTTAGCTTCTTGTCCGTCTCATCGGCCAGTTTCGCCATCGGCATGCCGACATTGGTCGCGGCGTCCGCCGTCATCACGCAGACGGCGCCCGAATTGCTGATCGCGACCAGCCGCCGGCCCTTCGGCTTCCAGCCTTTCAGATAAAGCTCCGTGGCTTCCACGAGGCCGCGCATGTCGGGTGCGCGCCAGATGCCGTGATGCTCGAAGAACGCATCGACCACGCGGTCCTCATTGGCGAGCGCACCGGTGTGCGACTGCGCCGCCTGGCGACCGGCCTCGGAACGCCCCGATTTCAGCGCGATGATCGGCAGGTCGCGATCCAGCGCGACCGCCGCAAGTTCCTCGAGATATTTCTTGTCCGGTATGCTCTCCAGATACAGCAGCAACAGCTTGACTTCCGGATCCTCCGCCACCGCGACCGCGAGCTCGCCGACGGTGATGTCGGCGTCGTTGCCGGTGGCGTGGGTGTGACGCGTGCCGATGCCGCGCTGGCGCAGGAAACCGACCGGCACGGTGGAGAGCGCGCCGCTCTGGCTCAGCATGGCGACATGGCCTTCGGCGCGGTCCATGTCCATGAACATGGTGGAAAAGCTCGCGATCGCGCCGGTGCCGAAATTGGCCAGGCCTTGCGAATTCGGGCCGACGATGCGCATGCCGGTTTTATGCGCGGCTTCGACCATGCGGCGCTCCTTGGCCTTGCCGGCCACCGCGTCGACCTCGCCGAATCCCGACGCCATCACCACCGCGACCTTGACGCCATGCGCCGCGCAGTCCTCCACCGCGCCGATGGCGTTGTCGCCGGCGACCGCGATGATCACCATTTCCGGCGCCTCCGGCAGGTCGGCGAGGCTCTTGTAGCATTTATGGCCCTGCACCTCGGGGCGCGACGGATTGATCGGGAAAATCTTGCCGCGAAAACCGAACTTGTCGAGGTAGTGCACCGGCCGGCCGCCGACCTTGTTGGGGTTTTCCGACGCACCGATGATGGCGACGGATTTCGGGTCGAGCGCGGCACGCAGACGAGTCATGACCAGGTCCTTGTAAAGTATGGAACGAGGCGATCGGTGAAGCGTCGAAATCCCGCCGTCACCCGGTCGCCGATTTCAAGATCATTGTCGCCATGCGCCATCATGCGAAAACCTTCGGCGGCGTCGATCAGCACGATATTGTAAGGCACGTGCGCACGCGCCTCTGCCGTGGCGGCGCGGGCCACCACCGAGGTAGCAAAGACGACACCCTCGCCGCCGGCGCGCTTGTCCTGCGGGTCCGCCGCGCCGCAGGCGGCGCAAAAACTGCGGCGAAAATATTGCGTGGCGCCGCAGGCGGCGCAGGATTGATAGACGATCGTCTCCGCGCCCACCGTCCAGTCGTCGATCCGTGCTCCGCCGCTCATCTCACCCGCTCCAGAAACATGCTGACATGCGACGACAGCACGCCGCCGTCGCCATGCAGCAGCGCCACCGAGGCATCGCGGACCTGGCGGTTTTGCGCGCGGCCGGTCATCTGCAGATGCGTCTCGACCAGATGCGCCATCGCGCCGCCGACGCCGCAATGGCCGTAGCTCAACAGCCCGCCATGCGTATTGAGAGGCATCGCGCCGTCGCGGCCGAAATGCCCGGCGCGAACCCGCGCCGCCGCCTCGCCGCGGCCGGCCAAGCCAAGGTCTTCCAGCAGCATGGCCAGCGTGATGGTGAAGCTGTCATAGACGGCGGCATAGCGCACATCGGAGATCGCGATGCCGGAGGCCTTCCTGGCGCGGGCGATGGCGATCTCGGCGCCGAGTTCGGAGAGTGCGGGCGCGGCGGTGACATGCTGATGGGTATGCGCCTGCGCCGCGCCGCGCACGCGGATGCCGATCTCGCCGGTCGGCTCACGGCTGATGACGAAAGCCGCGCCGCCATCAGACACCGGGCAGCAGTCCAGCAGCTTCAGCGGCGTGGCGATGGGTTTCGAGGCCATCACGTCGGCCACCGTGATAGGTTCGTGAAACTGCGCGCCGGGATGCGTCAGCGCATGCGCGCGCATCAGGACGGCGAATTCGGCGAGGTCTTCCTGCGTCACGCCATATTCATGCATGTATCGGTTGGCGACGAGGCCGTAATAGGCCGGGATGGTCGGCCCGAGCGGCACTTCATAGGTGGGGTGACCGACCTGCGCCAGCGCCTGGATCGAAGCATCGCGGCTCTGCCCGGTCAGCCGGTTCTCCCCGCCGACAACAAGGATGTGCCGGGCGACACCGGCATCGACCAGCGTATGCGCCAGCATCGCCATCGCCATGCCCGTCGCGCCGCCGACCTGAATGGCGTGCGCGTAGGACGGTGTGATGCCGAAATGCTCGGCGAACACGGTCGCCAGCATGATGTGCGGCATGGTGGTGGAATAGCCGCACAGAAAGCCGTCGATATCGGCACGCTTGAGGCCGGCATCGGTGATGGCGGCTTGCGCGGCCGTGCTCATCAGATCGAGCGTGGACGCGCCTTCATGCTTGCCGAACGGGGTCAGGCCGACGCCGGTAATGAAGCTCATCTCAATACGACTTCGGCAGACCGAGGACACGCTCGGCGATGAAGGACAGGATGAGCTGCGGGCTGATCGGCGCGATGCGCGGGATCAGGGATTCCCGCAAGTAACGCTCGACGTGATATTCCTTGGCGTAGCCGAAGCCGCCATGCGTCATCACCGCCTGCTCGCAGGCCTGATAGCCCGCCTCGCCCGCGAGATATTTGGCGGCGTTGGCCGCAGGTCCGCAAGGCAAGCCCTTGTCATATTGCCAGCCGGCCGACAGCACCATCAGCCAGGCAGCCTCCAGCTCCATCCAGTTCTTCGCCAGGGGATGCTGGATCGCCTGGTTCTGGCCGATCGGCCGGTTGAACACGATGCGGTTCTTGGCATAGGCGGAGGCGCGTGACAGCGCGAGCTGGCCGAGACCGACCGCTTCGGCGGCGATCAGGATGCGCTCGGGGTTCATGCCGTGCAGGATGTAGTCGAAGCCGCGGCCTTCCTCGCCGATGCGGTCTGCGACCGGAATCTCGAAATTCTCGATGAAGAGCTCGTTGGAGTCGACAGCCTTGCGGCCCATCTTCTCGATCTCGTGCACCGCAATCTTCGAGCGATCAAAGTCGGTATAAAACAGGCTGAGACCGTGCGTCGGCTTCTTGACGTCTTCCAGCGGCGTGGTCCGTGCCAGCAGCAGAATCTTCTCGGCGACCTGTGCCGTCGAGATCCACACCTTCTGGCCGTTGACGACATATTTGTCGCCATCGCGCACCGCGCGGGTCTTGAGCTGCGTCGTGTTGAGGCCGGTGTTCGGTTCGGTAACCGCGAAGCACGCCCGCTCGCTGCCATCGACAATGCCGGGCAGCATCCGCGCGCATTGCTCGGGCGTGCCGAACACCACGACGGGATTGAGCCCGAACACATTCATGTGGATCGCCGACGCGCCGGACATCCCGGCCCCGGATTGTGAAATCGTCCGCATCATGATTGCGGCTTCGGTGATCCCCAGGCCGGAGCCGCCATATTGTTCGGGAATGCAGATGCCGAGCCAACCGGCCTGCGCCATCGCCTGATGGAAGTCAGCGGGGAAGCCGCCTTCCTTGTCCTTTCTCAGCCAGTAGGCATCGTCGAAGCGCACGCAGATCTTCTCGATCGCGTCGCGGATAGCTTCCTGGTTGGCGTCGTAGGCGAAATCCATGCGCTCAGACCTGCGAGATGTCGGGCGCCGGCATCTTGATCACGCCCAGTTCAAACAATTTGGCGATTTCCGCTTCGGAATAGCCGGCTTCGGTGAGAACCTCGGCGCTCTGCGCGCCAAGCCGCGATGCCAGCCGCGTCGGCGCCACCGGCGTCTTCGACCAGGTCGCCGATACCTTCATGTTGCGGACCGGGCCTTCGGTCGGGTGCTCGGTCTTCTGGAAGAAGTCGGTCGCCACCATGTGCGGGTCCAGCATCATGCTTTCGAGATCGTGCATCGGCAGCGACGGAACGTCGGCCTCCTCGAGCAGCTCGATCCATTCAGCCGTCGACCGCGTCAGGAAGATGCTCGCCAGCTGGCCGTTGACGACATCGATATGGGCGATGCGCTGCGCGAAGCTGGCATAGATCGGATCGGACAGCAGATCCTCGCGGCCAACCGCGGTCATGAAGCTGCGCCACTGTTTGTCGTTATAGACCATGGCGCAGATGTAGCCGTCGGAGGTCTGGTACGGCCTGCGATCCCGCGACAGATGCCGGGCATAGCCGCCTTTATCGAGCGGCGGATCGAAGGTGAGCCCGCCCATGTGATCGCCCATCATGAAGCTCGCCATGGTCTCGAACATCGGAATATCGACGCGTTGCCCCTCGCCGGTGCGATCGCGGTGCACGACGCTGGCGAGGATGGCGCCCACGGCGGTGAGGCCGACGATACGATCGACCAGCGCGTTCGGCACGTACCGCGGCACGCCGTCGCTGATGCGCGCGGTCAACGCCGGCAGCGCGGTAGCCCCCTGGATCAGATCGTCATAGGCCGGCTTGGCGGCGTAGGGACCGCTCTGGCTGAAACCGAACACGCCGGCATAGATCAGTCGCGGATTGATCTGCGCCAGCACCTCGTAACCGAGATTGAGCCGCGCCATCGCCTGCGGGCGAACGTTGTAGACCAGCACGTCAGCTGTCTCGATCAGCTTCAGCAGAGCGTCGCGGCCGGCATCCTGCTTGAGGTCGAGACAGATGCAGCGTTTGCTGCGGTTGGTATTGAGGAAGATTGGTCCCATGCCGGGATTGCGCATCGGCCCGATATTGCGAACCACGTCACCATCGGGCGGCTCGACCTTGATGACGTCGGCGCCGTAATCGCCGAGCATCTGGGTCGCATATGGCCCCATCATCACCGACGTCATGTCGATGATCCTGACCCCGTTCAGTGGTCCCATATCGGCGTCCGCTCCCGGCGATGATGCTTCGCGACGCTCTGGCGCCGTCATTCCGGGCCTAGTAACGGCATGGCCCGCGCAAGATCAAGGCCCGGCGGCGCGGGGCTCTATGCGCGAGACGGGGTGCGCTCTTTCTCAGCCTCCCCTGAAGGGTAACAGACGGCCTACTCTTTCATTCTCTCGCGCAGTTCGGTCTTCAGCACCTTGCCGTAATTGTTCTTCGGCAGGGCATCGAGAAAGACATATCGCTTCGGGCGCTTGAAGCGGGCGATGGCGCTCAGGCAATGACTATCGAGCGCGGCGTCATCAATGGTGCTGCCGGGTTCCCGCACCACGCAGGCGACGACGATCTCGCCCCATTCCGGATCGGGCACGCCGATCGCCGACACCTCGTGGACATCGGGATGCGTCAGCAAGGCCTCCTCGACCTCGCGCGGATAGATGTTGGTACCGCCGGAAATGATGACGTCCTTGGAACGATCCGACAGCGTGAGGAAGCCGTCCGCGTCGAGGTGGCCAACATCGCCGGTGCGCAGCCAGCCGTCTTGCAGGGTTTCGGCATTGGCCTTGTCGTTGTCCCAGTAGCCGAGCATTACCACCGGGCCCTTGGCCTCGATCTCGCCGGTCTCGCCCGCCGGCAATGGCTGGCCGTCGGCGCCGGTGATGCGGACCTGCATCACGCTTTGCGCGGTGCCGACCGAGGCCAACCGTTCGAGATAACGGGGATGATCGGTGTCGGCATGCCACGACCGCGGCAGCGAGGTGATGGTCATCGGCGATTCACCCTGGCCGTAGATTTGCACGAAGCGCTGGCCCATCACGGCGATGGCGTCGCGAATATCGGCCAGATACATCGGCCCGCCGCCATAGACGATGGTGCGCAGGCCCTCGCCGATCTCACCACGTTTCTTCGCGGCATCGACGAGGCGCCGCACCATGGTGGGTGCCGCGAACATCGCGACATGGTTCAACTCGCGCCCCAGCGTCAGCACCTCGTTAGCATCGAAGCCACCGGATTCCGGCACGACATGGCGCGCGGCCATCCGGACGTGGATGAAGTTGTACAGGCCTGCGCCGTGCGAGATCGGCGCGGCGTAGAGCACGGCGTCCTCTCGCGACACCTGATCGACGTCGGAGAGATAGCACAGCGACATCGCCACCAGATTGGCGTGGCTGAGCATCACGCCCTTCGGACGACCGGTGGTGCCGGAGGTGTAGAACAGCCACGCGAGATCGTGGTCGTCGCACGGCAATGGCTCCGGTGTGCCGCCATCGTCATGTTGCAGGAGGCGATAGCCGGCGCTGTCGACGGACAGCATCTGCATCGCGTCCGGCAGGTCTTCCATCACCGCGGACAATGCCGCGGCGCTGTCGTCATCGACCAGGGCCAGCATTGACCCGGCATTGTCACAGATCCACGCCGCCTCGCGGGCGTGCAGCTTGGCATTGATCGGGATCACTGCCGCGCCGATCCACCACACCGCATAGAGGCATTCGAGGTACTGCGTGGAGTTCGACATGAACAGAGCGACGCGGTCGCCGGGCGCGATGCCGAAATCACGTTTCAGGCCGGCGCCGATCGAAGCGGCACGGCGGGCGAACGCCGCGTAGTCGGCCTCGACCCGGGTACCGTTGAGCAGCGCCGGGGCATGCGGATGCAGCCGCCCCGACGCCGCCAGCCATTGTGCGATATTCATGCGTTACTTCGCGGGCTCGAGCACTGAGACATAGTTCGCCACCGCGGCACCGCCCATGTTGAAGATGCCGGCGAGCTTGGCGTTCTTGATCTGCATGCCTTCCGGCGCCTGCCCGAGCAGCTGCATCGCACTCAGCACATGCATGGAGACGCCAGTGGCACCGATCGGATGGCCCTTGGCTTTCAATCCGCCGGACGGATTGACCGGCAGCTTGCCGTCTTTCTGCACCCAGCCTTCCTTGATGGCGCGGGCGCCCTGCCCGCGCGGCGTCAGGCCCATCGCCTCGTATTCGATCAGTTCGGCGACGGTGAAGCAGTCATGGGTTTCGACGAACGAGAGATCGTCGAGCGTGATGCTGGCGGCTTCCAGCGCGCGCTGCCAGGCGACCGTGCAGCCCTCGAACAACAAAATATCGCGCTTCGACATCGGCAGGAAATCCTGCGCATGCGCCGTGGCCTTGATGGTCACGGCCTTGCCCATCGTTTTCGCAGTCTCAGAGTCGGTCAGCACCAGCGCCGCCGCGCCGTCCGACACCAGCGAGCAGTCAGTGCGCTTGAGGGGACCGGCGACGAACGGGTTCTTGTCGCTTTCGGAGCGGCAGAACTCGAAGCCGAAATCCTTGCGCATCTGCGCATAGGGATTGTGCACGCCATTGGCGTGGTTCTTGGCGGCGATCATCGCCAGCGCATCGGACTGATCGCCGTATTTCTGGAAATACTTCTGCGCGATGCCGCCGAACACGCCGGCAAAGCCCGCGGGGGTTTCGCCGTCTTCCGGCAGGTAAGAAGCGCGCAGCAGGTTCTTGCCGATCTCTGGCCCCGGCGTCCGCGTCATCTGCTCGACGCCGACAACGAGAACGATTTTTGCGGTGCCGGCGGCGATCGATTTAACGCCGGCGTGAACGGCCGCAGAGCCTGTCGCGCAAGCGTTTTCGACGCGGGTCGCGGGCTTGAAGCGCAGCGCCGGATCGGCCTGCAGCACCAGCGAGGCCGTAAAGTCCTGTGGCGAGAAGCCGGCGTTGAAATGGCCGAGCACGATTTCATCGACATCGGCAGCGCGGATGCCGGCATCGGCCATCGCCTCGGTGGCGACGCGGACGACGAGGCTTTCAACCGTCTCGGTATCGAACTTGCCGAACGGCGTATGCGCCCATCCAACGATGCTGGCGGTCATGGCGGTCTCTCCCGTGTGTCTGTTGTTGCGCTCAATATAGACACACGGAACGGCAGATCAATTCGTCATTGCCGGGACCCTTGCGACGCAATCCAGCCCTGCGTTGGGAAATGCGAGGCGCTTCGATCCCCCCGCTCACACCCTCATGGTGAGGAGGCGCCTCCTGGCGCCGTCTCGAACCGTGAAGAGATCGTCGCCATCCTTCGAGACGCGGCTGAATGGCCGCTCCTCAGGATGAGGTCTGTGGGCGTTGCGGGCGAGATTTCAATTGACGAATTTGCCGCCCAGTTCATCCTCGATATGGATGCGGATGATGTCGTCGAAGGTCTTCTCGGCAGTGGTGAAGCCGAGGCCGAGCGCGCGGTCAGTGACGAAATCGCGTGGCCAACCGGAGACGATGCCGGTGATCACCGGGTCTGTCTGTCTGACGATGCGGGCCACCACGCTCTTGCCGGCGACGCGCTCCAGCGCCGCGATCTGTTCGCCCACCGTCACCGACATGCCGGGCATCGAGAGATTGCGGCGCGCGCCCATCGCCGCAAGGTCCATCGTGCCGGCATGCGCGAGGAAGCCGACGGCCGAGCGCGGCGAGGCGTGCCAGTGGCGAACGTCCTCGCCGACTGGCAGGATCGCTTCCTTGCCCGACAATGGCTCGCGGATGATGTTGGAGAAGAAGCCGGACGCCGCCTTGTTCGGCGTACCCGGCCGTACGCAGATGGTCGGCAGCCGGATGCCGATGCCGTCGAGGAATCCCTTGCGGGTGTAATCGGCAATCAGCATTTCGCAGATCGACTTCTGCGTGCCGTAAGAGGTGAGCGGGGTGTGGAAGAACTCGTCGCCGATTTTTTCCGGGAAAGGCGCACCGAACACGGCAATCGACGAGGTGAAGACGAGGCGTGGCTTGTAACCGCGGCCGATGGCGCGGATCGCATCGATCAGAAACCGCGTGCCGTCCAGATTGATGCGATAGCCCTTGTCGAACTCAGCCTCGGCCTCGCCGGAGACGATGGCGGCGAGATGGAAAATGACGTCAGGTCTGCTCGCCACGAGCGGTCCGGCGGTGCCGGCGTCGGCGAAGTCGGAGGTGACGAGTTCGACCGGGATGGAGGTCGCGGGCTTTGCGGGCGCCACCACGTCCTGCAGCGTCAATTTAGTAATATCGGTGTTGCCGAGGCGGCCGTCGCGCACCAGTTTTTCAGTGAGCTTGCGGCCGACCATGCCGGCAGCGCCGAGGATGAGGATGTGCAAGAGCGATTTCCTTTTCTTGATTGCTTTTTTGTCGTTCCGGGGCGCACAGCGCGCCAGGGATGCGCGAACCCGGACCTCCGAAATGTTTCGCCATGTCGAGGTTCCGGGTTCGCTCGCGGCTGGCGCCGCTCCCGCCCCGAAACGACAGCGGACTATTCCTTCACCGCTCCGGTCATCGCCGACACATAATGTTCGACGAAGAACGCATACAGGATCACCAGCGGCAAGGAGCCAACCAGCGCGCCGGCCATCAGCGATCCCCATTTGTAGATGTCGCCATCAACGAATTCGTTGACGATGGCCACCGGCACGGTCTTGTTCTGGGTCGATTGCAGGAAGGTCAGCGCGTAGATGAATTCGTTCCAACAAAGCGTGAACGAGAAGATGAACGCAGATATCAGGCCGGGCACCGCCAAGGGCACGATGATCTTGACCAGGATCTGCCAGCGCGAGGCGCCGTCGATCAGCGCGCATTCCTCCAGCTCGAACGGAATGGTCTTGAAGTAACCCATCAGAAGCCAGGTCGAGAACGGGATCAGCAACGTCGGATAGATCAGGATCAGCGACAGCGGCGAGTCGAACAGGCCGTAGGCCTGGATCACGGTGGCCAACGGGATGAACAGGATCGACGGCGGCACCAGATACGCCATGAAGATCGTGGCGCCGACCACTTCCGCGCCGCGAAAGCGCAGCCGCACGATCGCATAGGCGGCGAGCACCGAAGCGATGATCGACAACGTGGTGGCTGCTGCGGCGACATACATCGTGTTCCACAGCCAGCGCGGATAGTTAGTCTCGAACAGAAGCTTGTTGATGTGCTTCAGCGTCGGCTTGATCACCCAGAACGGATTGAACCGCTCCATGTCGATCAGCTGTTCGTCAGGTTTGATCGAGGTCAGCGCCATCCAGTAGAACGGGAACAGCAGGATCACCACGATGATGAACAGCGGGATGTACAGCGTGACGATGCGGCGCGGCAGCGACTCCAGGTAGGTCATACCCTCGCTGTGGTCGTCCTGCTCGATGGTCGCAGCAGGCACGACGCGGTGCTGGTCGGCTACGTGATCAGTCATTGTCAGTGCCTTGCTGCCACTTGCGGCGTTGCATGCCGAACCAGGAGATTGCAATCGCCGCCATCAGGAACGGAATCATCGCGGTGGCAATCGCCGCCCCCTCCCCGAGCCGGCCGGAGAGAATGCCGCGCTGATAGCTCAGCGTCGCCATCAGATGGGTGGCGTTGACTGGCCCGCCGCGGGTCAGTGCCCAGATCAGCTGGAAGTCGGTGAAGGTGAACAGCACCGAGAAGGTCATCACGACCGCGATGATCGGCGTCAGCAGGGGATAGGTGATGAAACGGAAGCGCTGCCAGGAGGTCGCGCCGTCCAATGTGGCTGCCTCATACAAAGATGGCGACACCGTTTGCAGCCCGGCCAGCAGCGTGATGGCGACGAACGGCACGCCACGCCAGATATTGGCGAAGATCACGCTGCCGCGCGCCATGTTACTGTCGCCGAGGAAATTAATGTTGTGGTCGATCAGACCCATTTTGATCAGCGACCACGATATGATCGAGAACTGGGAATCGTAGATCCACCAGAACGCGATGGCCGACAGCACGGTCGGCACGATGAATGGGATCAGCACCGCGGCGCGGATCAGCGCCTTGAACGGCATGTGGCGGTTCAACAGCAGCGCGAGATACAGCCCGACGACAAATTTGATGGCGGACGCGACGATCGTATAAAGTAACGTGTTGAACACCGAGAGCCAAAAGATCGAGTCGTCTTTCAACCACTCATAGTTCTCAAGGCCAACGAACACGCCGGCCCGGCCGATGCGGTCGTCCGTAAAACTCATCCAGACGCCGAGAAACAGCGGATAGGCCAGAAACAGGATCAGGAATGCCGCCGCCGGCATCATGAACCACAGCGCCAGCCAGTTGCGGTTGGTACGCAGCCGGTCCCATGCCGAGGATTTTCCGACATGGCGGGTAGCTGATGGTAGCGACGTCTGGAGGGTGGTCATTCCATTGCAGCTCCGGTTGGTCGGTTCAGATCGTCATTGCGAGGAGCCCTTGCGACGAAGCAATCCAGCCTTTCCTTGCGGTTTTCTGGATTGCTTCGCTTCGCTCGCAATGACGGCGGAGAGGCCGGCGCGGATCACTCCGCGCCGGCCTCTATCATCACGCGCGGAAGATGCGCTTGGCGGCGCGTTCCGCCGAACCCATCGCGGTCTTCACGTCTTCGCGGCCGGTGCAGAAGTTGGCGTACATGTCGACCACCACGAAGTCGGCAATCGCCGCCGCCGCGTTCTCGCTCATCTGCGCCTCGCCCGCCGGGGTCGACGCCGAAGTAGCCACGTCGCGGTACGGCGTGTTCTTCGGATCGGCCGTCCAGATCGGGTTCTTCTCGTAGGCGTTGAGGAACGGCGACAGATAACCCTGCGCGGATTCGACCCACGGGTTGAACTGCTCGGGCTCCATCAGGAAGGCGGTGAACGCCTTGCAGGCCTGCGGGAACTTGGTGAAGGAGAAGATCAGGATCGGGAAGCCGAGATGCAATTCACGGCGCTTGCCGTCCAGACCCTTGGGCAGATGCGCGTGGTTCATGTCCTCGGCAATTGCGGGGGCCTCCTTCTTCGCCGTGACATAGATCGAGATGCCGTTGGTGGTGATGTGCAACTGCCCGGCAAGGAACGCCTTGTTGTTCGACGAGTCGTTCCACGACGCGGTGCCGGGAATGAAATTGTCGTACAGCGACTTGACGTATTCCAGCGACTTGGCGGTTTCCGGCGAGTTGATGACGACCTTGTTATCCTTGTCGATCAGCTTGCCGCCATGCGCCCACAGCGCCCAGTGCACCCAGCCATTGGCGTCGCCGGAAGCGTGGCCAAGCGCCATGCCGCCCGGCGTACCATTCTTGTTCATGCCCTTGAAGAGATCCTGCATACCTGCGAGATCGTCCGGGAAGGTCTTGTGGCCGGCCTTCTCGGCGGCGGCGACGCGGTAGTTGACGAGGCCGCCGGTGGCAGCGACGGGCACACCGATCCACTTGCCATTATACTTGCCGTATTGCTCGCCCGATGCGGCCCAGCCGCCATTCTTCTTGCCGAGATATTCGGCGACATCGGTGACGTCCATGCACTTGCTCGGAAACAGGAACGGCAGCGAGTACAGGCCCCACACCATATCGAGGCCCTGCCCGGTGTTCGCCGCGACCGACGCCTTGGGCTGGATGTCGTCATAGGATTCGTTGGAGACAGTGATCGTGGTGCCGGTCGCCTTCTGGAAGGCATCAACGATCTTCATGAAAGCCACATCCTCGGCCTCCACAAAGCGCTTCCAGCGCAGCAGGTTGATCTTCGCGCCGGCTTCCGGCTTCCACGGTGACGCCTGCGCCCAGGCCTTGGCGTAGCCGAGCAGTTGATCGGCAGACATGGTCGCCGCGGCGGCTAGCGTAATCGCACCGCCCTTGAGCAGAGATCGGCGATCCGGTGTAAATCCAGTCATCTTTCATCTTCTCCCTGTTTATTGGTTCGTTGATCGACCAATGATTTGAAATTGATTCAGATACGCTTGCCCGTGTCCTTGTCGAACAGATGCGCCGCGCTGGCGCGCGGGCGCAGGTGGACCTTGTCGCCGGGCGCGACCTGGCGGCGGTCGCGGAAGATCGCGATGATGTCCTGCGTGCCGATGCGGGCAACGATCTGGGTCTCGGAGCCGGTCGGCTCGACCACGATGATCTCGGCCTCGATACCGTCATCTGCGAATTCGAGATGCTCGGGACGAATGCCGTAGGTCACGGCCTTGCCATTCGACGCCGCAGGCGCGGCGGCGACCGGCAGCCGCGCACCGTTAGCAGTTTCGACCCAGGGTTGGCCGCCGTTGACCTTCAGCGTGCCCTCGAGAAAATTCATCGCCGGCGAGCCGATGAAACCGGCCACGAACTTGTTGTCGGGGCGATCGTAGAGTTCCAACGGCGCGCCCATCTGCTCGACGATGCCGTCCTGCATCACCACGATCTTGTCGGCCATGGTCATGGCCTCGATCTGGTCGTGGGTAACGTAGACCGTGGTGGTCTTGAGCCGCTGGTGCAGTTCCTTGATCTCGGCGCGCATCGCCACCCGCAGCTTGGCGTCGAGGTTGGACAGCGGCTCGTCAAACAAAAATACCTGCGGGTCGCGGACGATGGCGCGGCCCATCGCGACGCGCTGGCGCTGGCCGCCGGAGAGCTGCCGCGGGTAACGGTCGAGCAGCCGGCGCAGGTCAAGAATATCGGCGGCGCGGTTGACCTTGGTCGAAATCTCGCTCTTGTCGGCGCCGCGCAGCTTCAGCGAGAAGCCCATATTATCGGCGACGGTCATGTGCGGGTATAATGCGTAATTCTGGAATACCATCGCGATATCGCGTTCTTTCGGCTGCACGTCGTTGACGATGCGGTCCCCAATCGAAATCGTACCAGAGGTGATCTTTTCCAGGCCGGCGAGCATTCGCAGCAGCGTGGATTTTCCGCAGCCGGAGGGACCGACCAGCACGACAAAGGCGCCGTCCTCGATCGGGACCGATACCCCGTGGAGAACTTCAAACCCGCCGAAAGACTTACGCACGTCGTGGATCTGCACAGACGCCATGCCATTCCCCTCCAGGTAGTCGGACGTCCTGCGGCAAGCCGCGGCGTCTGTTGGCGGTGTCATAGCAGAAAATTTTTGCCTTGTCGTTGGATGATAGTCGTAGGGCACCCCTGCTCACATGACGTTGCGGAGCCGGCCTTGGCATGCAACCATCAATCGCCAAAGCGAAATATCATGACGCACCGATCAAGTGTGCGCTGCGGGAGAAATGATGAACAAGCCCCTCGCCGGGATCGTCCGGCGCAAACTCCGCTCCAGCGAGTGGTTCAACGATCCGCACAATCCGGCGATGACCGCACTCTATCTTGAGCGCTATCTGAACTACGGTTTGACGCGGCACGAACTGCAGTCCGGCAAACCGATCATCGGCATCGCGCAGACCGGAAACGACCTTTCGCCGTGCAACCGGCATCACCTCGAGTTGGCCAAGCGGGTCCGCGAAGGCATCACCGCGGCCGGCGGGCTGGCGATGGAGTTCCCGGTGCATCCGATCCAGGAAACCGGCAAGCGGCCGACCGCCGCGCTCGACCGCAACCTCGCTTATCTCGGCCTCGTCGAAATACTGTTCGGCTATCCCTTGGACGGCGTGGTGTTGACCACCGGATGCGACAAGACCACGCCAGCCTGCCTGATGGCGGCAGCGACAGTGAATCTTCCGGCGATCGTGCTGTCCGGCGGACCGATGCTGAATGGCTGGCATGACGGCGCGCGCACGGGTTCCGGCACCGTGGTGTGGAAATCGCGCGAGCGGCTGGCCGCCGGCGAGATCGACTACGAGGAGTTCATGACGCTGGTCGCCTCCTCCGCGCCTTCGGTTGGCCATTGCAACACGATGGGAACCGCCTCGACAATGAACTCGCTGGCGGAAGCTCTGGGCATGTCGCTGCCCGGCTGCGCCGCTATCCCGGCGCCGTATCGCGAGCGGGGCCAGATCGCCTATGAGACCGGCAGCCGCATCGTCGAGATGGTGTGGGAAGACCTCAAGCCGTCCGACATTCTGACGCGAAAAGCGTTCGAGAACTGCATCGTCGTCAATTCGGCGATCGGCGGCTCGACCAATGCACCGATCCATATCAACGCGCTGGCGCGGCACATCGGTGTCGAACTCTCGATCGACGACTGGCAGAGCGTCGGCCACGCCGTCCCGCTGCTGGTCAACATGCAGCCCGCCGGCTTCTATCTCGGCGAGGAGTATCACCGCGCCGGCGGCGTGCCGTCGGTGGTGCGCGAATTGATGCAGCACAAGAAGATCCACGAAGACGCGCTGACGGTGAACGGCCAAACAATGGGCGAGAACTGCGCAAAGGCGCCGCTGCCTGACAATGACGTGATCTGGAGCTACGACAAGCCGCTGGTAAAGGATGCCGGCTTCCTGGTGCTGCGCGGCAATCTGTTCGATTCCGCGATCATGAAGACCTCGGTGATCTCGAAGGAGTTCTTCGATCGCTACCTCGCCAACCCGAAAGATCCCAACGCCTTCGAGGGCCGCGCGATCGTGTTCGAGGGGCCGGAGGATTATCACCACCGCATCGACGACGAGGAACTCGCGATCGACGAGCACTGCATCCTGTTCGTGCGCGGCACCGGACCGATCGGCTACCCCGGCGGCGCGGAAGTGGTGAACATGCAGCCGCCCGCAGCCTTGATCAAGCGCGGCATCCACTCGCTGCCGTGCATCGGCGACGGAAGGCAGTCCGGCACGTCCGGCTCGCCCTCCATCCTGAACGCGACGCCGGAGGCCGCGGCCGATGGCGGTCTGGCGATCCTGCGCACCGGAGACATGGTGCGGGTCGATCTGAATGTCGGCAGCGCCAATATCCTGATCTCCGACGATGAGGTGAAGGCGCGTCGCGCGGCGCTGAAGGCCGCGGGCGGCTTCAAGTACCCCGCGCACCAGACGCCGTGGCAGGAACTGTACCGTTCGACGGTCGGCCAGCAGGCCACCGGCGCGTGCCTGGAACTCGCCACGCGCTATCACGACATCGCCGGCAAGATCGGCACCGCGCGGCATAATCACTAAGCCTGTCATTCCGGGGCGCTAGCGCATCCGCGCGAGCGAACCCGGAATCTCGATATGGGACGATGAACATCTCGAGGTTTCGGGTCTGCATCAGCCGGCTTCGCCGGCTGATGCAGACCCGAAACGACAGTTTAAAATTTCGCAAAGAAACATAAACAGGAGAACCACATGTCCGATCGCCTGAAAGGCAAGCGCGCCTTCGTCACCGCGGGTGCCGCCGGCATCGGCCGCGCCTGCGCGCTGGCGTTCGCGCGCGAAGGCGCGACGGTGTTTGCGACCGACCTCAACGAGGCCGGCGTCGCGGAGCTCGGAAAGGACGGCATCGAGGTCGCAAAACTCGACGTGCGCGACAGCGCGGCGGTGGCGGCGATGGCCAAGCGCGTCGGCAAGGTCGATATCCTGCTCAACGCCGCCGGCTTCGTGCACCACGGCACGGTGCTGGAATGCTCCGATGACGAATGGGATTTTTCGTTCGACATCAATGTGAAGTCGATGCACCGAACAATCCGTTCGTTCCTGCCGGGGATGCTGGAGGGCGGCCGCGGCTCGATCGTCAACATCGCCTCCGCAGCCGGCGTGTTCAAGGCCGCACCGAACCGCTACGTGTACGGCGCGACCAAGGCCGCGGTGGCGGCGCTGACCCGCGCGGTAGCGGCGGACTTCATCACCAAGGGCATTCGCTGCAACTGCATCTGCCCCGGCACCATCGAGACGCCCTCGATGCTCGACCGCGCCGCGGCGGCCGGCCCGAACGGCCGCGAGATGTTCGTCTCGCGGCAGCCGATGGGACGGCTCGGCACCGCCGACGAAATTGCAGCGCTCGCGGTGTATCTCGCCAGCGACGAGAGTTCATTCACCACCGGCGTCGCGCATGTCATCGATGGCGGCTGGACGCTGTAGTTGATGTCATTCCGGGGCCCGGGCAGCGTCAGCTGCAAGCGAACCTCAGCCGCTCCGATTGGAGCGGCGGGGAATCCCGAGATGGTTGAACATCTCGGGATTCCAGGTCTGCACTCCAACCGGCTTCTCCAGTTGGAATGCACCCCGGAATGACAATTGTGAGATCTCCAAGGCAATTCCAAAAAGGATTCTTCTCATGAACAAGATCGATTTGAACGGCCGCTGCGCCGTGGTTACAGGCGGAGCGCAGGGATTTGGGCGGGCGATCACCGAGCGTTTCGTGGCATCGGGGGCGAAGGTCGCGATCTGGGATCATGACATTGCGTTTGCCGAACGAACGGCGAAGCAGATCGGCGCAGGCGTGATCGCGGTCGGCGTCGATGTTTCCGACCTCGCCGCCGTCGAGAAGGCGCGCGACAAGACGTTGGCGGAGTTCGGCAAGATCGACATCCTCGTCAACAATGCAGGCATCGCCGGCATCAACAAGACGGTCTGGGACACCGATCTGGAGGAATGGCGCAAGGTGCTGCGCATCAACCTCGACGGTCCGTTCATCTGCTGCAAGGCGATCGTGCCCGGCATGGTGAAACAGAACTACGGCCGCATCGTCAACATCGCGTCGATAGCCGGCAAGGAAGGCAATCCGAACGCCGCGCATTATTCGGCGTCGAAAGCGGGGCTGATCGCGCTGACCAAATCGCTCGGCAAGGAATTGGCCGGCTTTGAGATCGCGGTGAATGCGATCACGCCGGCGGCGGCGAAGACGGCAATCTTTGACCAGATGACGCAACAACATATCGACTTCATGCTGTCGAAGATTCCGAAGGGCCGCTTCGTACTGGTCGAGGAACTGGCCGCGATGGCGGCGTGGCTGGCCTCGGAAGACTGCGCGTTCTCGACCGGCGCGGTGTTCGACATTTCCGGCGGCCGCGCGACGTATTAGCCGTCATTGCGAGGAGCACTTGCGACGAAGCAATCCAGTTCTTGCGACGTGCAGCCCTCTGGATTGCCGCGTCGCGGAGTTTATCATCGGGCCGGCGAAGCCGGACCCGTTGGCTCCTCGAAATGACGAAACTACCCCTTGCCCTTCACGCGAAAGATCACCGGCAGGGTAAAGCTCAATCCCTCGTCGGCAATCAGCGGCGGCGGGGCCGGCAACGGGTCGGAACGGCGCACCATCGCGACGGCGGCTTCGTCGAAGGCGTTGTCGCCGGAGCTTTTCACGACGCTGACGGCGAGCACGCGGCCTGTGCGGTCGATCTCGAAACTGACGGTGATCTCGGCGGTCTTCTGCTGGCGCTCGGCCGGATAGCGCTTGTGCCTGTCGAGATGCGCGACCAGTTCCTTTTGCCAGGTCACCTTCATGCGCTGCGCGCTCTGACCGGAGCCCTGCGCCGGGGCCACCGAGCGCGGCGCCTCCTGGGCGGCCTCGACGGACGGCATGGCGGTCGCTTCGGCGGCCACCGACTCCGTGGAGGCCGACTGCTGCACCGCCTGCTTCTCGGGCTCTTCCTCGGAGGGCTTCTTGGAATCGTTAGTGGTGACGACCCGGTCGGGATCCTCGCTCTCCTGCGGGATCGCCTTCGGCAGGTCGGTCTCCTTGACCTCGGCCTTCTGCTCGGCAACCGCCGGCGAGGCAGCCGACGCGTCGGTGTCCGGTCCCGGTGGCAGGTCCGAGGCTTCCAGCCGCGGCGACATCATTTCCAGCCCGACCTCGATCGCCGGCGCGCCCAGCGAGTCGTCGGCAATGTCCGTGTCCATCTGCACAACCGCCAGCGCGATGCCGATGCCATGCAGCATCACGGCGCAAAGCGCCGCAATCACCCACAGCCGTCGCGACGGCGCATTTGCATCGATATCGGACATCGACTTCAGTTCGTTCAGGGCTTCGGTTTATCGGCGGCCGCGGACGGCGTCGCGCCGGGGTCCGGCACGCCTTCCAGCGTCACCAGCTTGAGTTTGGTGTAGCCACCGGCACGCAGCAGTTCCAGCACGTCCATCATCTCGCCATAGGGCACCGCCCGGTCGGCACGAATAAAGATCGGTTTTTCCTTGTTGCTGTCCGGCATGGAATCAAGCGCCCGGATCAGGTCGACGCGCTTGACCATGGTCTCGCCGATCGCCACCGCGAGATCCGGCTTGATGCTGACATAGGTCGGCTTGTCCGGCTTCTTGGTCGGCTGCGCCGTCGAGGTCGGCAGATCGATCGGCAGGTCAACGGTGGAGAGCGGCGCTGCGACCATGAAGATGATCAGCAGCACCAGGATCACGTCGATGAACGGCGTGACGTTGATCTCGTGGGATTCCTCGAAATCATCCTCGTCGCCGGAGCTTTCGGAAAGCGACATGCCCATGATTATTCTGCCGCGCGCGAGTGCGAGCCGAGAACGCTGTTCTGGGTGCGATCGAGATCGCGCGACAGCAACCGTCCGGCGGCGCCGGAAGCCCGGCTAACCTGCTCCATGTAGCTCTTCGTGACGCGCGCGAAGTGGTTGTAGATGATCACGGCCGGGATCGCGGCGACGAGGCCGATCGCGGTCGCCAGTAGCGCCTCGGCGATGCCCGGCGCGACCACCGCAAGGTTAGTAGTCTGCGATTTCGAAATGCCGATGAAGCTGTTCATGATGCCCCAAACGGTGCCGAACAGTCCGACGAACGGCGCGGTCGCGCCAATGGTGGCAAGCAGCCCCGTGCCGCGCAGGATGCGCCGGGCGCGGGCGGCCTCGATGCGCTCCAGCCGCGACGCGATGCGCTCCTTGATGCCCTCGCGATCGGGAAAATCGGATGAGAGCCGCAGCTCCGCGCTCGCCGCCGCGACGAATTCGCCTACCGGGCTGTCCGTGCGGTCAATGTCGCGTGCGGCTTCGGTCAGGAAGCGGTGCGAAGAGAGCGCCTTCAAAGCCCGCGCCAAGCGCTG
>NZ_JAQGJT010000135.1 GCF_028290495.1 Tardiphaga sp.
CTCGCGGCTGGCGACGCCCTTGAAGGTCGCCACCAGATGGCCATTGGCCTCCCGGACGGTATCGACCTCCAGCGTGCGGCCGCCGTCCTTGGTTTTCAGCGGGCCGTAATCGGTCACCGCCAGCGGATCTTCCGTGAACGTCCACAGCTTGACCGCGCCGCGCACGCCATGCGGCGCGCCGATGCGCGCGACGCAGATTTGCGATGTCGTCATAAGCGCGCCTCACGCCGCGGCGCGCGGCGCAAACCGCTTCGCGCCGGGAATGAGACTGCGATCATCAAGCCTGCTTCGCCTTGGCGGCAGCAGCGGCGGCCGACTTGGCGGCAGCGGCTTCAGCGGCCTTGGCTTCAGCGATGACCTTGCGCTCCTTACGCGGAATCGCCTTCTCGGGATTGCTGCGGGCTTCGCGCTTGGCAACGCCGGCGGCATCGAGGAAGCGCGACACGCGGTCCGAGGGCTGCGCGCCCTTGGCGAGCCAGACCTTGACCTTCTCCATGTCGAGCTTCAGGCGCAGCTCGTTGTCCTTGGCGAGCAGCGGGTTGAAGTAGCCGAGACGCTCGATGAAGCGACCATCGCGGGGGAAGCGCGAGTCGGCGACGACGACGTGATAGACGGGACGCTTCTTGGTGCCGGCGCGGGCGAGGCGGATAACGACGGACATGGAATTCTCCTTAAGATCTTCGTTTCAATAGCAGTGAATGAGCGGGTGTTATTTCTTCTTCCCGAAGCCGGGAAAACCACCGAGACCCGGTAGCGTCGGTTTGCCGAGTCCCGTGAGACCCGGAAATTCTTTCGGCAGCGACGGCATCTGACCGGGCATGCCACCTTGCGGCATCTTCTCGGCGAGCGCCTTCATCTGATCCGGCGACGGCATGCCGCCACCGCCGAAGCCCATCGCCTGGGCAATGCCGGCCATCGGCCCACGCTTGCCCTGCCCCATCGCCTTCATCATGTCGGCCATGTTGCGATGCATCTTCAGCACCTTGTTGACTTCCTCGACCTTGAGGCCGCAACCGGCGGCAATCCTCTTTTTACGGCTGGCCTTGAGGATGTCGGGATTCTTGCGCTCCTGCCGGGTCATCGAATCGATGACGGCGATCTGCCGCTTGACGACCTTGTCATCGAGATTGGCGGAGGCGATCTGGTTCTTCAGCTTGGCGATGCCGGGCATCATGCCCATCAGCCCGCTCAAGCCTCCCATGTTGGACATCTGGATCAGCTGGTCGCGCATGTCGCCAAGGTCGAACTGGCCCTTGCGCATCTTCTCGGCGGTGCGCGCGGCCTTCTCGGCATCGATATGCGCTGCGGCCTTCTCGACCAGCGAGACGACGTCGCCCATGCCGAGAATGCGGCCGGCGATGCGGCTGGGGTAAAAGTCTTCCAGCGCATCGGTCTTTTCGCCGGTGCCGATCAGCTTGATCGGTTTGCCGGTGACCGCGCGCATCGACAGCGCAGCGCCGCCGCGGCCGTCGCCGTCCACGCGCGTCAGCACGATGCCGGTGAGGCCGACGCGCTGGTCGAACGAGCGCGCCAGATTGACGGCGTCCTGACCGGTCAGCGCATCCGCGACCAGCAGCACTTCATGCGGGTTGGCGACGGCTTTGATTTCCGCCGCTTCCGACATCATCTCTTCGTCGAGCGTGGTGCGGCCGGCGGTATCCAGCAGCACGACGTCGTAGCCGCCGAGCTTGGCGGCCGAAAGCGCGCGCTTGGCGATATCAGCGGGCTTCTGGCCCGCAACGATCGGCAGCGTCTGGATGTCGAGATCGCGACCGAGCACCGCGAGCTGCTCCATCGCCGCCGGCCGGTAGATGTCGAGCGAGGCCATCAGCACCTTGCGCTTGTCGCGCTGGGTGAGGCGGCGGGCGAGTTTCGCGGTGGTGGTGGTCTTACCGGAGCCCTGCAGACCGACCATCATGATGGCCACCGGCGGCACGGCCTGGAGATCGATGCCACCTTCGCCGTCGGAGCCGAGCGTCGCGACCAACTCGTCATGGACGATCTTGACGACCATCTGGCCGGGGGTGACCGACTTGACGACGGTGGCGCCGATCGCCTGCTCGCGGACGCGTTCGACGAAGCTGCGGACGACGTCGAGCGAGACGTCAGCCTCGAGCAACGCGCGGCGCACTTCGCGCATCGCGGCGTCGACATCGGCTTCCGACAGCGATCCGCGACCGGTTAACCGGTCAAGAATTCCGCCAAGCTTTTCCGACAGATTGTCGAACATCAGATCATCGCACCCTGCGTCGCCATCCGAATGATGGACGATATTCCAAACACTTTTACGCCCGAGGGCGCATCGCGCTGTCGGGCGTTGACCTCCGGTCTCAAAGGCCGGTCGGCGGGTCGAAAAGAGAACTTTTCGAGATTTGACGGGATCAATACGGCAAACCGCCGGAATGTCAATCTTTTGGCCGGCCTGACAGGACGCGGGCCGGCCCTGTCAGGCCGTTCCGCGCACAATAATACCGCCCGTCACTTCTGGCACTTCGGGCACCAGAACGTCGAACGGCCGTTCTGCACGAAGCGTTTCACGATCCCGCCACAGCCCTCAGTCTTGCAGGTCTCGCCTTCGCGGTCATAGACCTGAAACGAATGCTGGAAATAGCCGAGCTCACCGGACGTCTGGCGATGGTCGCGCAGCGACGAGCCACCGGCTTTGATCGCCAGGTTCAGCACGTCGTGAATCGCGCCGACGAGGCGCACGGCGCGGTCGGTCGGCTCGCCCTTTTTCGTCGCCAAGGTCGCGGCCAGCCGCCGCGGCGAGAGCTGCGAGCGGAACAGCGCCTCGCAGACATAGATGTTGCCGAGCCCGGCGACGTTGCGTTGATCAAGCAATGCTGCCTTCAGGCTGGTCTTCTTGCCGGCCAGCGCGCCGGCCAGCATCGCCGCGTCGAAGGCGTTGCCGAGCGGCTCCGGGCCGATATCCCTAAGGAACGGCTCACGCTCTATCTCGCTGCGGGCGAAAATCTTCATGAAGCCGAAGCGGCGCGGGTCGTTGTAGATCACGGATGTGCCCGACGACATGTGAAACACCACATGGTCATGGGCGCGCTCGTCGCTGCGCGGATGGTGGAACGCGCCGGGCGCGGTCGCAGCCTCGTCCGACACCACGCGAAATGAACCGGACATGCCCAGATGCATCAACAAAACGTCACCCGAGGCGAGATCGGCGAGCAGGTATTTGGCCCGCCGCGACAGGCTGGTGACGACCTGCCCGTCCAGTCGCGCGATGAAGTCCGGCTGGAAGGGGAAACGCAGGTCCGGGCGGCGCGCTTCGGCTCGCAGGATCTTCGAGCCCTCCATCGCCGGCTGCAATCCGCGGCGGACGGTCTCGACTTCGGGCAATTCGGGCATGATTCACGTCATTCACCTTGAGGCCGGGACGTGATAGCGCCATTGCGCCGGCCGCGCTATGGTGCGCCGCGATGAGGCACTTTGGATGAAAACGATGGATCAGGCCGGCGAAACCACGCATTTCGGCTTCCGCGACGTCAACGTAAGCGACAAGCAGACGCTGGTGAACGACGTGTTCCACAGCGTAGCGAAGCGCTACGACCTGATGAACGACCTGATGTCGATGGGGCTGCACCGCGTCTGGAAGGACGTGATGATCCAGTCGCTCAACCCGCCGCGTTCCGATGCGCCGTTCAAGCTGCTCGACGTCGCCGGCGGCACTGGCGATATTTCGTTCCGTGCGGCCGAGGCGGCAGGCCACGGCTTCCACGCCACCGTCTGCGACATCAATACCGGCATGCTCGGGGTTGGCCGCGAACGCGCCATTACCCGGCACATGGAAGACCGCGTCGATTTCGTCGAGGGCAATGCCGAGGAACTGCAATTCCCCGACAAGAGCTATGACGCCTACACGATCGCTTTCGGCATCCGCAACGTGCCGCGCATCGACCGCGCGCTGGCCGAGGCCTATCGCGTGCTCAAGCCGGGCAGCCGCTTCCTGTGCCTGGAATTCTCTACCGTGGATGTCCCCGGCCTCGACAAGATCTACGACCTGTTCTCGTTCAAGCTGATCCCGCCGATGGGCAAGGCCGTCACCGGCGACGCGGAATCCTATCAGTATCTGGTCGAATCGATCCGGCAGTTTCCGAAGCCCGCGGCCTTCTCCGAGATGATCCGCGACGCCGGCTTTTCGCGCGTCAGCCATCAGGTTCTCACCGGCGGCATCGTCGCGCTGCATTCGGGCTGGCGTTTGTGATCTCTGCCCTCTTTCACATGGCGCGGCTCACCCGCGCCGGTTTCGTGTTCGCCCGTGAAGGCGTGTTCGGCGTCGTCGATCCGTCGCTGGTGCCGCCGCACGGACAGCTCGCACTGCGCATCGCGCGGCTGATTGAACGCCCCGGCGTCAAATCCGGCGCACGACTGTCGGCGGCGCTGACACGGCTCGGCCCGGCCTATCTCAAGCTCGGTCAATTTCTCGCCACCCGCCCCGACGTCGTCGGGGTCTCGATGGCGCGCGATCTCGAAAGCCTGCAGGACCGGCTGCCGCCGTTCTCGCTGACCGAGGCCGAGGCCGTCGTCGCGGCGTCGCTGGAACGCCCTGTCTCCAAGTTGTTTGCGAGCTTCAGCCCGCCGGTCGCTGCCGCCTCGATCGCACAGGTGCACCGCGCCGAGATCGAGAAGGACGGCGTCCGCAGCACCGTCGCCGTCAAGGTGCTGCGCCCCAACGTGGCCGCGCAGTTCCGCCGCGACCTCAGTGATTTCTTCTTTGTCGCCAACAACGCCGAACGCTATTCCGCCGAAGCTCGCCGGCTGCGGATGATCGAGATCATCAACACCATGTCGCGCTCGGTGGCGATGGAGATGGATCTGCGGCTGGAAGCTGCCGCTCTGTCGGAGATGGCGGAGAATACCCAGAACGACCCGGACTTCCGCGTCCCGAAGGTCGACTGGGACCGCACCAGCCATAACGTGCTGACGATGGAATGGATCGACGGCATCGCGCTGAACGATCATGTCCGTCTCGCCGAATCGCATGTCGATCTGCCGGATCTAGGCCGCAAGGTGATCCAGAGTTTCCTGCGCCACGCTCTGCGCGACGGCTTCTTTCACGCCGACATGCATCCGGGCAATCTGTTCCTCGATGATTCCGGTCGCCTCGTCGCGGTCGATTTCGGCATCATGGGCCGGCTCGGGATGAAGGAGCGCCGCTTCCTCGCGGAGATCCTGCTGGGCTTCATCACCCGCAATTATCGCCGCGTCGCCGAGGTGCATTTCGAGGCAGGCTATGTGCCGGCGCATCACTCGGTCGAGAATTTCGCGCAGGCGATCCGCGCGATCGGCGAGCCGATTCACAACCGCACGGCCGAAGAAATCTCGATGGCCAAGCTACTGACGCTGCTGCTCGAGATCACCGGCCTGTTCGACATGCAGACACGACCGGAATTGATCCTGCTGCAGAAGACCATGGTCGTGGTCGAAGGCGTCGCGCGCTCGTTCGATCCCAAGCTGGATATCTGGAAGGTCGCCGATCCCGTCGTCCGCGAATGGATCGAGCGCAATCTGGGGCCGCTCGGCAAGGTTCAGGGCGCGCTGGCGGGCGCCGGCGAACTCGGCCGCATCGTGTCGGGCCTGCCGACCATCGCGACCCGCGCGGTGACCGTGCTCGAACAATTGGAGACGATGAGCCGCGACGGGCTGCGGCTCGACGCCGAGAGCATCGCCGCCATTGCACGGGCAAGGGCGCGGCAGTCGCGCTGGCGCACCATCGGCATCTGGGTGATCGCGCTCACCTTTATCGGGATCCTGCTGTCGGTCCGGTGACGTAGGCATGATTGCAATGCCCGCACGAGATGCTAGCATTGCCATCAAATCTGCACGGAGCCGAAAATGGCCAGCCTGACGATCCGCAAGCTCGACGACGCCATCCGCGACGAATTGCGACTGCGCGCCGCCCGCAACGGCCGCTCGGTCGAGGACGAGGTGCGCACCATCCTCCGCGAGGCCTCGCAGCCCGGGGGGCTGCCGGCCCGGCACCCGGACGTCCTCACGGACGCAGCACCCCGAAGCCGACCCGAAGCGGCCACCGGCCAACTGCGCGTCACCCTGATCATCGGCGGCGGCATCGCCGCCTACAAGGCGCTCGACCTGATCCGGCGCCTGAAGGAGCGCGGCAGCCACGTCCGCGTGGTTCTCACCCGCGCCGCCACGCAATTCGTCACGCCGCTGGCGGCCAGCGCGCTGGCCAACGAGCGCTGCTTCACCGACCTGTTCGACCCGCAGAGCGAGTTCGATGCCGGCCATATTCGCCTGGCGCGCGAGTGCGACCTGATCGTCGTCGCCCCCGCGACCGCCGACCTGATGGCCAAGATGGCCGGCGGCCATGCCGACGATCTCGCCACCGCGATCCTGCTCGCGGCCAACAGACCGATCCTGCTGGCGCCGGCGATGAATCCGCTGATGTGGAACAACGCCGCCACCCGCCGCAACGTCGCGCAACTCAAGCATGACGGCGTCATGATGATCGGCCCGAATGCCGGCGAGATGGCCGAGGCCAACGAGGCTGGCACCGGCCGCATGGCGGAACCGACCGAGATCGCAATTGCCGCCATGGCCCTGCTACGGCCGCCGCAGCCGCAAACGCTGGCTGGCAAGCGCGTGCTGATAACCGCCGGCCCGACCCACGAGCCGATCGACCCCGTCCGCTACATTGCCAATCGCTCCTCCGGCAAACAGGGCTTTGCGATTGCGGCCGCGGCTGCCGCCGCAGGCGCCGAGGTCATCCTCGTCTCCGGTCCGGTCGAGTTGAAGGACCCGCCGGGCGTCGTGGTGAAGCGTGTCGAATCCGCGCGCGACATGCTGGCCGCAGTCGAGGCCGCCTTGCCGGTTGATATCGCAATCTTCGCTGCCGCGGTGGCCGACTGGCGCGTCGTCAGCGAGGGCGCGCAGAAGCTGAAGAAGACCGGCGCGGCGCTGCCGCCGCTGGTTCTCACCGAGAACCCCGACATCCTCGCGACGATTTCCAAACGCGCCGGCAATCGCCCGCCGCTGGTGATCGGGTTTGCCGCCGAGACCGAGCATCTGATCGACAACGCCCGCGCCAAGATCGTGCGAAAGGGCTGCGACTGGATCGTCGCCAACGATGTCTCACCGGCCACCGGTATCATGGGCGGCGACAGCAACACCGTGCATCTGCTCACGCGTCACGGTAATGAAATCGCCGTCGACTCATGGCCGCCGATGGGCAAGGACGGAGTCGCGAGCGCGCTGATCAAGCGCGTCGCCGAACATTTCGAGAAAGCAAATTCATGAGCGCCATCACCATCGACGTCCAGCAATTGCCGCATGGCGCAGGCCTCGCGCTGCCGGCCTATCAGACCGCTTATGCCGCCGGCCTCGATCTGCTCGCCGCCGTGCCTAAAGACGCGCCGCTGATTCTCGAGCCCGGCAAATACGCGCTGGTGCCGACCGCGCTGACCATCGCGCTGCCTGCCGGCTATGAGGCGCAGGTGCGGCCGCGCTCAGGGCTGGCCGCCAAGCACGGCGTTACCGTGTTGAATGCGCCGGGCACGATCGATGCTGACTACCGCGGCGAAATCGGCGTGCTGCTGATCAACCACGGCGCGGCAGCGTTTACGATCAGGCGCGGCGAACGCATCGCGCAAATGGTGATCGCCGCCGTCGTCCGCGCGGAACTCGTTACCGTCGCCGCACTCGGCGAGACCGATCGCGGCGCTGGCGGGTTTGGATCGACCGGAAGATAGCAATCATTTTCCTGACGCGTTGCGTAGCCTCCGGGGAACCCGAACGCGCCGATCCGGCATTTTTTCGCCCTCTCATTTTGCGTTCACGGTCTGGACTCTTACCCGTCGAGTCCCGAAGCGGATATTGTGAATCGATTCGCGAGCGGTGAGCGGCCGATCGGGAAGACGTGGTTTGGGGCGAATAATGTCAGGCGTGATCGCGGCGATACGTCGGACTTTGCTGTCGTGCACCTCACTGGTGCGCAACGGGCTCGTGGGCCTGACCGCATCGACATGGCTGGCAACAGCCGCCTCGGCCACCGAGCAACCCGCGGCCGGCGCGCTGGCGAATTTGCTCGATCTCGACCACCAGGAAATCGCCGCGCTGACACTGGCGCCGGCTATCCTCGGCTTCTCCGTGCTGGCCACCATTCTGCTGATGCGCACGCGGATTCGCGCGGCGCGCACCGAAGCGGTGCTGCGCACCGATCTGCACGCGTTGCAGGTCGAAGCCGACCGTTTCCGCGCACTGCTGTTCGCCGAACCGCAGGTGCTGATCTCCTGGGCCGCCGGCGACAGCCGCCCGGAGATCTCCGGCGACACCTCGCTGGTGATGTCGCAGGATCCGAAGCGCCATCTGCCGCAGCGCATCCTCGCTTTCGGCACCTGGTTGCCGCCGGAGCCGGCGCTGCAGATCGACCACGCTGTCGACGCGCTGCTCGATGCCGGCGAAGGCTTCCTGCTTAACCTCACCACCTCCACCGGTCGCGCCATCGAGGCGATGGGCCGCGCCATCGGGGGCCAGGCGATCGTGCGGATTCGCGAACTCAGCGGGCTGCGCCGCGAACTCGCCGAGATGACGCTGCGCCACAAGGAACTGGCCGAGGAAACCGAAACGCTGCGTGGCTTCGCCGCAGCTGCCCCCTGGCCGATCTGGACCCGGCGCGGCGGCACGCTGACTTTCGCCAACGCCGCCTATGCGCGGGCCACCGAGGCCAGCAACCCGCAGGACGCCATTGAGCGCAATCTCGAATTGCTCGACAGCGACGCCCGCAACAACCTCGCGCGCTCGCTGAACGACAACCAGCCGTTCGCAGCAAGGGTGCCTATCGTATTCTCCGGCGAGCGCCGCATCTATGATGTTCACGCGTTCAACGTGACCGGCGCCAGCGCCGGCATGGCGATCGACGCCAGCGAGGCAGCAGCCCTCAGCGCCGCCTTGGTACGGATGGCCGAAGCGCATCGCCGCACGCTCGACCAGCTGTCGTCCGGCGTCGCGGTGTTCGACGCGCAGCGGCGGCTGTCGTTCTACAACGATTCCTATCGCCGGCTGTGGGACCTCGACCGCACGTTCCTCGACAGCAATCCGGACGATTCCAGCGTACTGGACCGGCTCAGGGCTGCGCGAAAACTGCCGGAGCAGCCGAATTTCCGCGAATGGAAAGCCAAGCTGCACGAGGCCTACCGCGCCCTCGAGCCCGCCAAGGACGTCTGGTACCTGCCGGACAGCCGCGCGCTCAGCGTCGTCACCACGCCCAATCCCGAAGGCGGCGTCACCTATCTGTTCGACGACGTCACCGAGAGCCTTGAGCTGGCGCGCCGCTTCGACGGCCTGATCCGCGTGCAGCGCGAGACGCTCGACAACCTCGCCGAGGCCGTCGCGGTGTTCGGCAGCAACGGCCGCGCGCAACTGTTCAATCCGGCCTTCGCCCGGATGTGGAAACTGTCCGACGAGGCGATGCAGCAGCATCCCCATATCGAGATGGTGGAATCCTGGTGCCGGCCGCTGTTCGACGACGCGCCCACCTGGCAGACCCTGCGCGGCGCCATCACCGGCATCGAGGACCGCGTCGCGGTGCCACTGAAACTGGAGCGCAAGGACGGCAGCGTGCTCGACTGCATGACGATGCCGCTGCCCGACGGCGCCACCATGCTGACATTCCAGGACATCTCGGACGCCGAGAATGTCGAGCGCGCGCTGCGCGAGCGCAACGAGGCGCTGGAAGCAGCCGACCAGATGAAGGTGGATTTCGTCCACCACGTCTCCTACGAACTGCGCTCGCCGCTCACCACGATCATCGGCTTCGCGCATCTGCTCAGCGATCCGACGACCGGCGCGCTGCTGCCGAAGCAGGCCGAATATCTCGAATACATCACCACCTCGACCGGCGCGCTGCTGGCGATCATCAACAACATCCTCGATCTCGCCACCATCGACGCCGGCGCGATGACGTTGAATCTCGGTCCGATCGATATCCGCAAGACCATCGAGGACGCCGCCGAAGGCATCCAGGACCGCCTCGCGCGCGACCGTATCGCGTTGCAGATCGATGTCGATCCGGCCATCGGCAACTTTACCGGCGACGAACGCCGCGTCGTGCAGGTGCTGTATAATCTGTTGGCGAACGCGGTCGGCTTCTCGCCGCAGGACGCCGCGATCTCGCTGACCGCGCGCCGCAACGAGCACAGCGTAGTCTTCACCGTCACCGACCGCGGCCCCGGCATCCCGCCCGAGGTCAAGGACAAGGTGTTCGACTGGTTCGAGAGCCACGCCAACGGCTCGCGGCATCGCGGCGCAGGCCTCGGTCTGTCGCTGGTGCAATCCTTTGTCGAACTGCACGGCGGCAAAGTCCGCGTCGATTCCGTGGTCGGCCGCGGCACCACGGTGACCTGCGACTTCCCGATCGACCAGACCGCGCATCGCAACGCCGCGGAATGAACCAGCCCTTCACATTCACCGTTGCCCTGGCTGACGAGACTGCCACCACGCAATTGATGGCCGACCTCGCGCTGCTGATCGGCGCCGGCGACGTCATCACGCTGTCCGGCGATCTCGGCGCCGGCAAGACCGCCGCCGCGCGCGCGATGATCCGCTACCTCGCAGGCGACGATGAGCTGGAAGTTCCGAGCCCGACCTTCACGCTGGCGCAGAGCTACGAGCTGCCGTCGTTCCCGCTGGTGCATGCGGACCTGTATCGCATCAACGATCCCGGCGAGCTGGAGGAGATCGGCCTGTCGCCGTTGCCGGAAGGCGTCGTCGTGCTGATCGAATGGCCCGAACGCGCCGAAGCCATGATGCCGGAAGACCGCATCGATATCGCGCTGAGCCATCGCCCGGCGCTGGGATCTGCGGCGCGCACCGCGGAGATCACCGGCTACGGCAAGGCCGCAGCGCAGGTCATGCGCCTCAAGGCGCTGCGGGAATTTCTCGATGGCGCCCGCCATCTCGACGACAAGCGCATGCGGATGGCCGGCGACGCCTCGACCCGCTCTTACGCCCGGCTGATCCGCGACGATGGCGTCTACATCCTGATGAACGCGCCGAAGCGGCCCGACGGCGCGGCGATCTATGACGGCAAATCCTACAGCGCCGCGGTGCATCTGGCCGAAGACGTCAAACCCTTCGTCGCCATCGCCAACGGGCTGCGTGCGCATGGCATTTCGGCTCCGGCGATCCACCATGCCGACCTCGACGCGGGCTTTCTGATCACCGAGGATTTCGGCCAGGAGGTCTTCATCGAAGGCACGCCGCCCCGGCCGATCGCGGAACGCTACCAGGCTGCCACCGATATGCTGGCGGCGCTGCACGGCCAGGCGCTGCCGGAATCGCTGCCGCTGCTGCCGCATCATGGCTACAACATCCCGGTATTCGATACCGAGGCGCTGCTGATCGAGGTCGGGCTGATGCCTGAATGGTATTTGCCGGATCGCGATGCGGTGCCTAGCGATACACTCCGCGAACAGTTCGTTGCGATGTGGCGCTACTTGCTGGCCAAGCCCGCCGCTGCACCGAGAACCTGGGTGCTGCGCGATTTCCACTCGCCGAACCTGATCTGGCTCGATGGCCGCGACGGCATTCGCAAGGTCGGCGTGATCGACTTCCAGGACGCCGTGCTGGGACCCGCGGCCTATGATCTCGTGTCGCTGCTGCAAGACGCCCGCATCGACGTGCCCGAGCCGCTCGAACTGGCGATGCTGACGCGCTATATGAAGGCGCGGATGCTCGCCGAGCCCGGCTTCGATCCCGCGGGCTTCGCCGAACTCTATGCGGTCATGTCGGCGCAGCGCAACACGCGGCTGCTCGGCACCTTCGCCCGGCTCAACCGCCGCGACGGAAAGCCGCATTACCTGAAGCACCAGCCGCGGATCTGGACCTATCTCTCGCGCTCGCTGGCGCATCCCACGCTGGCACCGCTCCGCGAATGGTACGCCGCCCATGTGCCGCCGCCACAGACCTGAGCCGGCTGCTTTTACTGCCTGTTAGCCTACCGGCCCTATTCTGCCGGTATCGACCTGCGGTAGCAGGGTGGCAAGGCATCGAGATCGGCAATGGCGATGGCAGCGGAACGGCGCAAGGGCGAGCGGGTCGTGTTCGAACGCGGCTTTCCCGCCCATATGATGGGCATCGACGGCACCTGGCGCCGCGCCTGCATCATGGAAGATATTTCCGAAATCGGCGCCAAGCTGACAGTGGAAGGCTCGGTGGAAGGTCTGCATTTGAAGGAGTTCTTCCTGTTGCTGTCCTCGACGGGCCTGGCCTATCGCCGCTGCGAGCTGGCCTGGGTCAATGGCGACCAGATCGGCGTCAATTTCCTCAAGCCCAACGACAAGAAAAAGAAGCCCGCGCGTCGCACCGAAAACCAGGAGGCCGACGCCTGACCATGACGGAGCGCGCCACCTCGTCGCAACTTTGTCATATCGAGCCCCTATGGCTGATCCTATCCATGCGGCAGCATTCGAGCCGTGCTCGATTCGCTACCAGATTCCTCACGACCGATTTGCCGAGACCGTTTTCATCATGCCCGTGACCCCCACCAAAGCGATGGTCCTTGCCGCCGGCTTCGGCCTGCGGATGCGCCCCTTGACCGACAACATGCCAAAGCCGCTGGTTCAGGTCGCCGGTTCCGCTTTGCTCGACCATGTGCTCGACAGACTGGCCGAGGCAGGAGTCGCGGAATCAATCGTCAATGTGCATTACCTGCCCGACCAGATCATCGACCACGTGGCGACGCGGTCGCGGCCGAAAGTCACCATCTCCGACGAACGCGACGAGGTGCTCGGTACCGGCGGCGCTGTCGTCAAGGCGCTGCCGCTTTTGGGCAGCGAGCCGTTCTATCATCTCAACGCCGATACGATGTGGATCGACGGCGTACGGCCGAATCTGGCGCGGCTGGCGGAAGCCTTCGACCCCGCGACGATGGACGCCTTGCTCCTGATGGCGCCGACCGCCAACAGCATCGGCTATGCCGGCACCGGCGACTACGCGATGCTGCCTAGCGGCGCGCTGCGCCGCCGCAAGGAAAACCAGGTGGTGCCGTTCGTCTATGCCGGCGTCGCCATCCTGTCGCCCACGCTGTTTGCGGGCTCCCCTGCCGGTGAATTCTCGCTGACGACGCTGTTCGACCGCGCCAACGAGCAGGAACGCCTGTTCGGCTTGCGCATGGATGGCGTCTGGATGCATGTCGGCACGCCCGAGGCCGTGCTCGCCGCCGAAGAAGCGGTGCTCGCCTCGGTCGCATAGCGGCACCGCGCTCGACTCCCGCCGCCTGGCTGCGCGTGTCATGATACAGCCTGATCGCGAATCAGGATGTTCATGCGCGTATTCACCATTCCCGCCTCGGCCCCGTTTCTGCGCACGCTGATCACCGCTCTGGTGGACGGCCAGCTGGTGGAGGGCTTTTCCGCGCGCACCGAGCCGAAAAAACTCGCGACGGTGACCCTGTATCTGCCGACGAGCCGTGCAAGCCGGATGGCGCGCGAAATTTTTCTGCAGGTGCTGGATACGGACGCCCTTGAGCTTCCCCGGATTTTCACGCTCGGCAGCATCGACGAGGATGAGATCGGTTTCGCCGAAGAGGCCGGCCAGTTCGGCGGGGCGCCGCTGCAGGATATCCCGCCGAAGCTCGAAGAGCTTGAGCGCCAGCTCGTTCTGGCCAGACTGGTCGCACAATGGGCCAAGAGTCCGACGGCCTCGCCGCTCGTCATCGGCGGACCGGCCTCGACCCTGGCTTTGGCGGGCGACCTCGCGCGCCTGATGGACGACACGGTTACGCGCGGCGTTGGCTGGTCAGCGCTGGATGGCATCGTTCCCGATAATCTGGACAGGTATTGGCAACTCACACTGGAGTTCCTGAAGATCGCCAAGGAGCTTTGGCCTACTTATCTTCAAGCTGCCAACCGGATTGAACCTGCCGCCCGCCGCGATCTGTTGATTGCAGCCGAAGCGCAGCGGCTGCAGGCTGACACTGCAGGCCCCGTCATTGTTGCAGGTTCCACCGGCTCGATGCCGGCGACCGCAAAGTTCCTTCGCATTGTCTCGCGGCTGCCGCAGGGTGCCGTGGTTCTGCCGGGACTTGATACCGATCTCGACAACGACGCGTGGGATTTGATCGGCGGCACCAGGGACGCACAGGGCAAGCAATCGACACCGCCCTCATCGAACCATCCGCAATCGGCCCTGCACGGATTGCTGGATACGCTTGGTATCAAGCGCCGCGACGTTGAGATCCTCGGCACGCCGTCCGGCCGCGAAATGCTGGCGTCTGAACTGATGCGGCCGTCGAATGCGACGGCGCAGTGGCACAAGCGGCTGGCAGAGCCCGCGGTCGCGCAGGCGATCACGGACGGCATGCGCAAGCTCACGGTGATTGCCGCGGCCAATCCGGAGATGGAGGCGCTGGCCATCGCGGTGGCGATGCGCGAGGCGCGCGAACAGAATATCTCGGCAGCGCTGGTGACACCCGATCGCGCACTGGCGCGGCGCGTGATGGCGGCGCTGGGGCGCTGGAATCTGGAGTTCGACGATTCCGGCGGCGACGCCCTGATGGATACGCCACACGGCATCTTTGCACGGCTTGCCGCCGAAGCGGCGGCCGAAGGGCTGGAGCCGGCGACTTTACTGGCGCTGCTAAAACATCCGCTGCTGCGACTCGGCCGCAAGGCAGGCGAATGGCGCGGCGCGATCCAGACACTGGAAATGGCGCTGTTGCGCGGCACCCGGCCGGAAGCACGCAGCGAGGGACTCGCCCGGGATTTTGCGCGCTATCGTCACGAACTGACCGAATCGCGCGCCGGCCGCGCTTCCGCGCTGCATGCCTCCGAGCCACGCGCGAAACTTGAAGATCTCGAACTCGATGAAGCACACGAACTGATCGAGCAACTTCGGAAAGCATTGGCGCCACTGGAAAACGTCGATGCTTTCAAGCCGCGCGATTTTGCTGATTTGGCGCAGCAGCATCGGGAAATTATCAAGGCGCTCTCGCGCGACCCCACAAAGACGACGGACGCTCTAACCGAGAAGAACGGTAAATCATTGGCCGGCGCCTTTGATGAGCTGCTGGTCATGGAGCCCGTGGAAACCGCGGATGGCAGCAAGCGAGATGAGCTCCGTCCCAGCGGATTGATGGTGCCGCTCAACGACTACGCCGAGGCGTTCCACACCGCTTTTGAAGGCCGCCCGGTCCGTGGCCGCGAAATGCCTGACGCAAGCCTGCGTATCTACGGCAACCTCGAAGCCCGCCTCACGCAATCCGATCGCGTCATTATGGGCGGCCTTGTCGAAGGCATCTGGCCGCCCGCGCCGCGGATCGATCCGTGGCTGAGCCGGCCGATGCGGCACCAGCTCGAGCTCGATCTGCCGGAGCGCCGCATCGGCCTCTCCGGGCATGACTTCGCGCAGTTGCTCGGCGCCGACGACGTGATCCTCAGCCATGCTGCCAAGGTCGGCGGCGCGCCTGCCGTAGCCTCGCGCTTCCTGCACCGGTTGGAAGCCGTCGCAGGCCAGGAGCGCTGGGACGAAGCCGTTGCGGCCGGCGAGAAATACATTCACTACGCGGATGAGCTGGACCGTCCGGAGACGGTCACGCCGATCGCGCAGCCGGCACCAAAGCCGCCGCGCGAGGCGCGCCCGCTCAGACTCTCGGTCACCGCGATCGAGGACTGGTTGCGCGATCCCTACACGATCTATGCGAAGTTCATCCTGCGGCTGGCGCCGCTCGATCCCGTCGACATGCCGCTGTCGGCCGCAAACCGGGGATCGGCTATCCACAATTCGCTCGGCGACTTCACGCAAGCGTACAGCGAGACATTGCCCGACCATCCGGCGCGTGCGTTACGCGAGATCGGCGCCAAGCATTTCCAGCCGCTGATGACGCGACCGGAAGCGCGCGCGCTGTGGTGGCCGCGCTTCCTGCGCATCAGTGACTGGTTTGCGAACTGGGAGGTCGAACGCCGCCTCAACGTGGCCAATATCATCGCGGAGCAGCGCGGCGAAATCGCGATCCCGCTCGACAGCGGCCGCACCTTCTATCTTTCCGCGCGCGCCGACCGCATCGAGCGCCGCTCCGACCGCACCTTCGCGATCCTCGACTACAAAACCGGCCAGCCACCGACCGGCAAGCAGGTCCGCATGGGCCTGTCGCCGCAGCTCACGCTGGAAGCCGCGATCCTGCGCGAGGGCGGCTTCGAGAACATCCCGGCCGGCGCCTCGGTCAGCGAACTCACTTACGTCCGGCTGAGCGGCAACAGCCCGCCCGGCGAGGAGAAGGTTCTCGAACTGAAGATCGAACGCAAGGACGATCCGCAAGACCCCGACGACGCCGCCATCGAGGCACGCGAGAAACTGGAAGCCCTGATCCTGAAATTCGAGGACGAGACCACGCCGTACAATTCGCTGAGCCTGTCGATGTGGTCGAACCGCTACGGCAGCTATGACGATCTGGCGCGGATCAAGGAATGGTCGGCGGCCGGCGATACGGGAGCCGAGTCATGAGCGGCCCGCGCATCATTCCCGACGAGGCGCGCCTGAAGCAGGCGCGCGCCTCCAATCCCGACTCCTCGGTGTTCGTTTCCGCCAATGCCGGCTCCGGCAAGACCTACGTGCTGGTCAACCGCGTGATCCGGCTTTTGCTCGCCAACGTGCCGCCCGAAAAGATTCTCTGCGTCACCTTCACCAAGGCTGCCGCCGCCAACATGGCCGAGCGCGTCTTCACCACGCTCGGCCACTGGGTGACGCTTAAGGACGAGGAGCTCGATACTGCAATTCGCAACGCCGGCATCGCGACGTCGAACGACAAGCTCCGGATGCGGGCGCGCGAACTGTTCGCCTGCGCGCTGGAGACGCCGGGCGGGCTGAAGGTGCAGACCATCCACGCGCTGTGTACGCGGCTGCTGCAGCAGTTTCCGTTCGAGGCCAACGTGCCGGCGCGCTTCAGCGTGCTCGACGACCGCGACCAGAACGAAATGATGGAAAGGGGCTCCCTCGCCGTGCTGCTGAAGGCGGCTGCCGACTCCGGCAGCGCGGAAGGCCGCGCGCTGGCGCTGGCGATGACTTCGGCTGCCGACGTGACGTTCCGCGACGTGGTGCGCGAGGCCTCATTGAGCCGCGACCAGTTTCTGGCCTGGACGGCGCGCGCCGGCTCGACCGAGGCGGCGATGGCGCAACTCTCCGCCGCGCTCGGCGTGGCGCCGGATGACACGACCGACGCCGTCGAACTCGAAATGGTCGATGGCCCGCATCTGCCCCGGCGGCGCTGGGAGCAGGCGGCGGAGGTTTTCGCCACCGGCACCAAGACCGACAACGATCAGGCCGGACGCTTGCGCGACGCGCTGGAGTTTTCAGGCAGCGCGCAGGTCGATGAATATCTGCGGGTGTTCTTTACCGGCACGATGGAGCCGCGCAAGGCACTGGCGACGAAGAAAATCAACGAGGGTCACCCCGGCCTCGCTGAATCGCTGAAAGTGGAATGCGAGCGGCTGTCCGCCCTGCTGGCGCGCCGCCGGGCGGTCGCGATGCGCGACCGCACGCAGGCGCTGCTGGTGATTGCCTCCGGCGTTGCCGCCAGCTACGCGCGCGAAAAGCAGGAGCGCGGCCTGCTCGATTACGACGACCTGATCGACAAGACGCTCCTGATGCTCAACAACGTTTCGTCGGCCTGGGTGCACTACAAGCTCGACCGCGGCGTCGATCACGTTCTGATCGACGAGGCGCAGGACACCAGCCCGCGACAGTGGGATATCGTCACCCATCTGATATCGGAATTCACCTCCGGCGACGGCGCGCGCGACGGCATCAAGCGCACCATCTTCGCGGTCGGCGACGAGAAGCAGTCGATCGTCTCGTTTCAGGGCGCGGCGCCGCGCGAATTCGACGAGCGCCGCCGCTCGCTGCAGAGCCGCTTCGAAGGCGCGGGTCATACGTTCGATCCCGTCGCCTTTACCTATTCGTTCCGTACCGGCAAGGCGATCCTGCAATCGGTCGATCACGTGTTCCGCGACGAGGCGATCTATCGCAGCATCCACAATGTCGGCGCCTATCCGGTTCATGAATCGCTGGAGGATGCCGGGCCGAGCCTGATCGACCTCTGGGAATTGCAGCAGCCCGAAGACCGCGAGACGATCGAGGGCTGGCAGGCGCCGTTCGACGACGTCCCCGAGACCAGTCCCGAAGTGCAGTTGGCGCGTCGCGTGCAGGCCGAGATCAAGGCATTGGTCGCCGATAACACGCAGACCGGCCCGATCGGCCGCCGTCGCGCGTTGCGTTATGGCGACGTGCTGGTGCTGGTGCGCCGCAGAGGCAAGGCCTTCAACGCCATCATCCAGGCGCTGAAGCACGCCAGCATTCCGGTCGCCGGCGCGGACCGCCTCAAGCTCACCGAGCACATCGCGATCATCGACCTCATGCATCTGGCCGACGCGCTGTTGCTGCCGCAGGACGACCTTGCTTTGGCGGTGGCGCTGAAGAGCCCGCTGTTCGGGCTCGACGACGACGACCTGTTCAAGCTGGCATGGAAGCGCAAGGGCACGCTGCGCGCCGCGCTCGATGAGCATGCCGTGGGCGACGCGAAGCTCGCCGGCGCGTTGGAGCGACTAAAGGAATGCGAGGGCCGCGCATTCAAGGATACGCCGTTTACGTTCTACGCCTGGCTGCTCGGCGGCGATCACGGCCGCGCGCGAATCCTGCGCCGGCTCGGCCACGAGGCCAACGACGCGCTCGACGAATTTCTTGAACTGGCGCTCGGCTATGAGCGCAAGGCGCCGGCATCGCTGCAGGGCTTCATCGCGTGGCTGCGCGCCGCCGATACCGAGGTGAAGCGCGACATGGAGATTACGCGCGACGAAGTCCGCGTCATGACCGTGCACGGCGCCAAGGGACTGGAAGCGCCGGTCGTATTCCTGGTGGATACGACGTCGTCGCCGTCAGACACCCAGCGGCTCAATCTGATCCATCTGCCGCAAGGCAATTCCGCGCCGCAGGGGCCGGGCGTGGTGGTCTGGGCCGGCCGCAAGGCCGACGATCCACCGGCCGTCGCTGAAGCGCGCGCCAGAATGGTCGGCGAGACCGAGGACGAATACCGCCGCCTGCTCTATGTGGCGATGACGCGCGCCGCCGACCGGCTGATCGTCGGCGGCTGCATGCCCGGCAACCGCAACGAGGTGCGGCCGCTGAGTTGGTACGACCTGATCCTGAAAGGTCTGGAAAGCTCCGGCCTGCAGATGCAGAACGTGTCGCCGCCGGACGGCGTGGTGAAACGCTATACGCGGCTGGCCGATGTCGTTCCGGAGGCCGGAATCGCCGCCGACGCTGATCCGGTCGCGCCGCGCGAACTGCCGCCGTGGCTGCGTCAGGAATTGCCTGACGAGCATCCCGGGCCAAAGTTCCTGCGGCCGTCCGATCCTGCCGATGACGACCACGGCATCCGGCCCGGCGAATCGGACGCGGACCGCGCCCGGGCAAGGCTGCGCGGCACGCTGGTGCACCGTCTGCTGCAGTCGCTGCCCGACCTCGCGGCCGACCGCCGACCGGAGGCCGCCGCACGATTTCTGAAGCGCAACGCCGAGAAATGGGAAGACACCGACCGCACCGCTTTGGCTTCGCAGGTGCTGGCGCTGATCGACGCCCCCCGTTTTGCCGACATCTTCGCGCCGGGCAGCCGCGCCGAGGTCTCGATCGTCGGCCGGCTCATGCGGCGCGGCGAACCGGTTACGGTTTCCGGCCAGATCGACCGACTGGTGGTGACGCCCAGGGAGGTCTGGATCGTCGATTACAAGACCAACCACGCCCCGCCGCGTAGGCCGGAAGACGCTCCGGACGCCTACGTCCGTCAGTTGGCGCTGTACCGCGCCGTGCTGACGAAGTTATACCCGGGCCAGCCGATCCGCGCCGCGCTGCTCTGGACCGAAACCCCTGAAATCATGGAGATTTTCTCGCCTGAGATGGACGCAGCCCTGGCCGGCATCATCTCGCCGTGAGCATGCCTTGACCCGGTAGGGGTGCGTTCATAGGTTGGATGTCATCATCCCAGCGCGATTCTTTTGACGCGCTTTTCAGAAGTGACGAGGACTATCATGGCCGTTGGCAAGGTTTCAGACGCCGATTTCGAAGCGGAAGTGCTCAAGGCAACCGGCCCGGTCGTGGTCGATTTCTGGGCCGAATGGTGCGGCCCGTGCCGCATGATCGCGCCGGCGCTCGACGAAATTTCGGCTGCGCTGGGCGACAAGGTCACCATCCTCAAGCTCAACGTCGACGAGAACCCGAAGACCGCATCGAAGTATGGCGTGATGTCGATCCCGACCCTGATGATCTTCAAGGGCGGCGAGATGGCCTCCCGCCAGGTCGGAGCCGCACCGAAGCAGAAGCTGCAGCAGTGGATCACGGCTGCCGTCTGATCGCTTCTTCCTGATTTGAGGAACGGCCGGTGACCACGTCGCCGGCCGTTTTTCTTTGTCCTACTGAAGCCACCCCGTGGCGAGCGCGCTGGCCCATTCGGGCCGGCCGTTCTGCCGAGCCAGTACGGCCATGGCGGCGTGATCGTACGGCACCTGACGATACGTCACCTGCCAGTGGCCACCGCTGTCATCGAGAATCGCGTAGCAGGCATCCGGCGTCCCTGTTTCCACCGCATGCGGGAACGGCGCGACATCGCGATAGCCGGGACAGCCGACGCTGCCGGGATTCACGATCATCCTGCCGTCGCGAAGCCGCACGGTGCGCGGAATATGCGAGTGCGCGCACAGGATCAACGACTGCGAAATGCCCTTGGCCTGTTCCTCGATCGTCTCGATCGCCGCCATATGCACCACGCCGTCTGATGTCACCGCTTCCAGCCAGTAAGTGTTGTCGTCGGCAGGCGTCGCGTGACAGAGATAGACGCGCTCGCGATACACGATGCTGGGCGGCAACGCCCGCAGCCAGTCGAGATGCTTCGCCTCCAACTGGCCATGCGAGAAGCGGTCGGACGGCCACATGTCCTCAAGCCTGTAGTCGGTGAGGTAGCGATCGTGATTGCCGCGAACGCAAGGGGCGTCCATGCCCATCATGATCTCGATGGTCCGCCGCGCATCGAGCGGTCCGCTGGCCATATCGCCGAGATTGACGATATCGGCGATTCCCTGCGCGCTGATATCGGCTAGCACGGCTTCCAGCGCGAGGTAGTTGCCGTGAACATCGGCAATGGCAGCAAAGCGCATCGAAACTCCTGTCCCATTTCCCGTCGGGGAAAGAGAATTCTATGCAGGCGGCGTGCCATTTTCGGAAAGAACATGGCCGGCGAGGTACAGGGAGCCGGTGATCAGGATACGCGGCGGCACTTCGTAGGCAAGCCGCGTCAGCGATTCCAGCGCGGCTGAAACGCTCGCGGAAATCTCGACGCGCATACCGAGTTGCCGCGCGGCATCGGCGAGAGCTTCCGGCGTCATGGCACCCATGCGATCGGGGATCTGAACTGCGATGATATGGCGGGTCAGGCCTGCAAAATTGGCGAGGAAGCCGATCGCATCCTTGTTGGCCATCATGCCGGCGATCACCACGAGCGGCCGCGACACCCGTTCCTCGAGGTCGCCGAGTGCTGCGGCGACGACACGACCGCCATCGGCATTGTGGCCACCGTCGAGCCAGATCTCCGACTCCTTCGGCGCGATCTCGACGAGCTTGCCGGACGACAGCCGCTGCATCCGTGCCGGCCATTCGGCGCGCGCCACGCCGGTCTCGTAAGCGGCGACATCGATACGAAACAGATTGATCGCGCGCAAGGTCGCGATCGCCAGCCCGGCATTACCGAACTGATGCCGGCCAAACAGACGCGGCGCGGCGAGATCCATCAACCCGCGATCGTCCTGATACACCAGCCGGCCGTGCTCGACGCCGACATGCCATTCCTGCCCGGCGAAATGCGTGGCCGCGTGCAGCTTGCGCGCCGTCTGCTCGATCACCGCGGTGGCTTCCGGCGATTGCTCGGCGGAGATCACCGGCGCCCGGCGCTTGATGATGCCGGCCTTCTCGGCGGCAATCTTCAACAGCGTGTCGCCAAGAAAATCGGTGTGGTCGATGCCAACCGGCGTCAGCACGCAAGCCGCGGGCTTCTCGATCACATTGGTGGCGTCGAGCCGGCCGCCGAGGCCGACTTCCAGCAGCACGACATCGGCGGGATGTTTCGCGAACAGCGTGAACGCAGCCGCCGTTTCGACCTCGAACAGCGTGATCGGCTCGCCGGCATTGACGCGCTCGACATGTTCGAGCGTCGCCAGCAACTCGTCGTCACCGACCAGCGTGCCACTCAGGCGAATCGTCTCATTGAGACGCACGAGATGCGGCGACGTGTAGACATGGACGCGCAGCCCGGCGGCTTCACAGATCGCGCGCAGATACGCGATGGTCGAGCCCTTGCCGTTGGTGCCGGCGACATGGATCACCGGCGGCAGTGTCGCTTCGGGATTGCCCAGTTGCGCCAGCAGCCGCTGCATGCGGTCGAGCGAGAGGTCGATGGCGCGCGGGTGCAGCGCCGACAGCCGCGTCAGGATATCGCGAAGCTGCGACGGTGACGCGGCTGGCATGGTCACGCGTGCGCAGCCGGCACCGTTTCCGGGCTGATCGCGATGGCGGGCATATCGATCGGCATCGTGCGCGGCGCAGTTTCGATCGCCGGCGATTTGGTCAGGATGCGGCACAGTCGGGCCAAAGTAGGCTTCAGGTCGTGGCGATGCACGACCATGTCGATCATGCCGTGCTCTTTCAGGTATTCCGCGCGTTGGAAACCCTCGGGCAGCTTCTCGCGAATCGTCTGCTCAATCACGCGCGCGCCGGCAAAGCCGATCAGCGCGCCGGGTTCGGCGATCTGTACGTCGCCGAGCATCGCATAGGAGGCGGTGACGCCGCCGGTGGTCGGATTGGTCAGCACCACGATGTAGGGCAGCTTGGCGTCACGCAGCATCTGCACGCCGACGGTCGAGCGCGGCAACTGCATCAGCGACAAAATGCCTTCCTGCATGCGCGCGCCGCCGGAGGCCGCGAACACGATGCACGGGGTCTTCTTCTCGACGGCGATTTCAAACGCACGCACCAAAGCTTCGCCGGCGGCCATGCCGAGCGAGCCGCCCATGAAATCAAAGTCCTGCACGGCGACGACGGCGCCGGCACCTTCGATCTTGCCGTAGCCGACCTTCACGGAGTCATTCATGCTGGTCTTGGCGCGCGCATCCTTAATGCGATCGACATATTTGCGCTCATCGCGGAATTTCAGCGGGTCGGCCATGACGTCGGGCACCGCGACGTCGAACCAGGTCTCGTTGTCGAACACCGACTTGAGACGCGCTACCGCGCCCATGCGCATGTGATAGTTCGAGCCGGGAATGACGAACTGGTTCTGCTCGACGTCCTTGTAGAACACGAGTTGCCCAGTATCGGGGCACTTGATCCACAGGTTCTCCGGGGTCTCGCGGCGCAGGATGCTGCGAATCTTCGGCCGGACGACGTTAGTAAGCCAGTTCATATTGTTCTCCGCGTCGCTGAAAGTTGGCGTCGCTCTGATCTCGATATGGCGGCGCGGGCCGGGCCCGGCAACCGCCGTGGGGGTCTATGTCGCCAAATTGTGGCTTATTCTGCGGCCTGCTTTGCTCCGCGCACGCCCTGGGCAAGCGCAGCTACCAGATCGGTGACCGCACTGACGGTCGTGCCAGTAGCACGGCCGTCGGTATCCAGCGTGGCCCGGAGCGCATCGACCAGCACCGAGCCGACCACCGCGCCGTTGGCATGCACAGCGATGTCATGGGCCGCCTGCGGGGTGCGGATGCCGAAGCCGACGCAGACCGGAAGACTGGTATGGCGCTTGATGCGCGCGACGGCTTCGCCGACCGCGGAGGAATTCGCGCTGCCCGAACCGGTGATACCGGTGATCGAGACGTAATAGACGAATCCCGAAGTGTTCGCGAGCACGGCCGGCAGCCGCTTGTCGTCGGTAGTCGGCGTCGCCAGCCGGATGAAGTTCAGCCCCGCCTTCATCGCCGGCAGGCACAGTTCGGCGTCTTCTTCCGGCGGCAGATCGACGATGATCAGGCCATCGACGCCGGCCGCCTTGGCATCGAGCAGAAACTTGTCGACGCCGTAGATGTAGACCGGATTGTAGTAGCCCATCAGCACGATCGGCGTGACGTTATCGCCGGCGCGGAAGTCGCGGACCATCGCCAGCGTCTTGCGCAAGGTGGTGCCGGCCTTCAGCGCACGAATCCCGGCCGCCTGGATCGCGGGGCCATCGGCCATCGGATCGGTGAACGGCATGCCTATCTCGATGATATCGGCGCCGGCCTGCGGCAGCGCCTTGATGATTTCGAGCGAGGTGACGAGATCGGGATCGCCGGCCATCAGGAACGTCACGAAAGCCGCACGGCCCTCGGCCTTCAGCGTGGCAAAACGAGTATCGATGCGGGTGGTCATTACTTTGCTCCCCGCAAAATATCCGCGACCTGCGGGATGTCCTTGTCGCCGCGGCCGGACAGATTCACCACCATCAGGTGATCCTTCGGCAGCGTCGGCGCGAGCTCCAGCACCTTGGCAATGGCGTGCGCCGGCTCCAGCGCCGGGATGATGCCTTCAAGCTTCGACAGCAGCTGGAACGCGGCCAGCGCCTCGTCATCCGTCGCGGAGAGATAGGTAACGCGGCCGGCTTCGTGCAGCCAGGAATGTTCGGGGCCGATGCCGGGATAATCGAGGCCGGCGGAGATCGAATGGCCTTCCTGAATCTGGCCATCCTCATCCATCAAGAGATAGGTGCGGTTGCCATGCAGCACGCCCGGGCGGCCGCCGGCGATCGAGGCGGCATGCAGCTGCGTCAGGCCGTGGCCAGCGGCTTCGACGCCGAAGATCTTCACGCTGGGATCATCGAGGAAGGGATGAAACAGCCCCATCGCATTGGAGCCGCCGCCGATGCAGGCGATCAGCGAATCCGGCAGACGACCTTCGATCTCCTGCATCTGCGCCTTGGTCTCGGTGCCGATGATCGACTGGAAATCGCGTACCATCATCGGATAGGGATGCGGACCTGCGACGGTGCCGATGCAATAGAAGGTATCGCTGACATTGGTAACCCAGTCGCGCATCGCTTCATTCATCGCGTCCTTCAGCGTGCGCGCGCCGGCCTGCACCGGCACCACCTTGGCGCCGAGCATTTCCATGCGGATCACGTTGGGCTGCTGGCGCTCGACATCGACCGCGCCCATGAACACGATGCATTCCAACCCGAAGCGCGCGCACAACGTCGCCGTCGCCACGCCGTGCTGGCCCGCGCCGGTCTCGGCGATGATGCGCTTCTTGCCCATACGGCGCGCGACCATGATCTGGCCGAGCACGTTGTTGACCTTGTGCGAGCCGGTATGGTTCAGCTCCTCGCGCTTCAGATAGATCTTGGCGCCGCCGAGATGCTCGGTCAGACGCTGCGCGAAATACAGCGGCGAGGGACGGCCGACATAGTCCTTGAGATAGCCGTCCATCTCGATCTGGAAGGCCGGATCGGCCTTGGCGTCCTCATAGGCCTTCTGCAGATCGAGGATCAGCGGCATCAGGGTTTCGGCAACGAAGCGTCCACCGAAAATGCCGAAATGCCCGGAGTCGTCGGGGCCGGAACGATAGGAGTTGGGCAGAGCTGGATTCATGAGGCGGTCAATTCTTGGGTGGCGCGCGCGGCGCGAATGAAGTCGCGGATCATTTCGGGATCCTTGATACCGGGCGCGCTTTCGACGCCGGAAGAAATATCGACGCCGCCCGCGCCTGTCACGCGCAGCGCCTCGGCAACATTGCCGGCATCGAGGCCGCCGGACACCATGAAGGGCAGCGCAAGATCGAGGCCCTCCAGCAGACGCCAGTCGAACGGCTCGCCGAGCCCGCCCGGACGTGTCGCATCCTTGGGCGGCTTGGCGTCGAACAGGATACGATCGCAGATCGCAGCGTAGCCGGGCAAGGTTGCGAGATCGGCTTTGCTTCCCACCGCGATCGCCTTCATCACCGGCAGGCCGAACTTGTGCTTGATGTCGCGGATCCGCGCCACGCTTTCCCCGCCGTGCAATTGCAGGATCTGCGGCTGCAGTGCGTCGATGCTGTTGGCGAGCAGCGCATCATCGGCATCGACCGACAGCGCGACCTTGACGGCACGGCCCTTGGCCTGCTTGCCCAGCACGCGCGCGGTATCGAGATCGACATGACGCGGCGAGGCCGGGAAAAACACGAAGCCGACCATATCCGCGCCAGCCGCCAGCGCCGCGTCAAGCGTCGCGGGGGTCGATAGGCCACAGATTTTAACGATCAGGGACATGGTTCAAATGACCGCTGGCAGGGACGGAAACACAAGGCGGATGCGAATGGCCGGGTTCTACAACGTCGCGCCGGTCTTGTCTCGCTCCGAGGCCCCATAGCCCAGGCTTGCCGGGGCGGGGGATGGCAGCCGCTGCGGCGCCTGACGGGAGGCCGAGGCCACCTGCACGCGGAAGTCGGCCAGTTCGGTACGGGCGTGCCGTGCATCGGCCTCGTGCAGGCGAGCGGCGCGACGCCAGTGGCCCTGCCGGAGCCAGGTCGCCAAACCGCCGGCCATGACGCCGAAGATCGCCGCCAGAATGATGACCACGAACAGCGGCATGCTGACTCCGACCGATGGATTGGCGGAGTTGAACGGGTCGAACGACACCATCACGAAGTGACGGTTGGCGACCGCGAACACGATAAAAACGATCGCGACGGGGGTCAGGATCAGGGCCGAGAAAAATTTGCGCATCAAGGTCTCTCGCGTAAGGACGATGCGACCGGCTTCACGCGCTGGCTTCGGGAGCCCCGGCGTCTTTATTCAGTCGCTCGCGCATTTCCTTGCCGGTCTTGAAAAACGGCACGCTCTTCTGGTCCACCGGCACATGCGCGCCGGTGCGCGGATTGCGGCCCGCGCGGGCCGGTCGGTGCTTGACCGAAAACGCCCCGAAGCCGCGCAATTCGACCCGGTCGCCGCGCGCCAGCGCCGCTACGATCTCATCAAGAATCGCGTTGACGATGTTTTCCACATCCCGCTGGTACAGATGCGGGTTGTGCTCGGCTATGCGCTGAACGAGTTCGGATTTGATCATCGAGATGCAGGACTCTGTACGGGAAGGTGCATTTCCGTGAAAAAGCCTTGAGCTGTCAAGACGCTAAATGACTTCGAGGCGCTTAGAAAATGCCTGATCAAAGCCCGAAACACCGATGACGCCCATCACCGCAATGCAAAAACAGCAATCTGCGATGGGCATCATGCTTCAGTTGGTCCCGGCCGGCCGCCACAGCGCCAGCATGCCGTCCAGACTGAACTGCTCCAGCGCCTGACCGACGCCAAGCTGCTGCGCCATGGTGTTGAGGCCCACAGCATCGAGCGCGACGGACGCCGCAGCACGCAGGAAGGTGAGGTCGCCGAACTTTGGCGCCAACTTGAAATCGCGCACCGGCAGGTCGCTCTTGACCTTCTTCTCCGCCACCAGCCACGCCACCGCGGTCTTCTCGTCGCCGAGCTGATCGATCAGCTTGAGATCGATCGCCTGACGTCCGGTGAAGACGCGGCCATCGGCAACCTTCTCCAGCAACGCGGCGTCCATACCGCGGCGGGTCTGCACCAGCTCGCGAAACCAGGCATAGGAATCCTTTACCAGCGAATCCAGCGCCGCGCGGGCGGCCTCGCTGGTCGGCTCGAAGCCGTTCGGTGCAGCCTTCAGCGGCGAGGACTTCACTTCCTCGACCTGCACGCCCACGGTCTTCATCAAGCCGCTGAAATTGGGAAACTGGAACAGCACGCCGATCGAACCAACCAGAGAGCTCTGCTGCGCGACAATATGATCCGAGGCGATCGCCGCGATGTAACCGCCAGACGCGGCCAGCCCCTCGACCACCACGACCATCGGCTTCCTGGCCTTCAGCCGCATCAAGGCGTCATAAAGCTGCTCGGAGCCGGCGGTGGTGCCACCCGGCGAATTGATATGTACGACGACCGCCGCAGCAGATGACTTCTCCAGCCGCTCCAGCGCCTCGATGCGGTCGTTGTCGCTGCGGATCAGCCCCTCGATCTTGATGCGGGCGATGCTGCCGGACGATGCCAGCGCTGAGTTGCTCGACCGGGTCGCGATGACGCCGACGGCGACCACGGCCGCGATCGCCACCAATGCGGCGGTGACGCGCCAGAAGGTTAGCTTGCGGCGAATCCTGCGGCGATCGACGATCACATCGGAATCAAGCGACATCGAAAATCTCCCGGACGGCTCTGGTCGTGAATGGAAGGCAGCGCATGGTATTTGCGGACGCAAGCTTACCTTCGGGTCACTGAATTACATCAATTGCGACGCAATATGAAGAAAACAAGGTCGCCTCCCCCAATCCGGCTGAAAACGTTGGCTCAGACCCCGTCCCCGTCATTGCGAGGAGCCCTTGCGACGAAGAAATCCAGTTCTTCGCTTGTGGTCTACTGGATTGCCGCGTCGCTTCCGCTCCTCGCAATGACGGGGACGAGCCTGGATCTGGCCAACAAAAAGGGCCCCGGTTTGCACCGGGGCCCCAATTGGATTGACGAGAAAGCCGAAGCTTACTTGTCGGTACGCTGTTTAAGCGCGGTGCCGAGAATGTCGCCCAGCGTCGCACCCGAGTTCGAAGACCCGTACTGCTCGATGGCTTCCTTCTCTTCGGCGACTTCGAGTGCCTTGATCGACACCTGGACCTTGCGGGCCTTCTTGTCGAACTGGATCACCCGGGCGTCGACCTTTTCGCCGACGGCGAAACGTTCGGCGCGCTGATCGCCGCGCTCACGCGCGAGCTCGGAGCGCTTGATGAAGGTCGAGAAGTCGGTATCGACGATCTGAACGTCGATGCCGGATTCCTTGACTTCGAGCACTACGCAAGTGACGACAGCGCCCTTCTTGACGTCGCCCGGCTCGGCGAAGGGGTCGCCTTCGAGCTGCTTGACGCCGAGCGAGATACGCTCCTTCTCGACATCCACATCGAGGACGATGGCCTTGACCATGTCGCCCTTCTTGAAATTGTCGATGACCTGCTCACCCGGCTGCTTCCAGTCGAGGTCGGAGAGATGGACCATGCCGTCCACTTCGCCGTCGAGACCCAGGAACAGACCGAACTCGGTCTTGTTCTTGACTTCGCCCTCGACGGTCGAACCGGTCGGGTGACCTTCGACGAAGACCTCCCACGGGTTGCGCATGGTCTGCTTGAGGCCGAGCGAGATGCGGCGCTTGACCGGATCGACTTCCAGCACCTGCACTTCGACTTCCTGCGAGGTGGAGACGATCTTGCCGGGATGGACGTTCTTCTTGGTCCACGACATTTCGGAAACGTGGATCAGGCCTTCGATGCCCGGCTCGAGCTCAACGAACGCGCCGTAGTCGGTGATGTTCGTCACGCGGCCCTTGAAGCGGGCCTGGACCGGATACTTCGCGGCAATGCCTTCCCACGGATCG
>NZ_JAQGJT010000140.1 GCF_028290495.1 Tardiphaga sp.
CGTCCAGCGCCAGTTCAAGCCGCGCCAGATAGCGCGTATCGGCGTTGAATAGCCCGTCAGGTCCGCCTGCGGAGGCACCTATGTCACCATGGCTGTCGAGCACCACGAACGTATCGTCATGCTTCAGAGCGCGGCGCGGCCGTGCCGCGGGGCCGGTCATCGGAATATAGAACGGTGATTCCGACGCCGGTTCGACGGCGTGAATCGTAGTAAGTCTGGCTGCGGCGTCGATGGACATAAGAACCTCGGCCGGTTGATGTGAAGACTGGCCGTCTGTACGAACGACTCAGCGCAGGATCGTAAACCCGTTAAGCCGCGTGTTGGGCAAGGCGGCTCATTTCCTGGGTCACGAGTTCGCGATACGGGCCGTGGCCCTGCATCAGGTTGTCGGGCTTGCCGTCCTCGATGATCTTGCCGCCTTGCAGCATCACCACGCGGTCGAAATTGCGCAGCGTGGCGAGGCGATGTGCGATCGCGATCACCGTGCGTCCCCGCATCAGGCGCTGCAACGCCTCGCGGATCGCCTCCTCGGACTCGCTGTCGAGCGCGGCGGTGGCTTCATCGAGCAGCAGGATCGGCGCGTCCTTGAGGAACGCGCGCGCGATCGCGATACGCTGGCGCTGGCCGCCGGACAGTTTCACGCCGCGGTCGCCGACCTGGGTGTGTAAGCCCTCCGGCAGCGTCTCGACGAAATCGCAGCGCGCCGCAATCGCCGCGCGCATCACCTCTTCGTCGGAGGCGCCGGGGCGGCCATAGCGGATGTTTTCCATGATCGAGCGGTGGAACAGCGAGATGTCCTGCGGAACAACCGAAATGGCGTGGCGCAGGCTGTGCTGCGTCACCCGCGAAATGTTCTGGCCGTCGATGCTGATGCTGCCCGACTGGACGTCGTAGAACCGCTGCAGCAGCACGAACAGGCTCGACTTGCCGCCGCCCGACTGGCCGACCAGGCCGACGCGCTGCCCGGCCTTCAGTCGCAGGCTGAACCTGTCGAACACCGCGAGGCCGCCGGGATAGTTGAACGAGATGTTGTTGAACTCGATCGCCGCGCCGTTCTTCACCAGGGCTTCCGCCTCGGGATGGTCGCTTAGTTCGTGCGGCACCAGCAGCGTCGAGAGCGCCTCCGACAGCCGCGCCACGTGCTGCGTGACATCGACCAGCGCTACCGCAAGGTCGCGCGTCGCATGTAGAATGGAGAGCCCGAGCGTGCAGATCAGCACCACGTCGCCGGTCGAGGCGCCGCCGCGCTGCCACAGCATCAGCGCCCAGGCGAGCAGGCCAATTGTCAACACCACGGTGATCGCGGCATGGGTCAGCCGCAGCTTCTCGAGATAGCGCAGGCTGCGGCCGCGCGCATTGAGTTCGCGGTCCACGGTGGCGTCGAAGCGGGCGTGCTCGAAGCCGAGCCCGCAGAAGGCACGCACCAATGACATGTTATTGATGACGTCGACCATTTCGCCGTCCACCGCGGCGGCTTTATCGGCGAAGTCGTCATGCAGCGCCTTGCCGGACGCGGCCATCCTGAACATCATATAGACTACGCCGCTCGCTACTACCGCCAGGCCCGCGGCCATCGGCAGGCTGACCGTGCCGATCAGCGCGATGGCCGCAACCGTCGCGACGCAGGGCGGCAGCACATTCCAGACGAACATGTTCTCGACGGTGAACACCGCGTTCGATGTGGCGGTAATGCGGCTGGTCAGCATGCCCGGCAATTTCTCGGTGAAATAGCTTGGCGCATGGCCGGTGAGGTGACGGAAGATGTCGCGTCGCAGGTCGCCGGTAACGCAGACAAAGGTGACGCTCGCGGTCCAGCTCGCTACCCGCCACAGAAACATGTCGGCTGAGATGAGCGACACCAGAAATATAAATGCCCACCAAACCCCGTTACCGCCGCCGTTCGGGCCTGCAGAGAGGCCATCGACTAGATATTTTATACCGTATTGCGTGCCCACCGAACAGGCGACCGCTGCCTGCACAGCAAGCAGGATGACCAAATGCGAGCCAGAGCGCTCTCTGATGTAGCGCATGACGAATGCGAACGGACGGTGGGCATAGCCGGAGATACTGTCCATGTTCTGCTCAAAACCCATTGATGAGGATACTTCGCGTTGCGCGAGGGCCTCATCGGTGATCGCAAAAGACGCCATCGCAAATTTCCCACGTTCTCGTCATCACTGCGCAACATTTCGGCAGCATCAGCTGTGATTGGAAGTTGAATGCAGGTGATGGCATCAACAAGACCACAGTGTGGAAGAAGTGCGCATTGCACTCAGGAACTTCGCGCATGCAAGAACGTTCCCGATGCGGCATGTCGTTGCCGTCAGCAAACGAAGAAATAGTTCCATTTCGTCAACAGGAGAATTGTAGATGCGCATCGCGCAGGTTGCTCCGCTCACCGAAGCCGTTCCGCCGAAACTTTATGGTGGTACCGAACGGGTCGTGCACTGGTTGACCGAGGAGCTCGTCGCTCTCGGAAATGACGTGACTCTCTTTGCCAGCGGGGATTCGCAGACATCGGCGAAGCTGAATGCCGGATGGCCGAAGGCGCTGCGCCTCGATGGTTCGGTTCGCGATCCCAACGCGCTTCATATGGAAATGCTGGAGCGCGTGCGACAGAAATGCGACGACGAGGAATTCGACGTGCTGCATTTCCATCTCGACTACTATCCGTTTTCGCTGTTCGCGCGCCAGCCGACGCCGTTTCTTACCACGCTGCACGGCCGGCTCGATTTACCGGAGCACCAGCCGGTGTTTACCACTTTCTCGAAATCGCCGGTGGTCTCGATCTCGAATGCACAACGCCGTCCGGTGCCGCAAGCGAATTTCGTGCGCACGATCTATCACGGCATTCCTGAGAAGCTGCTGACGCCGCAGCCGATCACGCCGCGCTATCTCGCGGTGCTCGGCCGCATTGCGCCGGAGAAGGGCGTTGACCGCGCCATCAAGATCGCGATCCGCTGCGGCATGCCGCTGAAGATCGCCGCCAAGATCGACCGCGCCGACCAGGAATACTACGACGAGATCATCAAGCCGCTGATGGACCACCCGCTGGTGGAATATATCGGCGAGATAGGCGACCACGAGAAGCCGCAATTCTTGAGCGGCGCGCTCGGCCTGATGCTGCCGATCGACTGGCCGGAGCCGTTTGGACTGGTGATGATCGAATCGATGGCCTGCGGCACGCCGGTGATCGCCTACAACCGCGGCTCGGTGCCAGAGATCATCGACGAGGCCGTCACCGGCTTTATCGTCGAGGACGAGATCAGCGCCGCCGCGGCGGTCGGGCGGCTCGCCGGCATGGACCGCGTCGCGATCCGTGCGCGCTTCGAGGAGCGCTTCACAGCGCGCCGCATGGCGCTGGACTACATGGCGGCGTACCGCGCCCTCAGCGAGACCAAGCCGAGCATCCGGCTGCTGCAGAGCGCGGAGTAGCGGCAATATTGATCGGGCGGCTCAGACCGCCCGATCATTATTCCCGGGCCAGCATCCTGCGCGCCCGGCTAAATTCAATCGCATCTGACCGTGTCTGCAAGTCTTGCAACAGCCATCAGTGCTCGGGCTAGATAAATCAGGTGCACGCAGAAGCGACGAAGTCCGTTTGGTATCTCGGATTTTTGTTCCTTGAGCTGCAATGACTTTGCGGCCATGACACGGCGCATACTGTCAGGCCGGCGAAGCCCGTGCCGATGGCGTCGCCAATAGGCGACGTCGCTCTGACGGCCGACGCCACGATATAGAAATCCTTCGCGTCTGAATGCATGGAAAAGCAGCAATCTGCAGTTCTCACACCTGTGCATCCGCATGATGCCCATCGACACAACCGTCAGGCTTCCGCTGGACGGCCACGGAGTTGGCTCAGGGTCGACTCACAAAGTAGCGTGCAGCGTCATCGATCTCAGCCGCCGTCATCTGCCGCGCGATGTTTCTCATCTGCTCGCTGATGTCGTTTCGCCGCACGCCAGTCGCGAAGGCCTGGAGCTGGGCCTTGATGTAGACGGCAGACTGGCCTTCCAGCCAATGCCGGCCCTGAGTTTGAGAGCCGTCATATCCCTGATCTAAGTCGGTAGTTCCCGCATTCAAAACTGAATTCCCTGTTCTCTTGTGCAGGGAATTCGCCGAATTCTGGCCTCGCAGGGGGGGCCGGTTCGAGAATGTCTCCGGACTGAACACCCAGCCAGGCAGTCCGGGCATTCGGCCGGGCCGTTCAATTAGTCTGGAAGGGCAGCAATTGCCGGGCTTTCTCGCCTTCGGAAAAGTCTCTGGCTGGCCAAATGTGCCTTGGGGACGCTCGAACTCCCGAAAGTCTCTGGCCGAAAACCACCAAACTCCCGTTTCCGGGAGACTTTCACTGGACTGGCGCTCCGAAAATCCAGTGGCTTCTCTATTGGCCCTGGCTGTTCCCCCTCAACCAAACTTGTGCGAGACGTTCTTTGCGACGGTGTAGCAAGCCAGACCCTCGGTGCCGCCTTCGCGGCCATAGCCGCTGTCCTTGATGCCGCCGAAAGGCGTTTCAGCCACCGACGCGACGAAATGGTTGATCGACAGGTTGCCTGCATCCAGGTTGCCGGTCATCCGGTTTACGTTGTCGGCGGAGTGCGTGAAGGCATAGGCTGCGAGCCCGAACGGCAGGGCGTTGGCCCGTTCGATGGCCTCGTCGAGATCGCGCACGGGATTGATCAGCGCGAGGGGACCGAACGGCTCCTCGTTCATGGCGAGCGCGTCATCGGGGGCGTCGGCCAGCACGGTGATCGGATAGAAGTAACCGCGGTTGCCGATGCGGCTTCCGCCGGCCAGCAATCGCGCGCCGCGCGCCGTGGCGTCCGAAACCAGCCGATCCATCGCTTCGATCCGCCGGATGTTGGCAAGCGGCCCGAGCTGCGTTGTCGGATCCATTCCGTCGCCGGATTTCAACTGCGCGGCCCGCTCCGCGAAAGTCGCTGCGAATTTTTCGAAATGCGTTTCGTGGACGAAGAAGCGAGTCGGCGCGACGCAGACCTGGCCGGCGTTGCGGGATTTCGTTGTCACCGACTGCCGGGCGACATCGACCGGATCGACGTCCTCGCAGACGATGACGGGGCCATGCCCTCCCAATTCCATGATGGCCGGTTTCATGTGCTGGCCGGCCAGTGCCGCCAGATGTTTGCCGACGGGCACCGATCCGGTGAAGGTGATCAGGCGAATCGTGGGATGAGGCACGAGATAGGCTGATATTTCTGATGGGTTGCCGAATACGAGATTGAGCACGCCCGGCGGCAGGCCGGCGTCATGAAAGGCGCGAACCAGCTGCATCGCGCCGGCGGGCGTCTCCTCGGATGCCTTCAGAATGATGGAACATCCCGAAGAAAGCGCCCCCGCAACCTTGCGGGCTGGTGCGCTCATCGGAAAATTCCACGGCGAAAAGGCCGCGACGGGCCCGATCGGCTGGCGATGTACCATGTGCTGCAGGCCGGGGCCGGCGGGAATGATGCGGCCATACTGCCGCATGCCTTCGGACGCATCCCATTCGATGATGTCGCAGCCGCGCAGGATTTCCAGCCGCGCCTGCTCGAGCGGCTTGCCCTGCTCCAGCGTCATGGCGACGGCCATGTCCTCGACACGCGTGCGAATGAGCGCCGCGGCTCGCATGATGATCTGCATGCGCGCGGCGGGCGCCGTCTTGCGCCAGGTGGCGAAGCCGCGTTCTGCCGCCGCCAGTGCGTCGTCGAGGTCGGCTTTGGTCGCGTGCGGCACAGTCCCGATCACGGTCTCATCGGCGGGATTGATGATCGGTGCGCCCGCCGCGGAGCGCCAGTGGCCGTCGATGTAAAGTTGGATGGTGGGATAGTTCATTTTCGGTGCCGTTTCCGCCGTGAGCCACGTGAAGCTTTACTTTGGAAGGCATCCAATCATATATTTCAATAATAGAACAATGGTTCTGTCTAACAGAACAGCAAGCAAAGCTTCGGGAGAGACGGATGACGATCAGGAGAGGCACAACGCAGTCGTTCACGCGACGGCGTGTCATCACCGCGGCGGTGATCGTCGCATCAACTCTGCTCATGCAGTTGGCGATGGCGCAGGACTATCCCAGTCGGATCATCAAGCTCGTCGTCCCGTTTCCGGCCGGCTCTGCCACGGATGTCGAAGCGAGATTTCTGGCCGATAAGGTTGGCGCAACGCTGAATCAGAAAGTGCTGGTCGAGAACAAGCCCGGCGCGAACGGCAATCTCGGCGCGTCCGAAGCCGCCCGCGCTGCGCCGGACGGCTACACGCTGTATCTGGCGACCAACTCGACGCATTCGGCGAATGTGCATCTCTACAACAAACTGCCATTCGATCCGGTGGCGGATTTCACGCCGGTGGCGCGGCTGACCCGCAATCCGCTGGTGATGGTCGTCAACAAGGACTTTCCGGCGCAGGATCTTCGCGCCTTCATCACCTACGCCAAGGCCAATCCAGGCAAGTTGAGCTACGGCACGGGCAACACAGGCAGCATGGCCGCTGCGCAACTCGTGAAATCGATGGCCGGTATCGACGCGGTGAAGGTGTCGTATCCCGGCACACCGCAAGCCATCACCGACCTGCTCGGCGGACGCATCGAGTTCGTCATCACCGACGTTGCCGTCACCCGTGAATTCATCGGGCAGGGCAGCCTGCGCGCGCTCGGCGTGACCACCCCGGTCAAGGTCGCCTCGTTGCCAGATGTCCCGACGATGTCGGACGCCGGCCTCAATGGTTACGACTTCGCGGCGTGGAGCGGCCTGTTCGCGCCGAAGGGCACGCCGGACGCGATCGTGCAGCGTCTCAACAAGGCGTTCAGCGATGCGATGACGACGCCCGACGCGAAGACCTTCTTCGCCGGCATCGGCCTGGAGCCCAACACCAGCACGCCGGATGGACTCGCGGATCACGTCAAGGCGCAAACCGATCTGTGGGGGCGCATCATCAAGGAGTCGGGACTTGAAAAAATCTGACGACGTGATCGCTGTCTTTCGCGCGATCCCGACTTTGCTGGAGCGCGACGCAGCGCTGCTCAAGCGCGGACGCTTCGTCGATGTTGAGTGCCTGCTGGGCTCGACCGAGCAGGCGTTCCATGTCTCGATCAGGAATGGCCACGTCGCCGATATGGCGCCGGCGCCGATCCTGATGCGGCCCTGGCGCTTCGCCTATCGCGCCACGCCGGCTGCCTGGACGGCGTTCTGGAAACCGATGCCGAAGGCTGGCTGGCACGATCTGCTGGCGCTCACCAAGCGTGGCGAAGCTGTGCTGGAAGGCGACATCCAGCCGTTTATGACCCATCTGCAGTATTTCAAGGATTTGCTGGCGCTGCCGCGATCTGCGGGAGGTGCATCATGACCGGTTATATCGAACCGATGATCGGCCGTTACGTTCATGTCGAAATCGACGGCGAGCCGAACCGGATTTACTTCGAGGAAGCCGGCGCCGGCATTCCGTTGGTCTGCCTTCACACTGCAGGCTCCGACGGCCGGCAGTGGCGGCATCTGCTGGCTGACGCGGAGTTCACCAAAAACTTTCGCATCATCGCGTTCGACATGCCGTGGCACGGCAAGTCGAATCCGCCGGCGGACTGGAATGGCGATGAGTACCGACTGACGACGGCGCGCTACACCCAGACGATCCGCGCCTTTTGTGCAGCACTCGACCTCCATCGGCCGGTGGTGATGGGCTGCTCGATCGGCGGCCGCATCGTGCTCAATCTTGCGATCGATCATGCCCGTGAATTTCGCGCGCTGATCGGGCTGGAGGCCGCCGACTTCCAGTCACCCTGGTACGACACCGACTGGCTGAACCGCCCGGATGTTCACGGCGGAGAAGTCTGCGCCGCGCTGGTTTCCGGTCTGGTCGCGCCGCAGAGCCCGGCCTCGGCGCGCATGGAAACGCTGTGGGCCTACAAGCAAAGTGGTCCCGGAATTTTCAAGGGCGATCTGTATTTCTACCGTGTCGATGGCGATTTGCGCGGCCGGGTCGAGGCGATCGATACTGGCGTCTGTCCACTGTTCCTGCTGACCGGTGAATATGACTTCTCCTGCATGCCGGAAGACACCTTGCGCACCGCCGGGAGCATCAAGGGCGCGGAAGTCACCGTGATGGAGAAGCTCGGTCATTTTCCGATGAGCGAGAACCCCGATCAATTCCGTCGCTACATCGCGCCGGTGCTGAACCAAATTCTACAACAAATGAAAAATTGAAGGGGGACAACACATGAACACCAGGGTCATCAAGCGACATTTCTACGCGACGGCGGCATTGCTGCTGGCGGCGCAGTTCGGCGCCGGTCATCTGCAGGCCGCCGAGACCATCAAGATCGGCGTGCTGAACGACCAGTCCGGCGTATTTGCCGACAATGGCGGCGTGGGATCGGTCGTCGCGGCCCGTTTGGCGGCGGAGGATTTTGGCGGCGAGTTGCTCGGCCAGAAGATCGAGATCGTCACCGCCGATCACCAGAACAAGGCGGATATCGCCTCATCGACCGCGCGTAAATGGTTCGACACCGAAGGCGTCGATATGATCGCCGACGGAGCGGCGTCGTCGGCCGGCTTCGCAATCCTCGAAGTCGCGCGCCAGAAGAACAAGATCTTCGTTATCAGCGGCCCCGGCTCGTCGGATTTCACCGGCAAGGCTTGCTCGGCGACCAGCTTCCACTTCAACTACGACACCTACGCGCTGTCCAAGCTGACCAGCGAGGCCGTGACCAAGGGCGGTGGCAGTATCTGGTACTTCATCTCGGCCGACTACGCCTTCGGTCAGGCGTTGCAGCGCGACGCCACCAAGTTCATCGAGGCGGCCGGCGGCAAGGTGATCGGTTCGGCGGCGCATCCGCTCGGCTCGACCGACATGGCGTCGTTCCTGCTGCAGGCGCAGGGCTCGAAGGCCAAGGTGGTGGGTCTTGCCACGTCCGGAGCGGACGTGCAGACCGCAATCAAGCAGGCTGGCGAATTCGGCATCGTCGAGAGCGGTCAGAAACTGGCGGGTCTTCTGGTGTTCATCACCGACGTTAACGCGCTCGGCCTCAAGGCCACGCAAGGCCTGCAGATCACGACATCGTTCTACTGGGACCTCAACGAGCAAACCCGGGCCTGGTCGAAGCGCTATTTCGCGGCGATGAAAGACAAGGTTCCCAGCATGGTGCAGGCTGGCGTCTATAGCGGCGTTCATCATTATCTCGCCGCCGTGAAGGCTGCGGGCACCAAGGACCCAACCGTTGTTGCGCAGAAGATGCACGAGATGAAGGTCAACGACATGTACAACAAGGACGTTACCATCCGTCCGGATGGTCGCGTGCTACACACGATGTACCTCGTTCAGGTGAAGAAGCCTGACGAGTCCAAATACAAGTTCGACTACTACAAGGTTGTGACCACATCGCCCGGCGAGCAGGCCTTTCGGCCGATGAGCGAAGGCAATTGCCCGCTGGTCAAAGGCTGATCCATCGATCGTTTCCGGGCGCGGCTGAGCCGCGCCCGTTTCTGTTCTCAACAAGGAGTCAGGCATGACCAATGCCATCGGTTTTATCGGTCTCGGCGTCATGGGGGAGCCGATCTGCCGCAATCTCGCCCGCAAGAGCGGATCCCCGGTTATCGGATTCGATCGCGCGGATGCGCCGTTGCAGCGTCTGGCGGAAACGGGCGTGACCCGTGCGGCGTCGCTGGCCGATCTGGCGAAAGCGTGTGACGTGATCTTCATGGCGCTGCCGAGCGGCAAGCATGTCGAGGCGGTGTGCGACGGCCCCGATGGCCTGCTCAGCCATGCCGGGGCGCGCCACACCATCGTCGATCTCGGCACTTCGGCGGTCGAGCCGACCCGTGAACTGGCGAAGCGTTTTGCCGCCAAGGGCGCGGATTACGCCGATGCGCCGATCGCGCGGACGCGACAGGCGGCCGAAGAAGGCACGCTCAGCGTCATGGTCGGCGCGGATGATCCGGTCTTCCAGAAGCTGCAGCCGCTGATCGCCACCTTCGCCACCGACATCACCCATTGCGGCGGCGTGGGCGCCGGGCAGGTGGTGAAGATCCTCAACAACATGGTGCTGATGCAAACAGTGGTGGCGCTGGCCGAAGCGCTGGAAACCGCCAAGCGCGCCGGTCTCGATGGCCGGCTGTTGTTCGAGACCCTGGCCAAGGGTTCCGCCGACAGCTTTGCGCTGCGCAATCACGGCATGAAGGCGATGCTGCCGGATACGTTTCCGGAACGGGCGTTCTCGACGCAATATGCCCGCAAGGACATCATCTATGCGCTGGATCTCGCGAAGTCGGTCGACATCCGGCTTGAGGGCGCGGAGCTCGCCGACAAACTGCTCGGGGAAGCAACCGATGCCGGCTTTGGTGATCTTTACTGGCCGGTGCTGGCGCGAATCATCAAAGCTTCGCATTCTGGCGGCTAGGACGTTTTTGAGCGAAGTAGATACCGGCTCGCATTAAGAAAACGCGTTACAATGAAAGCTTGAGCTTCCGTTCCGAGTCCATCGGAACGGAAGAGGCTCTGGCCGGACCGAAAATGAAAAAGCCTGCAGCGAAAGAAGTGACGAAACCTGCCGAAAATTCGGCGCGCGAGGCCAGCGATGGCGTAGCCGCCGTCGAGCGGGCGCTGTCGATCGTTTCCGCGCTGGAGAGCGTCGATCAGCCGATCACGCTGGCCGAGCTGGCGGTCAGGACCGGCTTTTACAAGAGCACGATCCTGCGGCTGCTCAGTTCGTTGCTCGCCACCGGCTACGTCACGCGTCTGCGCGACGGCAGCTACGATCTCGGTCCGATGGCTTTTCGTCTCGGCGCGGCCTTCGCCAGGAAGAATGCGATCGGGCACCACGTCGTGCCCGCTCTGCAGGAACTGGTTGATCGCGGTACCGAAAGCGCCTCGTTCCATATCCGGCAGGATGTCGACAACCGCCTGTGCCTGTTCCGGGTCAACTCGCGGCACGCCACGCTCGATCGCGTCGAGGCGGGTTGCATCTACGCCTTGCTGCGAGGCGCCGCCGGGCACATCATTCTGGCCTATGACGGCGGTGTTGGGCCGCGTTACGATGCCATCCGCGCCCGCGGGTTCGACGTATCACTCGGCGAGCGCGATCCGAGTTGCGCGGCCGTGGCCGCCCCGGTGTTCGGCCCACGCGGCACGCTGATCGGCGTGCTGTCATTGTCTGGTCCAAGGGAACGGTTCGGCGCGGTGGAGATCGAGCAGATGAAATCGGTTCTCGGCCCTGTCGCCAGGGAGCTGTCGATCAGTCTCGGTGGCGTCTGGCCGGGATACGGACACTGACGGATCGTCAGTGCTCGGCCAGTTCACGTGCCGAGCCCAGATCTCAGACCGCTGAGCCGCCGAGTAATAAATGCGATGTCGCTGTTTCATGTCCACACTCCATCTGTGCTAAAAGATTAGTGTGTTGCGCTGACCAGTTGAGCTCACCGCGTAAAGCGGACGTCCCTATCGCAAGGTAGTGGATTTGCGAAGCTGTAGGGCCGTCACTGGATGCTATACGATGCCAGCTATCTTTAGATCAGCCACTTGATTGGCGTTGTAGCCGAGCGAAGCAAGCACTGTTTCTGTCTGCTCACCGAGATCCGGCGTCGCGTGTCGGATCTCGCGATCGAATCCGGTGATCGTGCAGGGTTGCGCGACCAGATCGATGTCGCCGAGGCGCGGATGGGTGACCGACCGCGTGATGCCCAAGGACTGCACTTGAGGATCGGCGAATACCTCGTCGATGGTGTAGACCGGTCCGCAGGGAATGCCCTCCGCGACCAGGATCTCGAACCATTCGAGGGTGTTTTTCTGGCGCAGCGCTTCGGCGATCAGTGCATTCAGCGCGTCCTTGTTGCGGCCGCGCAGGCCGGAACTGGCGAAGCGCGGATCGGTCGCCATCCTGTCGCGTCCGATCAGACGGCAGAACGTTGAAAAGTTCTTGTTGCTGGTGGTGGCGATGTTGAGAAAGCTGTCGGCGGTGGGATAAAGCCCCATCGGCGTGATGGTGGGATGGAAGTTGCCTTCCTGCGGCGGCACCTTGCCATCCATCAACCAGCGCGCGGCCTGGAAATCGAGCAGGTTGATGCCAGCCTCGATCAGCGAGGTCTGGACCCAGCGGCCTTCGCCGCTCACCTCGCGGTCGAGCAACGCGATCAGCAAACCTTGGGCGAGAAAAGCGCCGGCCATCAGGTCGGTCACCGCAACCCCGGCGCGCACCGGCCCTTGGCCGGGAAGGCCGGTCACCGACATGATGCCCGCCATTCCCTGCGCGATCTGGTCAAGCGAGGGCCGCTCCGCGTAGGGCCCGATCTGGCCGAAGCCGGAAATGCTGCCATAAACGATCTTCGGATTTCGGGCCTTTACCGCCTCATAATCGACGCCCAGGCGTTTGGTGACCCCCGGCCGCATGTTCTCGACGATGACGTCGGCGGCTTCCGCAAGCCGCATGAAGATCTCGCGGCCCTGTTCGGTCTTCAAGTTCAGTGTCATCGCGCGCTTGTTGCGATGCAGGTTCTGGAAGTCCGAGCCGTCCCGCTTGCCGAGCAGTTCTCCACTCTCCTTATCGCTCGGCGGCGGTTCGATGCGGATCACGTCGGCACCCCAGTCGGCGAGGGTGCGGACGCAAGAGGGGCCGGCGCGCGCCAGCGTCAGATCCAGCACCTTGAAGCGTGCCAGCGGCAGTGCGGCGGCGGTCCTCGGTCCAGCGGTATCGTTGTCGGTGGCGTCGAGAGGCTTAAGCATGCTGGTCGTCCTGGATCGGAATGATGTGCGACGGATTGATCTCCAGCCACACTTTCTGGCCGACGTTGAACACATTGAGCGGCGGCGACATGATGCGCAGCTTGAGATCGCTGGCTTCGGACTGGAACGCGTAGTCCCAGGTCTCGCCGAGGAAGGCGCGTTCGACGATGTTGCCGGGCAGGATGATCGCATCGCCTTGCGGGCAGTTGGCGTGAAGCCCGATGTTCTGGGAGCGCAGCGAGAATTCATTGGTCTGAATAGCGCCGCGAGCGTCGAGTCGTGCGGATGCGATCTCAAATCCCTTGAAGGTGACGTTGGCGCCATTGGCCTCCCCGTCGAGGATGTTGGAGCGGCCGATGAATTCGGCCACATAGCGCGTCTTCGGTCGCGCATAGAGCGTGAGTGGATCGTCGATCTGCTCGATGCGTCCCTTGTTCATCACCGCGATGCGGTCCGACGTGGTCATCGCCTCGGCCTGGTCGTGGGTGACGTAGATCGAGGTGATGCCGAACTCATTGTGCAGGCGGCGGATTTCGCTGCGCATTTCTTCGCGCAGGTTGGCGTCGAGGTTCGATAGCGGCTCGTCGAGCAGCAGTATCTCCGGTTTGACCACCAGCGCCCGCGCCAGCGAGACGCGCTGCTGCTGGCCGCCAGACAGCTCGTTGGGATAGCGCGCGGCGAGATGCCCGAGCTGCACCACGTCGAGGATCTGGTTGACGCGGCGCTTGATTTCGTCCTTCGGCACCTTGCGCATCTTCAGCCCAAAGGCGACGTTCTGCGCCACTGTCATGTTGGGCCATAGCGCGTAGCTCTGGAAGATCATCGACATCCGGCGGCGTTCCGGCGGCAGCGAGGCGGCGGCCGAGGACATCTGCTTGCCGTCCATGTCGATGCTGCCGGCGGACGGCGTCACGAAGCCCGCGATCATCCGCAGCGTCGTGGTCTTGCCGCAGCCGGAGGGGCCGAGCAGCGAAACGAATTCGCCCGGCCGCAGACTGAGGTTCAAGTGATCGACCACGACGGTGTCGCCGTATTTCTTGGTCAGGTTGTTGAGCGTGAGCTTGTCCATCAGGTGCGCCTCAGCATGAAGTCGCGGCCCAGCACCGCGGTGCCGATCAAGGTCACCACGGCCGTGACCGCGAGCAGGAGAATGGAAATCGCCGACAGCATTTCGTACTGGCCCTGTTCGCTGAGTTCGAGCGTCAGCACCGAAATCACCCGGGTCTGCGGGCCGGACAGAAACATGGCGGTGGAGAGTTCGCGGGTGCCGATGATGAAGATCAGCAGCCAGCTGCCGAACAGCGATTTCTTCAGGATCGGCAGCACCACCTGCCACAGCGCGCGGGCCTGGGTGCCGCCCGCGATGCGCACGGCTTCCTCGAGTTCGGGATGCAGGCCCTGGATCGCGGAGTTGGAATTGGTAAAGGCGATCGGCAGGAAGCGCGTGATGAAGGCGACGATCACCAGCGCGCTCATGCCGTACAGCGAAAATGGCGGCGGCGCATAGGCGGCGTAGAAGCAGATCGCCAGCACGATGCCAGGCACCGCGAACGGCGCCAGCGTGACGCTGGCCAGCGCGCCGGAGAACGGCAACAGCCGGCGGTGCGAGATGTAGGCGATGGCAAAGCCGAGCGCCGTGCAGATGGTGGCGGTGATGATGGCATATTCGAAGGTGTTGAACAGCGCCTGCCGCACCGTGACCTGGTCGAACAGGACCTGCTGGAAATTGCGCAACGTAAAGTTCGCCGCCGACATCGGCACCGCCCAGGCCCGGCTGAATGCGGTCTGCAGGATCACGATCAGCGGCATGAACACGGTGATCGCCGCGATCAGCATGGCATAGCCGAACATCACCCAGCGAAACGCGCCGAGGTCCATGGGCGTGCGATGGCCGCCCTTGCCGCCGACGGTGACATAGCTCTTGCGTGACAGCAGCCGGCGCTGCGCCCACAGCAGCAGCACGGTGATGCCGACCATCGGCATCGAGAACGCGGCGGCGACCTCGACCCGCACCGGATTTTCGAAGAAGGCCGCCAGTTGCGTGGTCACCACGTTGAAGCCGGCCGGGATCGCGATCAGCGCCGGCGTGCCGTACAGGCCGAGCACTTCGAGAAACACCAGCAGCACGGAACCGAGAATCGCCGGCAGCGCCAGCGGCAGCGTGATGCGCAGGGTGGTCTGCACGGGACCTGCGCCGAGGATCGAGGCGGCTTCCTCCATCTCCGTCGAGATCAGGTCGAGCGCGGATTTGGTGAACACGTAGATCAGCGGAAACGAATACAGCGCAGTCACCAGCGCCAGCCCCGAGAAGCTGAAGATATTGAACGGGCCTGACGAGGCGCCGGTCAGCGCCATCCAGCCGCGGTTGATCCAGCCGGCATTGGGGCCGCCGAGCAGGATCCAGCCGATCGCGCCGACGAATGGCGGGATCAGGAATGAGCCCAGCACCATGACATGGATGAAGTTGCGGCCGGGCATGTTGGTGCGTGACACGCCCCAGGCCAGCGGCACCGCGATGACGCAGGACACCGCCGCGGCGACAACGCCGAGCTTGAGTGAATTTATCAGCGCCTGGACATAACGTGGCCGGCCGAAGGCGGTGACGTAGTTGCCAAACGTGAAGCTGCCGTCAGCGGCTTTCGTAAAACTGTACTTGACCAGCTGGAACAGCGGATTGGCGACCAGGAAGATCAGGACCAGCGCCAGCAGAAGCGCGACCAGTGTGGTCGGGTTGAGCGCGCCGCGGATAGCGGGGCCCCAATAGGAGAGCGACGCCGTTGTTGTGCGGTTTTTTGTGAGCCCAATGTCGGCCATGTGTCCGTCTTCGCTGGTGGGAAGGAAGGGGCGTCGCGGATCAGCGGCCCGTGAATTGCGGCGTGCGCTTTTCCATGAAGGCGCGCCGGCCCTCGCGAAAGTCTTCGCTGTCCATGCAATCGATGCCGATCTGTTTGATTGCGGCCATGTCGCGGTTGCCGGCGTCCTTCAGGATGTCGGCGATGGTGGTCTTGGCCGCCGCGATGGCCAGCGGCGCGTTGCCGGAGATGGTTCGCGCGATCTCGTGAACGGCATCCGCAAGCCTGTCAGCCGGCACCACGCGATCGACAAGGCCGATGCGTTCGGCTTCTGCGGCCTCGATCCGCATGCCGGTGAACAGCAGCAGCCGCGCCCAGGAGGGGCCGACCAGCGAGATCAGATGCTTGAGACCGTCGAACCCGTAGGCGATGCCGAGTTTTGCGGCGGGAATGCCGAACTGGCTGCCATCGGCGGCGATGCGGATATCGGTTAGCATCGCCACCTGCATGCCGCCGCCGAGGCAGAAGCCGCGGATGCAGGCACTGGTCGGCTTCGGATAAGCCGCCAGCAGCGCGCGCTGCGCGGCGCTGCGCCTGGAATATTCCTCGGAGGCTTCGGCGTTGTGGCGAGTCTTTTCGAACTGGCTGATGTCGGCGCCCGAGACGAACGCCTTGTCGCCGGCGCCGGTCAGGATCACGAC
>NZ_JAQGJT010000157.1 GCF_028290495.1 Tardiphaga sp.
TCATGTTGCGTTTCAAGATTTTGGCTTCGACGATTCCGCTGGTGCTGGCCGCGTTCTTCGCACGCGGCGAGCTGGTGCCGGGCACCCGGCCCTGCATCTCGACCGGCGAGGCCTCGGTACAGATCGCTCCGACGCCATGGCAGGCGCAGCTTCATGTCAGCTTCACCGACGATCCCGTTCTCGCAACGGTGCGAGTGCAGATCGTCGATGCCGCCGAAGCCGCCGACTTCGCCGTGGTCGATGACATCGACAGCACGGAAGCCGGCGCCTGCGACGTCACCGCCGCGACGCGCTTCATCGCCATCTCGGCTTCGCCTTCGGCCGCAGCGCCGGTGATCTACCTCTCCGACAACGACAATGCCGACTACCGGATCTTCGTGAAATCCCGAACCTTCACGCCGCGCGACGCCGCAGCCCTGATCGTCGGCGCCCGCGGCGGCCATGCCCATATGGTTGCGGCGGCGCTCTGAATCCGGCGTTAACGATTGATCAACCACGTCTGTATCGAGCGGCGCGAAGTCACGCGCTCGCAAACAGTTGGCAACGACATCCCCGCATGCTCCCCGATGTCCCGCGCGCCCAGATCGCGGGGACGCTTGCCCACACAGCGCGGGCAATGACGGGTAATGTCGGGGTGGGTGGTCGTGAAGCTTTTCCGGATCAAGGTACGCTTGCGCCACTTCGCTCGCCATCACCCATGGCTGAGCTTCGCGATCCGTTCGTTCGTGATGTTCTCGGCCGCGTTTGGCGGCGCCTATGGTTTCATCGCCGGCAGCCGGTCGGAAAATTCCGGCTACGATCCGCACGCCTTTGCCATCGGCGCCAGCTTTCTGTTCGCGGTGGCTTGCGTGGCTTTGGCCAGCCTGAGCATGCGGATGCGTTTCATGGCCAAGCGGATGCGCAAGCTGGCGGTCCACAACGAAGCGCTGGTCGATCGCAACTGGGAGCTGAAGGAGGCCGAGGAGCGCGCCCGCAGCCTGTTCGAGTCGCAAGGCGACCTGATCGTGATCCGCGACACCGAAGGCTGCATCAGCTTCGTCAATGACGCCTATTGCACCCTGGCGGAGCGATCGCGCGAACAGCTGGTCGGCAGTCGTTTTGAGCTACAGATTCTTGAGCAGGGAGACGTCGCAAACGAGCCGAACGGCACCAGCATCTACGACCAGAAGATCGTCACCGCGGCGGGACCGCGCTGGATTGCCTGGCGCGAAGGCCTGGTGCGCATCGATGCCGGGCACCCCGCCGAGCTGCAGAGCGTCGGCCGCGACGTCACCGATCGCACCCAGACCGAACGCGCGCTCTCTGAGGCCCGCGACATCGCCAATGCCGCCAACCGCGCCAAGTCGCGTTTCCTCGCGATGGCCTCGCACGAGATCCGCACGCCGTTGAACGGCATCATCGGCATGAGCGGACTGCTGCTCGATACGCCGCTGACGCCGGAGCAGACCACCTACGCCAAGGCCGTGAAAACCTCCGGCGATGCGCTGCTGTCGCTGATCGAGGAACTGCTGGACTATTCCAAGATCGAGGCCGGCAAGATCGACCTCGAACACCGGCCGTTCGCGCTGTCCGGCCTGATTGAGGACATCACCGAATTGCTGGCGCCACGTGCGCAGGCCCGCGAGTTGGAGATTGCGGCCTATGTCGATGAGCGGCTGCCACTACAGGTGATCGGTGATGCCGCGCGGCTGCGGCAGGTGCTGCTCAACCTCGCCGGCAACGCCATCAAGTTCACTTCGACCGGCGGCGTCGCGCTGATCGTCGAGCCTGGCATCTGGCCCGGCGAGATCAGCTTCCTGGTGCGCGACACCGGCATCGGCATCGCGCCGGAGGCGAAGCTGCGCATCTTTCGCGAGTTCGAGCAGGCCAACGAGTCCACCGCGCGCAACTATGGGGGCACCGGGCTCGGCCTCAATATCAGCGAGCGCATCGTCAAGCGGATGGGCGGCCGCATCACGCTGCAGAGCGAGCCGGGCACAGGCTCGACGTTTGAAGTATCAATCCCGCTTGCCGCCAGCGACGACGACGACGCCAAGACGTTCGACGCGCCGGACCTGACGGGACAGTCGGTGATGCTGGTCGCGCCGCAGACCATCGAGGCGTCGCTGACCGCGCGACGGCTGGAGCGTTGGGGCGCGCAGACCTGTACGGTGTCCGATATCGCTGCGGCCCACGCGCTGCTGCCGGAACGCGACTGGCACGCCATCCTGATCGACCGCGCGCTCGGCGCGCTCGATGTCGAACGCCTCGCCGCCCTGGCCATGACGCATGCCGCGCAACGCATCGTGATGTTCACACCAGCCATGCGTCACGAATTGCGGCCGGCAGCGGCCACCGCCTTTACCGGTTTTCTGGTCAAGCCGCTGCGCGCCGCCTCGCTCGCCGCACGGCTGACGCTTCAGGCGGAGAGCGGGCCTGCGCTCGCCGTGGACGATCTCGACGCAACCACAGCGCCGATCGCGCCGCCTGCGGCCTCAAGCCTGTCGATCCTGGTTGCTGAAGACAACGAGATCAACGCGCTGTTGATGCGCTCGCTGCTGACGCGGCTCGGCCACCGCGTGGTGATCACCACCAATGGCTTCGCGGCGCTGGAATCCTGGCTCGCCTCGGAATCCGCCGGCACGCCCTATGACCTGGTGCTGATGGACATCCAGATGCCCAAGCTCGACGGCATAGAGACCACCAGAACCATTCGCGCCCGCGAGGCCGGCCGCTTCAGGCGCACGCCGATCCTGGCGCTGACCGCCAACACGCTGGCCGAAGACCGCACCGCCTGTTTCGAAGCTGGCGTGGACGGCTTTCTGGTCAAGCCGCTCGATCGCGAAAAACTGGCGAGCGCGCTGACCGATCTCGCCCATGCGCGACACATCACGGCCTGATCCGGCCGCTGTCACATGGCGTTGATATCACCGTCACACGGCTGTTCAGCCGGCATGATGTTGGTTGCCCGATAGCCGCGCCGAAACCCGATTCGGCGCAGCAATGAGGAACAGCCATGCACGGCAACCATTCAGCGCATCCCAGGCACGGCTTCATGCAGATGCTGCGGCCCCAGAACATGAGCGCGGCCGCGCAGCAGGCGATCACCTGGTTCAAACCGCAGCTACCCATCGAGACGATAGATGGCTTCCCGGTGCCGGCTGCTACACTGGGCCGAATGGGCCCGCTGGAAGTTCGGCTTGCGCAGGACAAGCGCGACGTGAAGCGCGCGCAGAAGCTGCGCTACAAGGTGTTCTACAAGGACGGCAGCGCGATCGCCGACGCCGCCACGATGCTGGCGCGGCGCGACAAGGACGCGTTCGACAAAATCTGCGATCATCTGCTGGTGGTGGATCATGCCGCCAAGCCGACGCTGTCGGGGCGGCAGCCGGTCGTCGGCACCTACCGCCTGCTGTGCCACGAGACCGCGATGAAACACGGCGGCTTCTATACCGAGAACGAATTCGACCTGACGGGCATGATCGATCGGCATCGCGAGCTGCGCTTCCTCGAACTCGGCCGCTCCTGCGTGCTGCCGCGCTACCGCAACAAGCGCACCGTCGAGCTGCTGTGGCAGGGTATCTGGAGTTACGTGAAGCAGAACCGTTTCGACGTCATGATCGGTTGCGCCAGCTTTGAGGGGACCGATCCCGACCGGCTGGCGCTACCGCTGTCGTTCCTGCACCACCACGCCCGCGCGCCCGATGCCTGGCGCGCAACGGCGCATCCGGAGCGCTACGTCGAGATGAACCGGATGGCGAAAGAAGCGGTCGACCCCAAGGCGGCCTTGCGGATGCTGCCGCCGCTGATCAAGGGTTATCTGCGGCTCGGCGCGATGATCGGCGACGGCGCGGTGGTCGACTATCAGTTCGGCACGACGGACGTGCTGATCGTGATGCCGGTGGCGGCGATCGGCGCGAAGTACATCGAGCATTTCGGTGGGGAGGCGCGGGCGTAAACTGTCATTCCGGGGCGGAAGCAGCGCAAGCTGCGAGCGAGCCCGGAATGACAGTCAGAGCCTTCGCAGCGCGACGTTCTCTACCACATGGTCCGCGCCCTTTTTCAGGATCAGCGTCGCACGCGGCCGGGTCGGCAGGATGTTGTCTTCGAGATTGGCGAGGTTGGTGCGCTCCCAGATCGCCAATGCCGTCGCCGTCGCCTCATCGTCGGACAAAAGCGCGTAGCGGTTGAAATACGAACGGGGATCGTGGAACGCGGTGTCGCGCAGCGCGAGGAAGCGCCGCACGTACCAGTCGCGCAGTACCGGCTCATCCGCATCGATGAACACCGAGAAGTCGAAGAAGTCAGACACCACAGGCACCGCCTTGCCGTCACGCGGCAGCCGGCCGGTCTGCAGCACGTTGACGCCTTCGACGATCAGGATGTCGGGCTGGTCGACTTCCTGCCACTTGTTCGGAATGACGTCGTAAGTGAGATGCGAATACAGCGGCGCGCGAACCGGCGAGCGTCCCGCCTTGATGTCACTGAGGAACGCCAGCAACGTCGGCAAATCGTAGCTTTCCGGAAAGCCCTTCTTCTGCATCAGCCCATCGCGCTCGAGCACGGCGTTGGGAAACAGAAACCCGTCGGTGGTGACGAGATCGACGCGCGGCTTCGGCGACCACCTCGCCAGCAGCGCCTGCAGCACGCGCGCGGTGGTCGACTTGCCGACCGCGACGGAGCCGGCGACGCCAATGATGTAGGGCATCTTGCGGTCTTCGATGCCCAGGAATCTTCGCTGCGCATAGTACAATCGCTGGGTGGCGGTGACGTAGATCGACAGCAACCGCGACAGCGGCAGATAGATTTCCTCGACCTCCTTGAGGTCGAGCCGGTCATACATCGAGCGCAACGCGGCGATCTCGCCGGCGTCCAGCGTCATCGGCGTATCATCGCGCAAGGCGGCCCATTGCTCGCGCGAGAACGTCCGGTAGGGATTATATTGCAACTCTGCCCGCATATCCATGAAGCAGTTCCCGTTGTTTAGCTGGGCTGGATCAGTCGCTTGAACGCGACGCTTTTTCTTCGAGGCCTGACATCCTGGTGCGCGCACCGAGCGCCGCCTCGACTTCGTCGAGAGCGACATCGCGCGACTTCAAGAGCACCAGCAGGTGAAACAGCAGGTCGGCGCTTTCGTTGATAAAATGCGCGCGGTCTTCAGCGACCGCGGCAATCACGGTCTCGACCGCTTCCTCGCCGAACTTCTTGGCGCAATGCGCAGTGCCTTTGGCCAGCAGCTTGCTGGTATAAGACGCCTCGCTGGCCGCGGCGGCGCGGGCATCGATGGTGGCGGCGAGATCGTGGATCGTAAAGCGGGCCATGCGGCGCCTTCTGATATCAAGCTTGTCCGGGCGGAGTCCTGACAGAGTTGCGGTTACGGGTCGAGCCGCATCGGCAGTCCGGCGCGGACCATGTGGTCCTTGGCTTGCCGGATGGTGAACTCCCCGAAGTGGAAGATCGATGCAGCCAACACGGCGGTGGCGTGGCCGTTCTTGATGCCGTCGACGAGATGATCGAGATTACCGACGCCGCCCGAGGCGATCACCGGCACGTTGACGCTGTCGGCCACCGCCTGGGTCAGCGGGATATCGAAGCCGGAGCGGGTGCCGTCGCGGTCCATCGAGGTCAAAAGAATTTCACCGGCGCCGAGCGACACGACTTCCTGCGCGAATTCGATGGCGTCGATGCCGGTTGCCTTGCGCCCGCCATGCGTAAAGATTTCCCAGCGCGAGCCGCCGCCGGGGCGCGTGACGCGCTTGGCGTCGATCGCCACCACGATGCACTGGTCGCCGAACTTTTCCGCGGCCTCTTTCACGAATTCGCGGTTGGCGACCGCCGCCGAATTGATCGAGACCTTGTCGGCTCCGGCGCGCAGCAGCGCCTTGATATCATCGGTGGTACGGACGCCGCCGCCGACCGTCAGCGGCATGAAGCAGGCCTCCGCGGTGCGGCGCACCACGTCCATCATGGTGCCGCGGTTTTCATGCGTGGCGTTGATATCGAGGAAGCACAATTCGTCGGCACCCGCGGCGTCATAGGCGATCGCGGCTTCGACGGGATCGCCGGCGTCGCGCAGGTCGACGAAATTGATGCCCTTGACGACGCGGCCGTCCTTGACGTCGAGGCAGGGAATGACGCGCATCTTGAACATGATGGTTCCTATGCCGCCGCGCGGGCGGACTGGATCAGCGCAAGCGCCGCCGCCGGATCGAGCCGGCCGTCATACAAAGCACGGCCGGAAATCGCACCGGCAAGCTTTTTCGCACGCGGCTCAAGCAGCGCACGGACGTCGTCGATCGAAGCGAAGCCGCCCGAGGCGATGACGGGGATCGAAATGGCTTCCGCCAGTTCGATGGTAGCATCGAGGTTGAGGCCCTTGAGCAGGCCGTCGCGCGCGATGTCGGTGAAGATGATCGCGGCGACGCCGGCATCCTCGAAACGCTGCGCGATCTCCAGCGCGGTGACGGTCGAGGTCTCGGCCCAGCCTTCGACCGCGACGTTACCGTCGCGGGCATCGAGGCCGACGGCGACGCGGCCGGGGAATTTCTTCGCGGCTTCTTTCACCAGAGCAGGATCGCGCACCGCGGCGGTGCCGATGATAACGCGGGTGATGCCCTTCGACAGCCAGGCTTCGATGGTGGCGAGATCGCGGATGCCGCCGCCGAGCTGCACCGGCATCTTGACCGTCTGCAGCATCGATTCCACGGCCTGCGCATTGACCGGCTTGCCGGCAAAAGCGCCATCGAGATCGACGACATGGAGATATTCGAAGCCCTGCCGCTCGAAGTCACGCGCCTGGGCTGCGGGATCGAGATTGAACACAGTGGCGCGCGCCATGTCGCCCTGTTCGAGGCGAACACACTGGCCGTTCTTGAGATCGATGGCTGGAAAAAGAATCACTTTGTACAACATGCTCCGTCGTCACCCTGAGGCGCTCGCCGCATTTGCGGCGAGCCTCGAAGGATGGTGCGAGTTTTAACTTACGTCGCCGCCCTTTGAGGCTGTCGCTACGCGACAGCACCTCAGGGTGACGGTTTCCGAATGCGTTTCCTGGAAAGCCATCACGGCTTCCACTTCAGAAAATTGGAAATCAAAGCCAGCCCGAAGCGCTGGCTCTTCTCGGGATGAAACTGGGTGCCGATCATGGTGTCGCGGCCGACGATCGCGGTCAGCGGGCCGCCGTAATCGGCGCGCGCCAGGATATCAGCCTCGTTGATCGCATTCAGATGATAGGAGTGCACGAAATAGGCATGGCGCCCCTTCGGCCCAAGCGGCAGCCGCTCCAGCACCGGGTGCTCGCGGACCATGTCGAGCGTATTCCAGCCCATATGCGGGATCTTGAAGTTCTCTTCGCGCGGCGTGATCTTCTCGACGTCGCCGCTGATCCAGTTCAGCCCGTCGGTAACGACGTGCTCCTTGCCGCGCGTGGCCATCAGCTGCATGCCGACGCAGATACCGAAGAACGGCCGCGCCTTGTTGCGCACCGCCTCGGTCATCGCCTCGACCATGCCGTCCAGCGCGTCCAGCCCCTTGCGGCAATCGGCGAAGGCGCCGACGCCAGGCAGCACGATGCGGTCGGCGCGGTACACCGCTTCGGGGTCGCGGGTGACGATCACCTTTTCAGGATGTTCCATGCTCCGCGCGGCGCGCTCGAAGGCTTTCGCCGCCGAATGCAGATTGCCGGAGCCGTAGTCGATAATGGCAACGCTCAACGCGACGCTCCCGGTTGCGGAAAAAGGCCGATGATTTCCTCGCGCGAGCCGGATGGCGGGCGCGAGAAGGGTTGGCCGGGGACATGGCGGGTCGGCGGCGGTGCGCCGCGATCGACGGTCGCCGGGTCGTTCAAGAAATCGCGCCGGGCGGTCCAGCGGTCGAAGAAGCGGCGTTCGGCAGATTCCTCGTCATCGGCGACGACGAGATCGATCTGGTGCCACTTGCGCCGCGACAGCGTCCAGCGCCGCAGGCTGGCAGCCTCAAAGCCCATCAGCAGCGCGAACAGCAACATCACGACCAGCCGGGTACCCGGACCAGCTGACAGCATCGACAGCCCGACCTCGCCGACGACCGACAGCACGAGGTAGCCGAGCAGCGCCAGCCACAGCCGGTGCCAGATCAGCCAGATCAGCCCTGCGGCAAAGGCCCAAAAATGGAATCCGTCGCGCACGAACTGAAACTGATCCGGCGCGACGAGCGCCTCCGGGCCCTGATGGTGAATCCGGGCCCGCGGCGCGTGAATGGTGTAGACGGGCATTTTAGAACTCCGCCGATGGCTAAATCAGCCGCCGAGCTGACCCTTGGTGGATGGCACTTCGCCGGCATTGCGCGGATCGATCGCGACCGCGGCGCGCAGCGCCCGCGCCAGACCCTTGAAGCAGGATTCGGCGATATGATGGCTGTTCTCGCCATATAGGGTCTCGACGTGCAAAGTCACGCCCGCATTACCGGCAAAGGCGTTGAACCATTCGCGCACCAGCTCGGTGTCGAATTCGCCGATCTTGTGGGTCGGGAAGGCCGATTTGAATACCAGAACCGGCCGGCCGGAGATGTCGATCACCACCCGGGTCAGGGTCTCGTCCATCGGCATGTGAATAGAGGCGTAGCGGGTAATGCCGGCCATGTCGCCGAGCGCCTGCTTGACGGCTTGTCCGAGCGCGATGCCGACATCCTCTGTGGTGTGGTGGAAATCGACGTGCAGGTCGCCGACCGCCTTCACGGTGATGTCGATGCGGGAATGCCGCGCCAGGAGGTCCAGCATATGATCGAAGAACCCGATGCCGGTGACCGAATTGGATACCCCGGTACCGTCGAGGTTCACGGAAACCTCGATGTCGGTTTCCTTGGTCTTGCGCTTGATCGTCGCCTTGCGCATGAAACGCACTCTCCACCTGCTGAAAACGCGACCTTTTAACAGGCTCATGACGGCTTCGCCACCGCACGGAGGGCATTTCGGAGCCGATCTTGCACCTATGGTGAGCGAAATCCGGGCCTTTGGCCGCATTTGCAACGCGGGGGGCCAGTGCCTAGATCAGGCGCTCAAGAGGGACCCATGAACGCATCCTATTCCGCTTCCCATGACGGGTCGTCGCCGGTCTGGCACGGCACGACCATCCTGACCGTCCGCAAGGGCGGCCGCGTCGTCATCGGCGGCGACGGCCAGGTCTCGATCGGCCAGACCGTCATCAAATCCAACGCCAAAAAGGTCCGCAAGCTCGGCCGGGGCGACGTGATCGGCGGCTTTGCCGGCGCCACCGCGGACGCCTTTACGCTGTTCGAACGGCTGGAGGCCAAGCTGGAGCAGTATCCCGGCCAATTGACGAGGGCCGCCGTTGAACTCGCCAAGGACTGGCGCACCGACCGTTATTTGCGCCGGCTGGAGGCGATGATGATCGTCGCTGACAAGGACGTCTCTTTGGTGCTGACCGGCACCGGCGACGTGCTTGAGCCCGAAGCCGGCGTGATGGCGATCGGCTCCGGCGGCAATTACGCGCTGGCCGCGGCGCGGGCCTTGATCGACACCGACAAGGACGCCGAAACCATCGTCCGCCGCGCACTCGATATCGCCGCCGACATCTGCGTCTACACCAACCGCAACGTGACGCTGGAAACGATCGAGTCGTAGCGCGCTTTCTTCCCTCTCCCCTTGTGGGAGAGGGTGGCCGCGCGCAGCGCAGACGGGTGAGGGGTAATCACAAGCTCCGAGCCCGGTAACCCCTCACCCGTCGCGGACTCCATCCGCGCCACCCTCTCCCACAAGGGGAGAGGGAAGGAAGTAAGAGATGACCGACTTTTCTCCCCGTGAAATCGTCAGCGAACTCGACCGCTACATCGTTGGCCAGCACGACGCCAAGCGCGCCGTCTCGATCGCCTTGCGCAACCGCTGGCGGCGGCTGCAGCTCACAGGCGCGCTGCGCGACGAGGTGCTGCCGAAGAACATTTTGATGATCGGCCCCACCGGCGTCGGCAAGACCGAGATCGCGCGACGGCTGGCCAAGCTCGCCGGTGCGCCGTTCATCAAGGTCGAGGCGACCAAGTTCACCGAGGTCGGCTATGTCGGCCGCGATGTCGAACAGATCATCCGCGATCTCGTCGAAGTCGGCATCGCGCAGACCCGCGAGCGCAAGCGCAAGGACGTGCAGGCCCGCGCGCAACAAGCCGCCGAAGAACGCGTGCTCGATGCACTGGTCGGCCCGGGCGCCGGCCCGGCGACCCGCGAATCCTTCCGCAAGAAGCTGCGTGCCGGCGAGATGAACGACAAGGAAATCGAGATCGAGACGCAGGCATCCGCGGGCGCGCCGATGTTCGAAATCCCCGGCATGCCGGGCGCGCAGATGGGCGCCATCAACATCGGCGACATCTTCGGCAAGATGGGACAGCGCACCAAGACGCGACGTCTCACGGTCGAAGCCTCGCATGAGCTGCTGGTCAATGAAGAATCCGACAAGCTCTTGGACAACGATCAGGTGACGCTGGAAGCGATCGGCGTGGTCGAGAACAGCGGCATCGTGTTCCTCGACGAGATCGACAAGATTTGCGTTCGCGACGGCCGCAGCGGTGGCGACGTGTCGCGCGAGGGCGTGCAGCGCGACCTGCTGCCACTGATCGAGGGCACCACGGTCTCGACCAAGCACGGCGCGGTGAAGACCGACCACATCCTGTTCATCGCATCAGGCGCCTTCCACATCGCCAAGCCGTCAGACCTGCTGCCGGAATTGCAGGGCCGGCTGCCTATCCGCGTCGAGCTCAACGCGCTGTCGCGCGACGACATGCGCCGCATTCTCACCGAGCCGGAAGCGTCATTGATCAAGCAGTATGTCGCACTGCTTGCGACCGAAGGCGTGACACTGGAATTCGCCGACGATGCGATCGACGCGTTGGCCGATGTTGCGGTGGCGGTGAATTCGACCGTCGAGAATATCGGCGCGCGGCGCTTGCAGACGGTGATGGAACGCGTGCTCGACGAGATCTCGTTTGCGGCTCCCGACAAGAACGGCGAGACCATCCGGGTCGATGCAGACTACGTGCAGAAGCACGTCGGCGATCTCGCGAAGAATACGGATTTGAGCCGGTTTATTTTGTAGTCCCGTTGTCATTCCGGGGCGCGAGCAACTTTAGCTGCAAGCGAACCTCAACCACTCCAATTGGAGTGGCGGGGAATCTCTATATCGCTGAACATCCCTGGATTCCGGGTCTGCCCTCCAGCCGGCCTCGCCGACTGAAGTGCATCCCGGAATGACAACTCTCTTATCTTGCCCGCCTGATCCGCACATACAGCGCGCCTTCGCCGCCGTGGCCGATGGTCGCCTGTTCGAACCCCACCACGAAGCCGCGAAATTCCGGCAGGCCGAGCCACAACGGCACTTGGCGGCGCAGGATGCCACGTTCGGATTCCGGACCAACCGTTCGGCCCTTGCCGGTGATGATCAGCACGAAAGTGCAGCCGTCATAATGACAGCGATGCAGGAACGCCTGCAGCGCGTCGTGCGCGCGGGTCTGCGTCATACCGTGCAGGTCGAGCCGGGCGTCGATGTCCTTCTTGCCGCGCGATAGTTGCGAACGTTCGCGGCGGCCGAGCGGCGCCAGCGGCGGAACGGCCGGCGGCGCAGCAGGTTTGATTGACGGGGGGGCGGCAGAAAGCCGCCGCGGCTTCGCGGCAGGCACCGGCTTTTCCGCGACGGGCGTTTCAACAACCACGGCTGCTTTCACCACGCGCTTCTTGCGCAGCGGTCTGGTTTGCTGGGCGACGCTGTCCCACAGGTGGCGCTCTTCCTCGCTCAGCGCGCGCTTGCGGCGCGAGACGACGGGACCAGGCAGTTGCGGTGGTCGACGCACGCCTTTCATTGCCAGAAAAAACGAAATGCGCGTTGTTCAGGAGCGCGGCTTATAGCGCGGCGATGCGATCTCGCTTTGACTCGCGTCTTGGCCGCGACGATCGACTTGATCTCGGGTCGCGCCTCCGGCAACGGCACCGCTTTCGCCGCGGTAACGGCCGCAACCGTTGCGGCTACGGCGGCTGGCGCAGCGACAGCCGGGGCAGGTGGTCCGATGAAGGCAGCGGCCTCCGCCGGCTTCGCAACCTCCTTCGGCTGCTCCTTCACGGGCTCGACCTGCGGAAACAGTTTCGCGATGTGCTCGGACGGTCGCGCCGCCGGCAGCGGCAGGCTGCGGCCCGCCTCGACGGGATCGAGGCGCTTCGGCACCAGCATCACGAAGCGCGCGGCCTGCTTGATCCGCCCGGAGACCTGGCCGGCCCATGCGCCGGCGCCAAAATAAATATCCGCGCGGGCCGGGCCGACGATCGCAGATCCCGTATCCTGCGCCACCATCAGGCGGCGGAACGGCGTCTTCGAGATTTCGGTTTCTATCGGCAACTCGCCTTCGATGAAGAACGGCGTGCCATAGACATGCAGCGCCTTGTCGACGGCGATCGAGCGGCCTGGCGTCAGCGGCACGCCCTGCGCACCGACCGCCTCGACGTCCGGCGGCAACTGTACTTCGCGGAAGAAGACGTAGGAGCGGTTGGTACGGCGCAGTTCGTTGGCGCCGTCCGGGTTCTCTTCCATCCACTGCCGGATGCGCTGCATCGACATCTGCTCGCGCGGGATGATGTTGCGCTCGATCAACGCGCGGCCGACCGGCGTGTAGGAGTAGCCGTTATGCGAATCGTAGTTGATGCGCACCATACCGCCATCTTCCATCCGGATCCGCGCCGAGCCCTGGATCTGGGTGAACAGCAGGTCTGTCTGGTTCTTCAGCCAGGCGATCTCGAGCCCGCGGCCGGCGATGGCGCCGTCCTCGATCTGGCCGCGGTCATAATAAGGCACCAGCTTGCGGCGGCCGATCTTGCGAAACACTTCGCCGCCATTCGGCATGCTTGGGCTCGCCTGCGACCGGCCTCGCACGAACAGGTTCGAGGGGCGGCGATAGACCGGCACCGGATAGCCGTCGGTCCGGGTGCGCGAGCCTTCGAGGATCGGTTCGAAATAGCCGGTGACAAAGCCCTGATCGTCGCCGAGCTTGGACACCCGCAACGGCAGAAAATGCTTCTCGAAGAACACCCGCGCCTTGGCCGGGTCGGAAATCTCCGAATCCCTGGCCGCAGAGCAGGGCTCGCGCAGCGAGCCGCCAAGTGCTTTTGAGTCGGGAGGAGGGGTGCGCTGGCCATTGATCAGGCCGCAGCTGACGCGAAACGCCTTCAGTGCGGCGAGGTGATCGTCCTCGCTCCAGCCGGCAAGGTCGCTGAAAGCAACCGGGGCATATTGGCCGCCGGCGAGCTCGAACGGCCAGTCTCGGCCGGAATGGTCAACCCGCGCCAAGGCGGACGCGGGCCAGCACGCTGCTGCGAGGACGCAGAGCGCAGCCCATCGGGGGGCCTTACTGGCCGCTGTTGGTGCCAACCAGCTTCCAGTTCGGATCGCGCGAGGTGATGTCGCGGGCGAATGTCCAGACGTCGGTGATATCGGAAACCCCTTCCGCGTTGCCATCGACGATGGCGCCGGTCTTGTCGCGCGTCACCGTAATCATCTGGGAGACGAAGCGCACGGTAACCGAAGCGGAGCGATCGCGCACTTCGGCCGTGGTCAGCTCGGCCTTGTCGATCGAGACGAAGCGGGTCTCGGTCTTCCATTCCTTCTGGTCGCGGTCCTTGATCACGCTGTCGAAGCTTTCGAACACTTCCGGCGACACCAGATCCTTCAGGGCACGGCGATCGCCATTGGCGAAGGCCAGCACGATCATCTCATAGGCGCCCTTGGCGCCGGTGACGAAATGGCGGGGATCGAAGGTGGAATCCTGCGCGACGATGGCATCGAAGCCCTGCGCCAGCGGGGAGCCGGGTTCGGCGATGCCCTTCCAGCGTTCGCCGGGCGTCACCTCGACGGTCGGCGCAAGCGTCTCCTGATCGACGGCGCTGCCCGGCATCTGCACGACGTTCTTGTCTGGTGCGCCGGCCGCATCGCGCGCCACGCGCTCGAAGGGCGGTCGCTCTTCGCCGGTGCGCTGACCCAAGACGTTACGCAAGCGGAGGAAAATGAAGACCGCCAGCGCCAGGAAGATAATGGTGTAAATATCCACGTCGCATCGCTTTCTAAACGGCGCCGAACTAACCCGGCGGAGAATGTCCCGCCCGCGGGCGGTCCTGAGGAACGTCCAAAACGGCAGGCGTCACGTTGAAGTGGACCTGCTTCATGTAGGCACGAAATTGAGCCCGTCCAATGGCGCTTACCGGCTCCAGCCTGCGGCAAAGCGGCCGCGCTCCGGGCGCCCGACCGCAGGAAGTCGCCTGAGCATGGTTTAACGTGTTTGCGTGCGATTGCGAACGGCTTTTTGGCGTTAGCGCCCCGGGGGTATCGCCGGCCCGATAGCCGGGGCGGATACGGTCGTCCTTGTCGAACGCCGCAAGCCTATGATAGCCACTCCGCCCGACCGGGTACTTACCGTTGGCCAGGCGATTTGCCGAGCCGGTTCCCACCTCGCCCAACAGCCCTTCAGGAGAAATTCAATGACCAACGGCAATGGCAACCCACCCGAGGCGGCTCCCGCTCCGCAGCTCAACGTGCTGGCGCAGTACACCAAGGACCTGTCGTTCGAAAATCCGAACGCCCCGGCCTCGCTGCAGCCGCAGGAGCAGCAGCCCAACATCAACATCCAGATCAACGTCGCCGCCAACAACCTCTCGGAAACCGAGTTCGAGGTGGTGCTGTCGATCGAGGGCAAGGCCGAGAATGCCGGCTCGGTGATGTTCAGCTTCGAGCTGGCCTATGCGGGCGTGTTCCGGATCGTCAACGTTCCGCCGGAAAACCTGCACCCCCTGATCATGATCGAGTGCCCGCGGCTGCTGTTCCCGTTCGCCCGCGAGATCGTCGCCACCTCGGTCCGCGACGGCGGCTTCCCGCCCTTGATGCTGGACCCGGTGGATTTCGTCGGCCTGTACCGTTCCAACATGGAACGCCAGGCGCAGGCCGAAGCCGGCAAGGCGAACTAAGCCAACTCTGTCATTCCGGGATGCATCCAGACGGCGAAGCCGACGGGGTGCAGACCCGGAACCTCGACATGTTCATCGTCCCATCTCGGGATTCCGGGTTCGCTCGAGCTTCGCTCTTGCGCCCCGGAATGGCAGCCTAGCCGAAAAACTCATTCCAGATCGGCTTGTCGCCGAGCGTTGCCACGAAGGCGCGGTGATCGGTGCGGTCTGCTTCCGTGACCCGAGGCAATAGCGGCGTCGGCCGCTGGCGGCGAGGGGCATCGTTGATACCGCCGGTGCGCTGCGCCGGGGCGTCGTCGGCCAGAATAAGTTGCGACTGCCGGGCCCCGATCAGGTCGATATAGACCTCGGCCAGCAATTCCGAATCCAGCAGCGCGCCGTGCTTGGTGCGGCGGGAATTGTCGATCGAATAGCGCGAACACAGATCATCAAGCCGGTTCGACACGCCAGGATGCTTGCGGCGCGCCAGCATCAACGTGTCGACCAGCCGCTCCCGCGGAATCGGCGGGCGCTTGATACGGTCTAGTTCGGCATTGATGAAGCCTATGTCGAACGACGCGTTGTGGATCACCAACGGCGCATCGCCGATGAATTCCAGAAAGGCATCGACGACTTCATGGAACAGCGGCTTGGTCGACAGGAATTCGGCCGACAGGCCGTGAACGTTGAAGGCTTCCAACGGCATGTCGCGCTGCGGATTGATGTGGCAGTGGTAGATCTGCCCGGTCGGCATGCGATTGAAGATCTCGACGCAGCCGATCTCGACCAGCCTATCGCCGCGCAAGGGATCAAGGCCGGTGGTTTCCGTATCGAGAACGATTTCGCGCATGCTTGAGCCGATCTAGGGAATTAGGGTCGCCGTCGCTTCATCTTAGCAGCCTCGGCCAGAATTTCACCGATCCTTGCCCGCACCGGCTCCAGTCCATGCGATGTATCCACCACGAAATCCGCGCGCTTGCGCTTTTCGGCGTCGGGCAACTGTCGCGCCAGGATAGCGTCGAGCTTTTCCGGGGTCATGTTGTCGCGCGCGAGGATGCGCCGGCGCTGCTGTTCGGGATCGGTGGTGACGACGACGACGGCATCGACGCGCTTTTCGCCTGACGTCTCATAGAGCAGGGGCACATCGACCACGGCGACCAGCGCGCCGGCGCGTTCGGCATCGTCGAGAAACTTCTTGTGATAGGCGCCGAGCAGCGGATGCACGATCTGCTCGAGCCGCTTCATAGCCACATCATTGCCGACCACCTGAGCGGACAATTTCGCGCGATCGACCCGGCCGTCAGCGGTAGTGCCGGGAAACGCTGCCTCGATCAGCGGCACGGCTTCGCCTTCATAAATCCGGTGCACGGTGGCATCCGCGTCGTAAACCGGCACGCCAGCCTCCGCGAACAATTTCGCGGTGGTCGATTTGCCCATCCCGATCGAGCCGGTCAGTCCCAGTACAAGCATGACACCCCAATGATTCAGATCGCGATCATCTCTTCGCCGCGCAAAAATTTCAGCAGCGGCAACAGCGGCAGACCGAGAATGGTGAAGTGATCGCCCTCGATCAATTCGAACAGGTGCACACCGAGCCCTTCGAGCTGGTAGGCGCCGACACTCGTGGTCACAGCCTCGCCCGCCGCATCGAGATAGGCATCGATCGCGACATCGTCCAGCGCACGCATCGTCATATGTGCCACGGAGACATGGCTGAACAGCGTAGCGCCGTCGCAGACGACAGCGATCGCCGAATGCAGCTCATGGGTCTGGCCGGCCAGCGCGCGCAGCTGTTGCGCCGCCTCGGTGCGTCCAGCGGGCTTGTTGAACAGCCGCGCACCGCGCGCCAGCGTCTGGTCGGCGCCGACGACGTATCGACCGGGCTGACGCAGCGAGACGAACGCGGCCTTGCGTTCGGCCAGCAACGACGCGATTTCGCCGGGCGAGACGAGGCCCGACCCGTTCTGAATTTCGCGCTCGTCGATATCCGCCGGTAGTGCCTCGAAAGAAATTCCGGCATTCGTCAGGAGCATTTTTCGCGCCGCGCTTTGCGACGCCAGGATCAGCGGCTGTTGGCCGCGCCAGATCGTCATTCGGCAAGCCTCTGGCGCTGCCGGTCGGCCAGGAGCTTCATGATCGCGGCAGCGGTTTCCTCAATCGAGCGACGCGTCACTTCGAGCAGCGCCCAGCCATATTTCGCGCTGAGTTTTCGCGCGTAAGTGACTTCCTCGGTGACCGATTGCCGATCGATGTAATCCTCGTTGCCGGAATCGGCGCCGAGGCTGAGCAGGCGATTCTGCCGGATCTGGATCAACCGTTCCGGCGTCGCATGCAAGCTGACGACCAGCGGCTTCTTCAGAACTTCAAGCTGCGGCGGAATCGGAATTCCCGGCACCAGCGGCACGTTGGCGGTGCGCACGCCGCGGTTGGCAAGATAGATCGAGGTTGGCGTTTTCGAGGTTCGCGACACGCCGACCAACACCACGTCGGCTTCCTCGAGGCCCTCAACGTGTTGGCCATCATCATGCATCATCGAATAATTCAGCGCGTCAATGCGCTTGAAATATTCCGCATTGAGCGTGTGCTGCGCGCCGACCCGGCCGGTGGTGGAAGCGCCGAGGTAGGCCTGAAATAATTGCATCACCGGACCAATGATCGACAGGCTGGGCGAATTGATCTCCTGGCACTTGGCCTCGAGACGACCGACCAGATCTTTCTCCAACAAGGTAAAGAGAACGATGCCCGGCGCTTCCTCGATCTCGGTCAGCACACGGTCAAGCTGCTTCTGGCTGCGCACCAGGGGATAGACGTGCTCAACCGCAGTAACGTTGGCGTATTGCGCGGCAACCGCGCGCGCCACCGTGATCAGGGTCTCACCGGTCGAATCAGAAACGAGGTGCAGATGAAAATAGCTGCCAGCGGTGGGCACCATGGCCATGTATGTCCTGTGGATCGCTGTGGAGTAATACCGGGTCTTCGGCGGTCGCCTGGGCGAGCCCGGGATAACTCGGATTCTTCTTCACAGGCCTCATGAATCGGAAACGTTTCGGCGGTTGCCGGAATGATACTGGGGTTATGTGGATTTGTCGCCCCGTTAACCACCCGCAAGAGGGTCGAAGCGGCTGCGGCGTCTATCGTTCCAGCATGCAAGGGGGCTGCACGAAAATCGCGCCGCATTGTGCATAGCCCGGGGATAAAACGGGACAGCGTTGCGTGGGCCTAATCCACTGCTACTCAGACTCAAACCTAAGAATCTAAAAAGATTGTTTTAGGAAAGGACTGCTTGCGGATATCGCCTCGATCGGGTCTCTATCCGTCGTCGCTGCAAGATGGATATCTCACCGAATGTTCCAAGGGCGACCATGCGACCACAACCGTTACCAATCGATTAAAAGTTTAGACAATGTACGAATGGGCCAAAGCTCTGCATGTGATCGCCGTCATCTCTTGGATGGCCGGGATGCTGTATCTGCCGCGGTTGTTCGTCTACCACATCGATGCACCCCGGGGATCGCAGCAATCCGAGACGTTCAAAATTATGGAACGTCGATTGCTCAAGGCGATCATCAATCCGGCGATGGCCGTAACCTGGATCCTTGGCCTGTACCTAGCATGGGCCGGGCACTGGTTCTCGGCGGGCTGGTTTCACGGCAAACTGGCGCTGGTGCTGGCGATGTCGGCCGTGCACGGCATGCTGAGCGCCAGGGTGCGTGACTTCGCCGAAGACCGGAACACCAAAAGTACGAAATACTATCGTATTATCAATGAGGTACCAACGGTTCTGATGATTCTCATCGTGATCCTGGTGATCATCAAACCGTTCTGAGCCGCGCTAGTAGGCGCAAATATGCGACGCTTGCGTGAACCCGTCGGATTTTATATGTTGTGGTTTCCCACCCCACGCAGGCGATGTGGATTCGTTCCGGTCTAGTCTTTAGCCGGCCGCCACATCAGGCTTGAAGCCTCTTCAGCACCTTCCTTGCTCAAGACTTCTTCCTGAAGACCTGCGGACTTTCCTGATTTTTTTTTCGGCGTCCGCGCTCTTCCAGCCACCTCGCACCCCACTCCCTCCCCGACTTCCACAGGACCCTCCCAATGCGGGAAATGAAACTTCAGGATCTCAAGGCCAAGACGCCAGCCGAGCTCGTCTCGTTCGCGGAAGAGCTTGGGGTCGAGAACGCCAGCACCATGCGCAAGCAGGAGCTGATGTTCGCCAGCCTCAAGCAGCTGGCCATCAAGGAAACCGACATCATCGGGGAGGGCGTCGTTGAAGTTCTCTCCGACGGCTTCGGCTTCCTGCGCTCGCCGGATGCGAATTACCTGCCGGGCCCGGACGATATCTACGTCTCGCCATCGCAGATCCGTCGTTTCGGGCTGCGCACCGGCGACACCATCGAAGGCCACATCCGCAGCCCGAAAGAAGGCGAACGCTATTTCGCGCTGCTCAAGGTCAACACCCTCAATTTTGAGGATCCGGAAAAGTCCAAGCACAAGGTCAACTTTGACAACCTGACCCCGCTGTTCCCGGATCAGCGCTTCCGTCTCGAGCTGGAAGATTCCACCCGCCGCGATCTGTCCGCCCGCGTCATCGACATCGTGGCGCCGATCGGCAAGGGCCAGCGCGCGCTGATCGTCGCACCGCCGCGCACCGGCAAGACCGTGCTGATGCAGAACATCGCGCATTCGATCACCGCCAATCACCCGGAATGCTATCTCATCGTTCTCTTGATCGACGAGCGGCCGGAAGAAGTCACTGACATGCAGCGTTCGGTGAAGGGCGAGGTCGTCTCCTCTACCTTCGATGAACCTGCCGTGCGCCACGTCCAGGTGGCCGAGATGGTGATCGAGAAGGCCAAGCGCCTGGTCGAACACGGCCGCGACGTCGTGATTCTGCTGGATTCGATCACCCGCCTTGGCCGCGCCTACAACACCGTCGTGCCGTCGTCCGGCAAGGTGCTGACCGGCGGTGTCGACGCCAATGCGCTGCAGCGCCCGAAGCGTTTCTTCGGCGCCGCCCGTAACATCGAAGAGGGCGGTTCGCTGACCATCATCGCCACCGCGCTGGTCGATACCGGTTCGCGCATGGACGAAGTGATCTTCGAAGAGTTCAAGGGCACCGGTAACTCCGAGCTGATCCTCGATCGCAAGGTGTCCGACAAGCGGACCTTCCCGGCGATCGACATCTCGCGATCCGGCACTCGCAAGGAAGAGCTCATTACCGATCCGCAGCTGCTCAAGAAGATGTACGTGCTGCGCCGCATCCTCAACCCGATGGGCACGATGGACGCGATCGACTTCCTGCTCGACAAGCTGCGCAACACCAAGAACAACTCGGAATTTTTCGATTCCATGAACACCTGATCCGGCACGCCGGGTTTGCTTCAAGGGCGTCCTGCGCGAGCAGGGCGCCCTTTTTGCTGCGGTGATGTTGCGGGATTTATTGCAGCAATCGGTGCAGCAACGGTTCTGGGCATCCGGGTTTTGGTTGCGTTTTTAATACCCCGTCGGCAAATAGGCCATGTATCCACGCGATCAGACCATTTTTGCCCTGTCCTCCGGCCGGCCACCGACCGCCATCGCCATCGTGCGGGTGTCCGGACCCGAAGCCGGCCGCGTCCTCGCCGTGCTGGCGAAGAAAATTGCCGTCCCGCGTCTGGCAACCCGCGCGCTGCTCACCGATGCTTCCGGCGAACCCATCGATGATGCCGTGGTGTTGTGGTTCCCCGGACCTGCCAGCGCGACGGGCGAGGATGTCGCTGAATTCCACATCCATGGTGGCCGCGCCGTGCTGGCCGCATTGTTCGCCGAGCTGGTGAAATTCGACCATGTGCGGGCCGCCGAACCAGGCGAATTCACCCGCCGCGCTTTCGAGAACGGCAAACTCGACCTCACCGAAGCCGAGGGGCTCGACGATCTGATCCATGCAGACACCGACCGGCAGCGCCGCCAGGCGTTGCGCCAGCTCAAGGGTCTGCTCGGCGACCGCGCACGGGACTGGCGTCGCCAGATCATCGAAGCCTCCGCTTTGATCGAGGCGGGTATCGATTTCTCCGACGAAGCCGATGTGCCGACCGAACTGATCGAGCCCGCGCTGGAGCGCATCCGGGTGCTGTTGCTCGACATCGAGGAAGTCCTCGCCGTCGAAGGCCGTAGCGAACGGCTGCGCGACGGCCTCGTCGTCGCCATCACCGGCCCGCCGAATGTCGGCAAGTCCACGCTGCTGAACCAGCTGGCGCGCCGCGAAGTCGCGATCGTCTCGCCACATGCGGGCACCACGCGCGACGTCATCGAGCTACATCTTGATCTCGAGGGTTATCCGGTGACGGTGATCGACACCGCCGGCCTTCGCGACGCCATCGATCCGGTCGAGCAGGAAGGCGTCCGCCGCGCCCGCGCTCGCGCGGCCGAGGCCGATCTTCGGCTCTGGCTGGTCGATGCGCAGGCCGGGCCCGGTGGAGAGGATGGGCTATGGCAATGGATGGCAGAGGGGCAGAATGGTTTCTGGGTCGTTCACAACAAGGTCGATGTCGTCGTCGATACCCGCGCGGTCCGATCGGAGACGAGCTGGCCGTGCCATTCGATATCGGCCGCCAATGGACGCGGCATTCCGGAGCTGGTGACGGCTCTGGCGCAGTTCGCAGCCGCGCATTTTGCGGATGAAACTTCGCTGATCAGCCGTGCGCGGCATCGCGACCTGCTGCGGCAGACGGCCGATGCCTTAGGGCGCGCGGTCGATCTGCTAGAGCATCCCGAACTGATCGCCGAGGATTTGCGGGTCGCAACGCACCGGCTCGGGCAGTTGCTGGGCCGGGTCGATGTCGAAGATATTCTTGACGTAATCTTTAGAGATTTCTGCATAGGCAAGTAGGGCGGTGTTTCACGTGAAACACGGAATTCTTTGTTTCACGTGAAACATCTCAGTAGCGAGCGAAGCAAGCAATGTATTCGGTCAAACAGAACGAGGACTGGATTGCTTGGTCTCGCAGTGGCGGTCGTCATTGTTTCACGTGAAACACTTGAAGTGATCCCATCGCTGTTTCACGTGAAACATCTCTGAAGTTCCCGCTTTCCGACCTTCAAATCCCGCGCTAAAAGTCCCACCATGCAAAACGCTTGGGACGTCATCGTTATCGGAGGAGGCCACGCCGGCTGTGAGGCCGCGGCGGCTTCCGCGCGTCTGGGCGCGCGCACGGCGCTGGTGACGCACCACTTCGCAACTATTGGTGCGATGTCCTGCAATCCGGCGATCGGCGGGCTCGGCAAGGGCCATCTGGTCCGCGAAGTCGATGCACTCGATGGCTTGATGGGGCAGGTGGCGGACGCTTCCGGGATTCAGTTCCGGATGCTCAACCGCAAGAAGGGCCCGGCCGTCCGGGGTCCGCGTACCCAGGCGGACCGCAAGCTCTATGCCGCCGCGATGCAGGCCGCGATGTTGGCGACCCCCAATCTGACCGTGGTCGAAGGTGAGGCCGACGATCTCCTGACTTCCAATGGTCGCGTCACCGGCATTCGTCTCGCCGATGGCCGCGAACTGTCCGCTCGCGCGGTGGTCATCACAACCGGCACGTTTTTGCGCGGGCTTATCCATCTTGGCGAAAAGAGTTGGCCGGCTGGCCGGGTCGATGAAGCTCCGGCACTCGGTCTCTCGAAGGCGTTCGAGCGCATCGGTTTTACGCTCGGCCGCTTGAAAACCGGCACGCCGCCACGGCTCGACGGCACCACGATCGACTGGGCCTCCGTCGAGATGCAGCCCGGCGACAATCCGCCGGAGCCGTTCTCGGCGATGACCGACCGTATTACGGTCCGCCAGATCGAATGCGGCATCACCCGGACGATGCCGGCCACGCACGACGTCATCCGGGCCAACGTGCATCGTTCGCCGATGTATTCCGGCCAGATCAAGAGTTCCGGGCCGCGCTATTGCCCCTCGATCGAGGATAAGATCGTCCGTTTCGGCGATCGCGACGGCCACCAGATCTTCCTGGAGCCGGAAGGCCTCGATGATAGTACGGTCTATCCGAACGGCATTTCGACCTCCTTGCCGGAAGAGGTGCAGCTGGCGATCCTCGCCACGATCCCCGGCCTTGAGCGGGTGAAGATGGTCCGTCCGGGCTATGCGATTGAATACGATCACGTCGATCCCCGTGAACTCGATCCTACCCTGCAGGCCAAGCGCATGCCGGGCCTGTTCATGGCCGGGCAGATCAACGGCACCACTGGCTATGAAGAGGCCGCGGCGCAGGGCCTGGTTGCCGGGCTCAATGCAGCGCTGGTGGCGAGCGGGGCGCAGACGGTCGTGTTCGACCGCGCCGACGGATATCTCGGCGTGATGATCGACGATCTCGTCACCCGCGGGATCACCGAGCCATACCGGATGTTCACGTCGCGGGCCGAATACCGCCTGACGCTGCGGGCTGACAATGCCGACCAGCGCCTGACCGACAAGGGTATCGCCTTGGGCTGCGTCGGCCAGGCCCGTTCGCTGCGTCACGGCGCCAAGATGGCGGCCCTGAATGGCGCAAAGGCGCTGACCAGGTCTCTCACCATCACCCCGAATGAAGCGGGCAAGCATGGCTTGGCGCTCAACCGGGATGGCGTCCGGCGCTCGGCCTTTGAACTACTGGCTTATCCTGAGGTCGGCTGGTCCGAGATTGCTGCGATCTGGCCGGAATTGTCGGCCATTGACCCAGCGATCGCGGTGCACTTGGAGATCGACGCCAAATACGACGTCTATCTGAAGCGCCAGAGCGCCGACGTCGATGGTTTTAGGCGCGACGAGGGCCTGATCCTCAGCAATGTCGATTATTCCGATGTGCCCGGACTCTCCAACGAGGCACGCACAAAGCTGGAAGCGGCACGGCCGCGGACGGTGGGGCAGGCGGGCCGGCTGGACGGCCTGACACCGGCTGCACTCGGTATCCTGGCCGCCTATTTGCGGCGCGAAGCGCGGAAGAAGACCTCTGTTGCGACGGCGTGAGGGTGTTTCACGTGAAACGGGACACGATGGCGATCTCATCTGCTGAGACACCCCCACCCCAACCCTCCCCCGCAAGCGGGAGAGGGGGCGTACCGAGCCCGGTGCGGCGACTAGCATCCTTTCTTTGGCTTTCTCGAGATACACCGCCCAAGTGTGTGCGAGACTCCCTCTCCCG
>NZ_JAQGJT010000170.1 GCF_028290495.1 Tardiphaga sp.
ATCCGGGCCGCAATCCTGCAGGAAGGACTGCGCGAGGCGGGCTTTTCCGGCGTCACGCATATCAGCGATATGCAGAATCTGCTGGCCCGGATTTACGCGCTCGATCCGGACGTGATCCTGATCGATCTGGAAAACCCGAGCCGCGACGTGCTGGAACAGATGTTCCAGGTCAGCCGCGCGGTGCGCCGGCCGATCGCGATGTTCGTCGATCAGAGCGATTCGGCATCGATCCAGGCCTCGGTCGATGCCGGCGTTTCCGCTTACATCGTGGACGGCTTGAAGAAGGAACGCATCAAGCCGATCCTCGATCTCTGCGTCTCGCGCTTCAACGCCTTCTCGAAACTGCAGGATGAACTCGAGCGCACCAAATCCGCGCTGGAAGACCGCAAGGTGATCGATCGCGCCAAGGGCATCCTGATGAAACTGAAAGGACTGACCGAAGACGAAGCCTATGTACTGCTGCGATCCACCGCGATGCGCGAGAAGAAGAAAATCGGCGAGATCGCGCAGTCGATCGTCACCGCGGCGGAGTTGCTGAAATGACCGGTCAACCACTTCGCATCGGATTCATTCCATTGGTTGACGCCGCCGCGCTGATCGTCGCGGTCGACAGGGGATTTGCCGCCGCGGAGGGGCTGGATGTCACGCTGGTGCGGGAAGTGTCCTGGTCAAATGTCCGCGACAAGCTCAATATCGGCCTGTTCGATGCCGCGCATCTGCTGGCGCCGGTGGCGATCGCCTCCAGCCTGGGCCTCGGCCATGTAAAGGTGCCGATCGTGGCGTCGTTCAATCTCGGCCTCAACGGCAATGCCATCACCGTGTCGCCCGCGTTGCACGCTGCTTTGATGGCCGAAGTGGACGGCGATCCCTACGATCCGATGGTTACCGCGCTGGCGCTCGCGCGCGTCGTCGCGAACAGGCGAAAGGCAGGTGTCGAGCCGCTGACCTTCGGCATGACGTTTCCGTTCTCGACGCATAACTACCAGTTGCGGTTCTGGATGGCCGCCGGCGGCGTCGATCCCGACGAGGATGTGCGGCTCGTGGTGCTGCCACCGCCTTACATGGTGGGCAGCCTGACCAGTGGCCATGTCGATGCGTTCTGCGTCGGCGCGCCCTGGAATTCGGTCGCGGTCGATCGCGGCGTCGGTCATATCCTGCATTTCGTCTCCGACATTCTGGCGCGTGCCGCCGAGAAAGTGCTCGCGGTCCGGCAGGACTGGGCGGAGAAAAATCCGGAAGTGCTGGCCGCTTTGACGCGGGCGCATTGCGCCGCCGCCGCCTTCATCGAGGACAGCGCCAACCGCGACGAGGTCGCCGCGATCCTGGCGCAGCCTGAGCGGATCGGCGTCTCGCCGGAAGTGCTGCTGCGCACGTTGGATGGGCGGCTGAAGATTTCGCCGGATGGTTTGATGCGCGAAAGCCGCCGCTATCTGCTGGTTGGCCGCCAAGGGGCAGGGCGTCCCGATCCGCGGCAGGCCGCCTGGCTTTACGCCCAGATGGTGCGCTGGGGGCAGGCGCCGCTCAGCCCTGAGCTATTGAACACCGCGCAGGCCGTGTTCCGCCCGGACCTTTATGACGCTGCTCTCGGAGCAACCGGCAGCGTTAACACCGACGTGCCGGATGCGGTCGGCGCGTTTGCCGGCCCGGCGTTCGATCCCAACAATATCGCGGCGCATCTGGCGTCGTTTGAAATCGCCCATATGAAGGGTTGAGGCCGCCGCCTCAGCCGGCCGGCTTGTGAATGCCGCATTCCGTCTTGCCGCGGCCGCGCCACCTACCGGCGCGGGGGTCCTCGCCCGGTAAGGTGCGGCTCGTGCAGGGCATGCAGCCGACCGACGCAAAGCCCGATGCGACGAGCGGATGCGGCGGCAAATCGGCGGATGCGTAGATCAGCTGGATATCATCCGACGTGACATTGGCGAACGGATTGAATTTCAATCTGCCGTCTTCCTGTTCGACGACCGGTATGGCCGCGCGCGATCCGCCCTGAAAGCGCTTGCGGCCGTTGATCCAGGCGCAGAACGGCGCCAGCGCCTGCGCCAGCGGTTCGACCTTCCGTATCCGGCAGCAGGTGTCGGGATCGGACGACCACCTGTCTGCATCAGGGTCGTGCGCCGCCAGCGACGCTGACGCGGGGCGTACCGTTCGCACGTCGCGCAAACCCAGCGTGCGGATCAGCTCGTCGCGATAGGCGAGCGTCTCGTCGAACATCCAGCCGGTGTCGAGAAACAGTACGGGGATGGCGGGATCGACGTCGGCCATCACCTTGAGCAACGCCGCCGACTCCGTACCGAACGACGACACCAGCGCCAGCTGTTCGCGACCCGCGACCTCAAGCGCTGCCGCAATCACCTCGGCAGGCGAGGCGGTCTGCAGCGCTCGATCCCAATCTTCGGGACGCGCGGCGGCGGGCGAACTCGGCATCACATACTCCTTACCAGGATCCGGCTTGACTAGAATATAATTCTCTATATCAGTTATTCATAAGATCCAAATAGAAATATATTCTATCTATTTGCGATACTTAGTTTGGATTTTTTAACTCTGTAAACTGAGTTCCAGAGATGCAATTTCTCCGAGCACCTCGCTCCGTGAGTAACGGTCATTCTCCAGGCAACTCCACCGACCCGGAGAATGCACATGGCGCAGTCCCATTCTGAGCGCGTCCGATCCGATGTGGTGTCGATGGATCACCTGGACCAGCTGGAAGCGCAGAGCATCTACATCCTGCGCGAAGCCTTCGCGCGACTGAAGAAACTCGCTCTGCTGTGGTCGCTCGGCAAGGATTCCAACGTGATGATCTGGCTGGCGCGCAAGGCTTTCTTCGGCCACGTGCCGTTTCCCGCCCTGCACGTGGACACCGGCAAGAAGTTTCCGGAGATGTACGCATTCCGGGATCGGTATGCCGGGGAGTGGGGGCTCGATCTCCTGATCGAGAACTGCCCGCCGATCGAGGGCATCGATCCAACGCTGCCGCCGGCCGCGCGCTCGGCAGCGCGCAAGACGGAAGGCCTCAAGCTGGCGCTCGCCAAATACGGTTTCGACGGGCTGATCGCCGGTATCCGGCGCGACGAGGAAGCGACCCGCGCCAAGGAGCGCGTGTTCTCGCCGCGCGGCGTCGAGGGCGGGTGGGACGTGCGCGACCAGCCGCCAGAATTCTGGGATCAGTTCAATGCGTCGCCGCCGCCCGGCGCGCATCTGCGCATCCATCCGATCCTGCACTGGACCGAGGCCGACATCTGGGCCTACACGGCGCGCGAAAATATCCCGATCATCCCGCTGTATTTAGCCCGCGACGGCATGCGCTATCGCTCGCTGGGCGATCAGGACATCACCAATCCGGTCGCGTCCAACGCCACCTCGATTGCCGAAATCCTGACCGAACTCGACGGCAGCACTGTTCCCGAACGCGCCGGCCGCGCGCTCGATCACGAGACCGAAGATGCCTTCGAGCGACTGCGCGTCGCCGGCTATCTGTAGAGGTGACGCATGACCAAACCCGTCAATCCGGCAACGCTTGCCACGCCCAACGGCACCACGCGCCCGCAACTGCGCATCGTCATCGTCGGCCATGTGGACCACGGCAAGTCGACGCTGGTCGGCCGTCTGCTGCATGAAACCGGCAGTCTGGCGGACGGCAAGCTGGAGATGCTGAAAGCGGCCAGCGCGCGACGCGGCATGCCGTTCGAATGGTCGTTCCTGCTCGATGCGCTGCAGACCGAGCGTGACCAGGGCATCACCATCGACACCACGCAGATTCGCTTCCGCACCAAATCGCGCGACGTCATTCTGATCGATGCGCCCGGCCATGCCGAGTTCCTGCGCAACATGATCACAGGCGCTTCGCAGGCCGATGCCGCCGTGCTGATCATCGATGCGCTGGAAGGCGTGCGCGACCAGACGCGGCGACACGCCTACCTTCTGCATCTGCTGGGCGTGAAACAGGTAGCCGTCGTCGTCAACAAGATGGACCGAGTCGATTTCAGCGAAGCGCGCTTCCAGTCCATCAGCGACGAAATCTCGGCGCATCTGATTGAATTGGGCGTAGCTCCGGCCGCCATCATTCCGATCTCGGCGCGGGATGGCGACGGCGTGGCCGCCCTTACCGAACGCATCGGCTGGTATCGCGGGCTGACCGTGGTCGATGCGCTGGACGCGTTGACGCCGGCGATCGCGCTGGATGAACTGACGTTACGTTTGCCGGTGCAAGCGGTCTACAAGTTCGACGACCGGCGGATCGTTGCCGGACGTATCGAGGCCGGCCATCTGGCCGTCGGCGACGAAGTCGTCATCATGCCGGCCGGTAAGCTGGCGCGGATCAAGACCGTGGAGCATTGGGCCACGACGCCGCTCGCTGGCGAGCACGGAGCAGGGCGATCGATCGGCGTCACGCTCGACCGCGAACTCTTCGTCGAACGTGGCGACGTGATTGCGCATGTGGGTGCAGTGCCATCCGACACCAGGCGGCTTCGCGCGCGCATCTTCTGGCTGCACGAGCAACCGCTGAAGGCGGGAGCGTCGATCCTGCTGCGGCTCGGCGTCCGCGAAGTGCGCGCCACCGTGGTCGCGATCGAAAAGGCGATCGATCCCGGCGTACTGGCCAGCGTCGAGACCCGCGAAATCGCCCGCAACCATGTCGGCGAAATCGATATCTCGCTGGCCCAGCCGGTAGCCGCCGATTGCTACGCCGACAATCCACGCACCGGGCGGCTGGTGATCGAGGTCAATGGCCGGATCGCTGGCGGCGGTCTTGTGCTTTCGGTCGAGCCCGGCCGGCGCGCGGTATCGCTCGACATCGTGCCGGTGGAATCGGCGCTGCAGCCCGTTGAACGTTCGGGGCGCTATCGTCACGCCGGCGCGGTGGTGTGGTTCACGGGACTGCCGGGATCGGGCAAGTCGACGCTGGCACTGGCGCTGGAGCGCCGGCTGTTTGGCATCGGCGGTTCGCCGATCCTGCTCGACGGCGATACGCTGCGCGCCGGCCTCAATCGCGACCTCGGCTTTTCCGCCGCCGATCGCCGCGAGAATATCCGGCGGCTGGCCGAAGTCGCCGGCCATCTCGCACGCAATGGCCACATCGCCATCGTCGCGGCGGTGTCGCCCTCGCGCGATGACCGTGCAGAAGCCCGCCGCATCGTGGATTCCGCGTTTCGCGAGATCTACGTTTCGACGCCGGCCGAGATCTGCGAGCAGCGCGATCCCAAGGGGCACTACGCCAAGGCGCGTGCCGGCGCGCTCAAGGACTTTACCGGCATCGCCAACGACTATCAGGCGCCGGAGACTGCCGAGTTGAAGATCGATACCTCAAAGCGTGCCATCGCGGACGCGCTCAACAGCATCGAGAACATGCTTCGGCAGAGCGGTATTCTGCATGACCAGATCGTCGATCTGGCGGCAAACATCTAGGCGCTCAAGATCACACCCTAAATCGGGGAGGGGAACCACTGGCCTCTCCTACGTCGTTGCGAGAAGCCCTTGCGACGAAGCAATCCAGCTCTCGCTTGAGGCCTTCTGGATTGCCGCTTCGCGGAGTTTATCAACGGGCCGGCGAAGCCGGACCCGTTGGCTCCTCGCCATGACGGCTGCCGCTTGAGTGCCTGCCGTCTAAATATTGTGCGTGCGGTGCAAAACGTTCGCAGGCGAGCCGGTGGGTTGGGCGTATTGAGCCTGACAATGCACTGATATCCCTATGTTTTTCATCATCGACATTCTGGCACAAGACTTGAATGCTCCTAGCGTGCCGGCGTTCGCTGAAGCGCGCCGGCCACGTCCCGATGGATTTCCGCAGCAACGAGGCTGATCGGACCGCTTCCCAGAATTCATGCCGGCGCGATGCGCTGACCTGGACCTGCGCGGTCACATTCCGTTCCCCGTTGATGCCACGACAGTGGCTGCAGGAGTCTCGCTCGCGATGAAAATCGACCCCGTCTCCCTCGACTTCACCGACGAACAGAAGCGCTACCTCGAAGGCTTTTCGACCGGGCTGCAGATCAGCCGCGTCGGCCGCGGACTCGGTGGTGGCGCCACGGTAAAGTCGAACGCCGAGCCGAGCGGACCCGATGCGCCGCATCTCAAGGCGCAGGACCGCGTCATCGCTTCCGGCAAAAGGTTAGCCGATCCTGAAAAATGGAAGCGCGAGGAACATCCGTTCGACGCCTATCCGCGCCTGAAGGAACAGGCGCAGCTCGACGCGCGGCCGTCGCCGGCGGATAATTTTCGCTGGCGCTATTACGGTCTGTTCTATGTCGGGCCGGCGCAGGATTCTTATATGAGCCGGCTGCGGATTCCGAATGGCATCCTTAAGCACGGGCAGTTCGCGGGTCTCGCTGATCTGATCGAAGACCTCTGCGGGCCGTTCTGCAACGTCACCACGCGCGCCAACCTGCAGGTGCGCGAGATTCCGCCGAAGAATGCGGTCGCGCTGATCGAGGGGATCCAGGATCTCGGCCTGTGCTCGCGGGGCTCCGGCGCCGATAACATCCGCAACGTCACGGGCACGCCGACCGCCGGCATCGATCCGCAGGAATTGCTGGACACACGGCCCTATGCGCGAGAGTGGCACTATCACATCCTCAACGACCGCTCGCTGACCGGGCTGCCGCGCAAATTCAACGTTGCCTTCGACGGCGCAGGCAAGATCGCTGTGCTGGAAGATACCAACGACATCGCGTTTGCCGCGGTCGAGGTGAAGGACGGTTTTGGCGTCGAGCCCGGCATCTGGTTCAAGCTCGGCATTGGCGGCATCACCGGCCACAAGGACTTTGCCAAAGACACCGGCATCATCGTCAGGCCGGCCGATGCGACGAAAGTGTCGGATGCCATTGTCCGCGTCTTCATCGAGCTCGGCGACCGCACCAACCGGCTGAAAGCGCGCCTGAAATACGTCATCGACGACATGGGAATGGACAAGTTCCTGGTGCTGGTCGAGGCGAAGCTGGGTTATGCCTTCACCCGCGTGCCGGCGGAAGCGCTGGCGCCACGACCGCAGTTTGATCGCATGGCGCATATCGGGGTGCACAAGCAAAAACAGGATGGGCTGAACTGGATCGGCGTGTTGCTGCCATTGGGCAAACTGACCTGCGATCAGATGCGCGGGCTCTCAAAGATCGCCGGGGATCTCGGCGACGGCGAGATACGCCTCACGGTGTGGCAGAACCTTTTGATACCAGGCGTGCGGGATGACAACGTCGCGCTGGCAATGGCAGCGATCGAGGCGCTCGGCCTCGCTATCGCCGCCTCCGAGATCCGCGCCGGGTTGATTGCCTGCACGGGGGCTGCCGGCTGCAAGTTCGGCAATGCCGACACCAAGCGCAGCGCTTCTGCCATCGGCGATTGGTGCGAGCCGCGTGTGCCCGTTGATACGCCGCTCAACATCCATCTCACGGGATGCCATCACTCCTGCGCGCAGCATTACATCAGCGACATCGGCATGATCGGCGCCAAGGTGCCGGTCAATGAGGAGGGCGACACCATCGAGGGCTATCACCTGTTCGCCGGCGGCAGCTTCGGTCCAGGAGCGGATGTCGGGCAGGAGGTCTATCATGACCTCAAGGCGGCCGACGCACCGGTGTTCGTCGAGAAACTGCTGAAGGCCTATATGGCCAACCGCGCGTCACCCGTTGAGACCTTCCTCAGCTTTGCGCGCCGCCACGATGGCGCAGCGTTGCGCCAGCTTGCCGAAGCCCAATCTACCGAAGACATGGTGTCCGCATGAACCAGATGACGCCGCCGCCGAAAGTCGAGATCATCCCGTCGTCTGCGCCGTTCTCGGAGGCGCAGCGCTCCTGGCTGAACGGCTTCTTTGCAGGGCTCCTGTCGGACGCACCGGCACCATTGTCGGCGGAGCAGGGCGCCGCCGTGATGCCCGAGGAGGACGACGGCACGCCGTGGCACGACCAGACCATGCCGATCGCCGACCGCATGAAGCTCGCCGAGGGGCGGCCGATGCGCCGAAAAATGATGGCGGCGATGGCGCAGCAGGATTGCGGCCAGTGTGGTTACAACTGCAACGATTACGCCGAGGCGATCGCCGGCCATACTGAGCCACGCCTCAACCTCTGCGTCCCCGGCGGCAAGGAAACCGCGCGGATGCTGAAGGCGTTGAATGAGGAAATGGAGAAGTCGCCAGGCACTGGTGCTGCGCCGGCTGCGGCGACGCCCGCGGTGGGAAAGCCTGTGGTCGAAGCCGCCGATCCATCGACGCTCGGTCGCTCGCGCGACAATCCCGCTCCCGCGATTTTTCTCGACCGCCGCCTGCTCAACGGCAAGGGCTCGGAGAAGGAAACCTGGCATGTCGATTTCGACCTGTCCGGCTGCGGGCTGGACTACGTCGTTGGCGATTCCTTCGGCATTTTCGCCAGCAACGACCTCGGCCATGTCGACCAGATCATCGCGTTGCTCGGCGCCTCGCACAATACGGAAGTTCGCGGCAAGACGCTGCGCGACGTGTTGCGCTACGATGTGTCCTTGGCGCCGGCGCCGGACAGCCTGTTCGAATTGATCTCCTACCTCACCGGCGGCGCGCACCGCGCAAAAGCGCGCGCGCTGGCGCAGGGCGAGGATCCCGACGGCGACGCTACTACGCTCGACGTGATGGCGGCGCTGCAGAAGTTCTCTCACGTGCGGCCGCATCCCGAGGCCTTCATCGAGGCGCTGGAGCCGTTGCAGCCGCGGCTGTATTCAATCTCGTCGTCGCACAATGCGACGCCCGGAAAACTGTCGCTGACGATCGACGTCGTGCGTTACGTCGTCGGCAAGCGCAAACGCCACGGCCTGGCGTCGAGCTTTCTCGCCGACCGCATCCAGCCCGGAGATGAACTCAAAGTCTATGTACAGAAGGCGCATGGTTTCGCGCTGCCGGATGATCCCAACATCCCTATCATCATGGTCGGCCCGGGCACTGGCATCGCGCCGTTTCGCGCCTTCCTGCACGATCGCAAGGCGACCCGTGCCCCCGGCAGGAACTGGCTGTTCTTCGGCCACCAGCGCAGCGCCTCGGATTTCTTTTATGCCGACGAACTCAACGCGATGAAGAGCGAGGGATTCCTGACGCGGCTGTCGCTGGCCTGGTCGCGCGACTCCGGCGAAAAATTCTACGTGCAGGACCGCATGCGCGAAGTCGGCCGCGACGTCTGGACGTGGCTGGCCGACGGCGCCCATGTCTATATCTGCGGAGACGCCAAGCGGATGGCCAAGGATGTCGAGCGCGCCTTGGTGGACATCGTCGCGCAATATGGCGCGCGCAGCACCGACGAGGCGGTGTCGTTCGTCGGCGATCTCAAAAAGAAGGGCCGGTTTCAACTCGACGTGTATTGAGCAGCGCGGCGGCGTCCCCACGCCATAAAATGCCAGCAAAGGGCACGGCTCTTGCATGTACGTGGAAGCCGACACCTTGGATCAGCCGCAGCGAGAGCACCAGATGCACACCACGAGCCGACGTCAGTTCATCCGTTTGGCGGCGACCGCCGCGGCGTTGTCCACCACCAGCATCAAGGCCTTCGCCGCCGACCGCGTCATCAAGATAGGCACGCTGAAACTGATCCACGGCATCACGCCGTATTTCTACGAGAAGTTCGTTCCGGCCGATATCAAGATCGAAGTCATCCCGTTTGAAACCCCGACCGACGGCAAGAACGCGGTGGCTACCGGCACCGTGGACTTCGGCATCTTCGGCCTTGCGGCAGCGACGCTGGGCGGCGCCAATGGCGAGCCGGTCGTGGTGATTGCCTCCGCCTGCAATCGCGGCATGGCCGTGGTGGCCAGCAAGGCGTCAGGGATCACCAGCATCAAGGAACTCAAAGGCAAGAAGGTCGCGATCCTGCCGGGATCGACCCAGGAGGTGGTGATCCTCGACCGGTTGGCCGCTGAAGGCATGACGGTCAAGGATGTCGAAGCTGTCCGCCTGTCGTTCAGCGACATGGCGGCGGCGCTGGCCCGCGGCGACATTGATGCCTATGTCGGCGCAGAGCCCGGCCCGGGCATCAGTCTGGCCAATGGTGTCGGCACCATCGTCGAGTATCCCTATTCGACGCCGACCGGGTCGCTGAACATGGTACTCGCGACCAGCCGAAGCACCATCGAAAAGGATCCCGAACTCGTCAAGGCGCTGCTCAAGATCCACCGCCAGGCCAGCGAATACGCCATGAAGGACCGTGACGCCTTCGTGGCGATGGCGATGCAGAAGCTCGGCCAGCAGAAGCCGTCGATCGAGCAGGCGGCGCCCAACGTCGAACTGACATGGAAAATAGACGACCTGTTCTTGAAGCAGGCCAATTACTACGGCAGCCAGATGCTGGCCAAGAAGCAGATCCGTCAGTTGCCGGACTACAAGACCTTCATCGATGCCAGCTTCGTGCAGGCGCTGGCCGCGACGTGAGCGCAACGCTGCCCCTGCAGACCGCCGTCGATGGATTGCCCGAGTCGGGCAGCGTGACATCGCCCTCCGCATTGCCGCCGGCATCCATGCCTGCGGCACGCGGCCGGCTGTTGCCGCGCCTTCGCGCCATAGCGCTCGCTTTGATCGTGCCGGTCTGCCTGCTGCTGTTCTGGGATGCGATGGTGCGCTGGACCGGGACCCGGCTGGTGCCTTCGCCCTATGGCGTGGCGGTCATGATGTGGGATTTCGCCTTCGGCGGAATCTACGATGATGCCTATAGCGCCAGCCTGCCGATCCATTTCTGGAAGTCGGTGCAGCGGGTCTATGGCGGCTTTCTGTGCGCGGCCGTGCTGGGTATTCCGCTCGGCCTGATGATCGGCCGGATCCCGCTGCTGCGCGCGTTGTTTGATCCCACGCTGTCGTTGCTGCGTCCGATCCCGGTGACGGCGTGGCTGCCGCTGTCGATGATCTTTTTCGGCCTGGGGCCGCGCTCGGCGGTGTTCCTGGTCTTTCTCGGCGCGTTTTATCCGATCCTGCTCAACACCGTGTTTGGCGTGAAGTCGGTGGATGTCAGGCTGTTCGAGGCGGCCGAGATGCTCGGCTGCAGCGGACCAAAACTGTTTCGCGCCGTCGTCCTTCCTGCGGCGCTGCCCAGCATCTTCAACGGATTGCGGCTGGGCGCCAGTTTCGCCTGGATACTGATCGTGGTGGGCGAGATGACCGGCGTGCCCGAAGGGCTCGGCGCGGTCATCATGGATGGCCGGACGCTATCGCGCACCGATCTGGTGATCACAGGGATGATCATTATCGGCATCACCGGGTTTTTGTCGGACCGCATCCTGCTTTCGCTCAGCCACTACTTCCTGCGCTGGAGCCCACAGCACCATGACTAGTCAGCCGCCGATCCTTGAAGTCACCGCCTTGCAGAAATTCTACCAGTCCTCCAGCGGTCCGGTCGAAGCGTTGCGCGGTGTCAACCTCACGGTCCGCAAGGGTGAGTTCATTTGCCTGCTCGGCGCGTCCGGCTGCGGCAAGTCCACGCTGCTGCGGATCATCGCGGGCTTCGAGAAAGCCACCCACGGCTCAGTCGCCATGTACGGCTTCGAGGTGGACCGGCCGGGGCCGGAACGCGGCATGGTGTTTCAGGACTACGCGCTGTTTCCGTGGCTGACGGTGCGCGACAATATCAGCTTCGGGCCGCGGCATCGTCGTGTTGCCTCGAAGGTCGTGGCCGAGCTGACCGAAAAATTCATGGCGATGGTCGGTCTGTCGGCGTTTGCCGAACGCTATCCGCACGAATTATCCGGCGGCATGAAGCAGCGCGTCGCGATTGCGCGGGTGCTGACCAATGACACCGACATCCTGCTGATGGACGAGCCGTTCGGCGCACTGGATGCGCTGACGCGCAGCAAGCTGCAGGAAGAGCTGGTCGAGATCTGGCGCACCACCGGACTGACCGTGATCTTCGTAACGCATTCGGTGGAGGAGGCGGTGCTGCTGGCCGACCGGGTGGTGGTGATGACCGCGGGGCCGGGCCGGATCGATTGTGAGATCGATATCGACCTGCCGCGGCCGCGCGATGTCGCATCGCCGGAGTTCAACGCGCTGCGCCGCGACGTGACACGAAAACTCACCAGCCATCTGGCACGCAGCGGTCCCGCCATGGCGACAGCCGATTCCTGAGAAAAATACCGGCAAATAGAATTCTCGCTGTCGCAGTCCGGAGAGTATTTTCATCTGCCCACGCATCGCGGGGCAGGGCAGGCGTCGCTATTTTCACGCCCCCCTTGCATCCAGCCCGGATCGGCATTTGTTATGCGGACGATGAAGCGCTGGAGAACGATGATGCGCGAACTGTCTGCGGAGGCCCGCTTGCACATCCACGCCCGCACGCTGCCGGGACGTTCCGCCGGACGCTTCGCGAACTTCGCCGTCTACAGCGCGTTTGCGCTGATCGCCGCCATTGTGTTCGGCACGCTGTCGGTACATCCGTTCTGACATAGGTCAGGACGCGCGACCTTCCAGAACTGGAATGACCGTTGAATTTGAGCATCAAGCGCCAGGAACGGCCGGAGGCTTTGCCGTCGGCAATCGAGCGGGCATCGCTGCTGGCGCCCCGCTTTGCCGAGCGTGCGCCGCTGCATGATCGCACCGGCAGCTTTCCGTTCGAGAATTTCCAGGAATTGTCCGACGAGGGCCTTCTGGCACTGACGGTGCCGGCGTTGCTCGGCGGCGGGGGCGCAGGCGTGCAAGACGCGGCGCGGGTCGTCAGCATCGTGGCCAAGGCCGATGCCGCAACCGGGCTGGTGCTGGCGATGCATTACATTCACCATCTCGTCATCGCGGATAGTACGCGTTGGCCGGTGCATCTCTCGCGCAGGCTGGCGAAGGAGACAGTTGAAGGGCTGGCGCTGGTCAACGCGTTGCGCGTCGAGCCGGACCAGGGTTCGCCGTCGCGCGGCGGCTTGCCGGCGACCACGGCGACGCGGACTGCGACCGGCTGGCGGCTCAGCGGCCGCAAGATCTATTCGACCGGCGCGCCGATCCTGAAATGGTACACGGTATGGGCGAAGACCGACGAGCCGGAGGTGCGCGTTGGTCTGTTCCTGGTGCCCGCCGGTCTGCCGGGAACGTCGATCGTCGAGACCTGGGATCATTTGGGGCTGCGCGCCAGCGGCAGCCATGATGTCGTCTTCGACGACGTGGTGTTTCCGCTCGATCACGAAATCGACCTGCGCAAGCCCTCCGAGTGGGGCGCGCCGGACTTGACGCAGGCCACCGTGCAGGCGGTGCTGGTCGGCGCGGTCTATGACGGCGTCGCGCAAGCGGCACGGGACTGGGTCGTGCAGTTCCTGCAGAATCGCGTGCCGTCGAGCCTGGGCGCGCCGCTGGCGACGTTGTCGCGCGCGCAGGAGATCGTGGGCGGCATTCAGGCGAAGCTCGCCGTCAATGCGCGGCTGCTCGACAGCTTTGGTCGGGATATCGACGATGGCGTCGCGCTCACCGCCTCCGAAGCCAACATCATCAAGCTCACCGTCACCAACAACGCCGTCGCTGCCGTCGAGGACGCGCTATCGCTGACCAGCAATCACGGTCTGACTCGTGCCAATCCGCTGGAACGGCACTTTCGCGACGTGATGTGCGGCCGCGTTCATACCCCGCAGGACGATGCCACGCGCCTCAGCGCCGGCCGCCTCGCGCTCGGCATCTGATTCAATCCATCGACAAGGAAGACCACCATGTCCATCGAATTCATCGGCTTCATCACCAACAACGATTCCTCCGAGACCCGCGTCCGCTCCGGTCCGATCCTCGACCGGTCCTATATCGAGACCGTCGCCAAGGCGCATGAACTCGCCGGCTTCGACCGCGCATTGCTGGCGTTTCACTCCACCATTCCCGACGGTCTGCAGGTCGGCCAGCACGTGCTGAGTGTCACCGAGAAGTTGAAGGTCATGATCGCGCAGCGGCCAGGCTTCACCGCACCGACGCTTTTGGCAAGGCAACTCGCCACCATCGACCAGTTCTCCGGTGGCCGCGTCTCGCTGCATGTCATCACCGGTGGCAACGCCACCGAGTTGCGCCAGGACGGCAATACCATCGACGACAAGGACGAGCGTTACGCCCGCACCGACGAATGGCTCGAGGTCATCAAGCAGGAATGGCGCAGCGAAAAGCCGTTCAGCTATTCCGGCAAGTACTATCAGGTCGAGAATGGTTTCTCGCAGGTGAAGCCGTTCAATCCGGCGGGCATCCCGATCTTCGTCGGCGGCGCGTCGGACGCTGCGATCGAGGTTGCCGGCAAGCATGCCGATACGTTTGCGCTATGGGGTGAATCCTACGCGCAGGTGCGCGACGTGACAACGCGTGTTCGCGCCGCCGCAGCGAAGCATGGACGCCCCGCGCCACGCTTCAGCCTGTCGGTTCGGCCGATCATTGCCGACACCGAGGAGAAGGCATGGGCCAAGGCGGATGATATCCTCGCGCGCGCGACCGCCCTGCAGGACAAGACCGGTTATCGCAAGCCGGTTGACGGCCATGCCACGGCCGGCGCGAAGCGTCTGCTGGCGCTGGCCGAGCAGGGCACCCGCATCGACAAGCGGCTGTGGACCGAAATGGCGGCGCTGACCGGCGCCAACAGCAACACCACGGCGCTGGTCGGCACGCCCGAGCAGGTCGCCGAAGTGTTCGCCGATTACTACGATCTCGGTGTCAGCCACTTTCTCATTCGTGGCTTCGATCCCTTGATCGACGCCATCGATTACGGTCGTGAACTGATCCCGCGCACCCGCGAACTGGTCGCCCAGCGTGCGGCCGCCCACAAGAATTCCGGAGTGGCAGCGTGATGAAACGTCTTATCGTCACCGCGGCGTTGTTTGCCGCCGCGCTGTCGTCGGCCCATGCCGAAACAACGTTGATTGTCGGAGACCAGAAAGGCAATGCGCGCGCGGTGATGGAAGCCTCCGGCGTGCTCAAGGACGTGCCCTACAAGATTGAGTGGAAGGAATTTGCCGCAGCAGCGCCGCTGCTGGAGGCGCTTGGCGCAGGCGCCATCGAGGCCGGCCTGGTCGGCGATGCGCCGTTCACCTTCGCCGCGGCGGCCAACGTGCCGGTGAAGGCGATCGGCGCGATCCGCCAGACCGGGGACGGCCTCGCCGTGCTGGTGCCGAAGGATTCTGCCATCAAGAATTTCGACGAGCTGAAAGGCAAGAAGATCGCCACCGGTCGCGGATCGATCGGGCACCAGCTTTTGCTGGCCGCGCTGGAGTCAAAGGGCTGGACGCCTGCCGACGTGCAGATCGTGTTCCTCGCGCCCGCCGATGCGAAGGTCGCATACAGCCGCGGTTCGGTGGATGCGTGGTCGACTTGGGAGCCCTATGTCAGCCAGGAGGAAGTTCTGTTCCAGTCGCGCGTTGTGCTGAATGCCGAGGGCCTGACGTCGGGACTCAGCTTCGTCGTGGCGACGCCGAACGCGATCCGCGACAAGCATGCCGATCTGGAAGACTATCTGCGCCGCCTGACCGCTGCGCGCGCATGGGCGCTGAACAACGCCAACGCGTACGCCCAGACCTGGGGCAAGCTCATGAACGTCGAGCCGTCGGTGCCGCTGAACTGGCTCACCCGTGCCAAGATCCGCATCGCGCCGATTGACGACAGCGTGGTGGCCGACGAGCAGAAGACCATCGACCTCTATCTGCGCGCCGGGCTGATCAAGCAGAAGCTTGACGCGGCGACGTTGGTGGACCGTT
>NZ_JAQGJT010000187.1 GCF_028290495.1 Tardiphaga sp.
GGACGACGGCGGGCTCAGTGACAACTCTCCATCGAAGCAAATAATAAGGGACGCCATGACCACCATCACCGACCCCCTTGTCTCCACCGAATGGCTTGCCGCCCACCTCAATGACCCCTCCGTCAAGGTGCTCGACGCGTCGTTCAAGCTGCCGGGCGTCACTCCGCTGCCGAAGGAAGACTTTCTCGGAGCACACATCCCCGGCGCGGCGTTCTTCGATGTCGATGTCATCAGCGATCACGGCATCGCGCTGCCGCACATGTTTCCCAGCGAGGGCCACTTCGCCGATGGCGTCGGCGCGCTCGGCATCTCCAACGCGGACACGGTGGTGATCTACGATGCCGGCGGCTGGGTGGCTGCGCCGCGCGCGTGGTGGATGTTTCTCGCTTTCGGCCATGCCGACGTGCGCGTGCTTGACGGCGGCTTGCAGAAATGGCGCGCCGAAGGCCGCCCGGTCGAGAGCGGCGAAGCCGACCCGGAGCCGGCCAGCTATGACGCAAGCTTCGATGCGAACTTCGTGCGCAGCCGGCAGCAGGTGGTCGGCAATCTCGACAGCCGGGCAGAGCAACTGATCGATGCACGGCCGCAGCCGCGTTTCGAAGGCAGCGTACCGGAGCCCCGGCCGGGCCTTCGCGCCGGCCACATTCCCGGCAGCCGTAACGTGCCCTATGCGAGGCTGTTCGACGCCAGCACCGGCACGATGAAGTCGCTCGACGAGTTGCGCGCGGCGTTCACGGGTGCGGGGGTGGATCTCGGCAAGCCGATCGTCACCACCTGCGGTTCCGGCGTGTCGGCGCTGGTGCTGACGCTGGCGCTGTATCGGCTCGGCGTCCGTGGCTCGGCACTGTACGACGGCTCCTGGGCCGATTGGGGCCAGGCCGACGGCCCGCCGGTGGCCACCGGACCGGCGTGAACGCCTAGCGCGGGAACGGCTGCCCGAACGGATCGGTCTGCGCCGGTGCGGCGGCGGCGGACGTCGCCCGTGCTGCGACGCGGTGTTTTTTGGCGGGAGCCGGTTTGGATTTTTTCTTCACCGGAGCGACCGCGCGCGCGACCACGGGCTTGGTGGCTACCGGCTGCTCGATGGTGACCGGCGGGCCGCCCAGCGTCGCGATCTTCGTCGAAGCCAGTTTGGTGTCGGCGTCGGTCAGCGTGGTCGCCGGCTGATCGACCGCGGGTGTTTCTGCCGACAAGATGGCGGCCGGCGCTGACGCGGCGATCTCGGGAGCCGGTGCGGGCGGCGCGGCAGCCACCGGCGCCAAAGCGACGGTCGTCGGCGTCTCCAGCTTCGTCGGCTCCGGCTTCGCGACTTCGGCCGGCGTACCCTCCGGCGCCTCGGCAGTGCCGGGGGCGGCCTGCCTGTCGGGCTCGGTGGTGGGTTGAGCCTCCACCGGAGCAACGGAGGTCGGCAGCGGCTCTGGCGGAGCGTCCGTGGTGGTTTCAGCCGCAGATACGGGGGCTCTTGTCTCGGGGGGCTCGAATCGCAGCATCGCCAGCGTCGGCGGCGCCTCGGGCTGCTGCTGTGGGAACATGGACGGCGGTGCCGCGCGCCGCACCGGCAGGCTGGCGAACTCTTCATGGGCCGAGCGCAGCAGCGAGGCAGCGCCCAGGCCGAACACAAGCATGGCGATCGAGAGCACGACGGCCCCGACCAGAAAACGGAAACCCGGAAGCATGAATTGGTATTCCGCCTTCGCGGGATGCGCGAAGGCCCTTGAGCCATCGGGGACGCGGTGACAACACTGGGATCGGCCTGTTTCGCGGCGGCACCCCGTATTCGGATTGTCGCGAATCAGCCAGCGCAAGGATAACGCAACACCCCGGAACCGTTTGTTAAAATTTCATTGGCACATCAGACGGCGCGCAATCGGGCAATCCTTGCCGGATGGTGAGACAAGTTGGCCACTTTCGGCCCCGATCTGGCGAATATGACCGAACGGGGCCGCATTTTACGGGATTTGTCTTGAATGCGCCGTGATCCTGCGCGATCTCACGTTAACGATCCGGTGTCGGCTTGGATTTATACAAGGGCCATGATGATCAAGCATGTTCTAACGATTTTCGCGACCGTGGCAGTCAGTGCCGCGGCTCCTTCGTTCGCTCTGGCGCAGGGCTATCCTGCCGCCTCACAGAACGGCTATTCGATCGCGCCGGATCCGTCCTATCCGCCCGGCGGGTATCCGGCCGATACACGTTCGCGCCGCGCGATGGACGCCATGCCGGATTTCGACGCGCTGGACGAGGACGATGCCCCGGCACCGCGCGGCCGTGCTGACGTCGGATTGCCCGCGCCTGGTCCGGTGATATCGCCGGATGATCCGCGCTACGGCCGCCCTGCCGGCGCCCCCGTCTATTCCGACCGCGCCGCGCCGCAGGGCCCGGTGATGTCGCCCGACGATCCGCGCTATGGCCGCCCGATGGGTCCGCCGCCGGTGATCTATTCCGATCGCACCCCCGACGACGGCCGCGGCCTGCGCCCGCCGGAGCCGCTGGGCGCCCCCGTGACCGGTTCGGTGCAGCCTCAGTCGCAGGGCCCCGATGGCCGCGCCGCCTCGCTGTCCGCGCTGCCGCCGGAAGAACAGCCCGAGAGCGGTCCGGCCCAGTTGCCGCCGAACCTGCGCCGCCAGGAAGTGTCGTTCGTCACCAAGGAGCCACCCGGCACCATCGTGGTCGATACCCCCAATACGTACCTCTATTACGTGCTCGGCAATAACCGCGCGATGCGCTATGGCGTCCGCGTCGGCCGGGATGGTTTCACCTGGACCGGCGTGCAGAAGATCACCCGCAAGGCGGAATGGCCGGATTGGCATCCGCCGTCGGAAATGATCGAGCGCCAGCCCTATCTGCCGCGCTTCATGGCTGGTGGCCCGGGCAACCCGATGGGCGCCCGCGCGATGTATCTCGGCTCGACCGTGTTCCGCATCCACGGCACCAACCAGCCCTCGACGATCGGCAAGTTCGTCTCGTCGGGCTGCATCGGCATGGTCAACGATGACGTCTCGGATCTGTTCGAGCGCGCCAAGGTCGGCACCCGTGTTGTTGTGCTTCCGGGCGGCAAGCCGCCGATCCCGACAAACACCGCGTCCGCGGCACCCGTTCCCGGCCCGAACGCCGGCAACCTGCCGCCGGCCGCGCTGGCCGGCAGCCAGCCGAGCTCGGTGCAGCCGCTGCCCGCGCCGGTGACCATCCGCTAAAGCGTTTACGCAAACAAACGGGCGCCGCGTTTCCACGCGGCGCCCGTTTTGCGTTTCGGAGGTGGTCAGCCCAGCCGCCGCAGCGGCTCGCCCTTCAGCCAGCCTTCGATGCCCTCGATCATCTCGCGGTAGATGCGGCGATAATTCTCCGCGGTGACATAGCCCAGATGCGGCGTGATCACGACGTTGTCGAGTTTGCGCAACGGGCTGTCCAGCGGCAGCGGCTCCTGCGAATAGGTGTCGAGCGCGGCGCCCGCGATCTTGCGCTGCTGCAGCGTTTCCAGCAACGCCGCCTCGTCGACGATCGGGCCGCGTGCGGTGTTGATCAGGTAGGCGGTGGGCTTCATGCGCGCGAGGTCGTCGCGCCCCACCAGCCCGCGCGAGCGGTCGCTCAGCACCACATGGATGGTGATGATATCGGCGGTGGCGAACAGTTCTTCCTTGCTGGCATAGCTGACGCCGGCCTTCTCGCACGCCTCGGGCGTGAGATTCGTGCTCCAGGCGATCGTCTTCATGCCCAGTGCGCGTGCGATTGCCGCGACATGGCTGCCGAGCTTGCCGAGCCCGATGATGCCCAGCGTCTTGCCCTCGACGTCCTCGCCCAGCGTGATCTGCCAGGGTTCACCGGCCTTCATTCGGGCATTCTCGAAGCCAATTTTGCGCGTCAATTCCAGCATCAGGCCGATGGTCAGGCCGGCGGTGGGATTGCCGACCATCGCGGTGCCGCAGACCACGACGTCGCGTGCCTTGGCGGCTTCCAGGTCGATGGCGGCATTGCGCATGCCGGAGGTGATCAGCAGCTTCAGCTTCGGCAGCGCCTCGAACACCGCGCGGGGAAACGGCGTCCGTTCGCGCATTGCGCAGACGATCTCGAAGTCCTTCAGCGCGGCGATGGCGTCCTGGGCGGAGGCGAACGGCTTGTCGAACACCGTGGTCTCGATGCGGTCGGCCAGCGGGCTCCAGTCGGCCAGTTGCAGCGCCACGTTCTGGTAGTCGTCAAGAATTGCACAGCGTAGCCGCGTCATGGATCGCCCATCCGGCAGGAGGAGGACGGCCGAATGGCCGTCGGGGAAGGGCGGCATGGTTACGCGCAATACCGGCCGGCGCAAGCGCAGGCGGCGCGGAGGCGTACCGTTCAGTTCAATGTGACGTCGGAGGATGTTTGCGCTTGGCGTCGCAAGCGGGGCCTGGACCGCGCATATAATGCAGCTCCGGGCGGTAGGGATCGAACGCCGCGATGAAGAACTGCCGCCAGAACTGGCGGATTTCCTGCAGCAGGCCGGTCGACGCGTGGCTGTCGGTCGGGGCGGGAGAGGACGTTCCGGGGGTGATGGTGGCCATGACGGACTCCGCCGAACTGCGCGATTTCTGTCGCGAGAGGGCGTTTCGTCGCCCTGCAGCCAGTCTTGGCGGGAGTCGTTAAAATGCGGTTCTAATTGTCGTCATGCGGGGCAGGGCGCGCCGTCATCCTTAGCGAAATCCTAACCGCCGGTTGCCCTTTGGGGTCCGCGTCGTTACATCAGCAGCAACCAAACTCACGCCCGCGTCAGCTTCAAGGATCACGATGGCCCGCCAATTCGTTTACTTCATGGAAGGGCTGACCAAGGCCTACCCGACCCGCAAGGTGCTGGATAACGTCCATCTGTCGTTCTACCCGGACGCCAAGATCGGCGTGCTCGGCGTCAACGGCTCCGGCAAGTCGACGCTGCTGAAGATCATGGCCGGCCTCGACAAGGAATACACCGGCGAGGCCTGGGTCGCGCAGGGCGCCCGGGTCGGCTACCTCGAACAGGAACCGCATCTCGATGCCGCGCTGACCGTGCGCGAAAACGTCATGCTGGGCGTCGCCAAGCAGAAGGCGATCATGGATCGCTACAACGACTTGGCGATGAACTACTCGGATGAAACCGCCGATGAGATGACCAAGCTGCAGGACGAGATCGAGGCCCAGGGCCTGTGGGATCTCGACAGCAAGGTCGATCAGGCGATGGACGCGCTGCGCTGCCCGCCGGACGATTCCGACGTGACCAAGCTGTCTGGCGGCGAACGCCGCCGCGTCGCTCTGTGCAAGCTGCTGCTCGACCAGCCCGAACTGCTGCTGCTCGACGAGCCGACCAACCATCTCGACGCCGAGTCCGTGTCATGGCTGGAAGGTCATCTGCGCGCCTATCCGGGCGCGATCCTGATCGTCACGCATGACCGCTACTTCCTCGACAACGTCACGTCCTGGATTCTCGAACTCGACCGCGGCAAGGGCATTCCCTACGAGGGCAATTACTCGTCGTGGCTGGTGCAGAAGCAGAAGCGTCTGGCGCAGGAAGGTCGCGAGGACGCAGCCCATCAGAAGACGCTCGAGCGCGAGCAGGAATGGATCTCGTCGTCGCCCAAGGCCCGTCAGGCCAAGTCCAAGGCGCGTTACCAGCGCTATGACGAATTGCTCAAGAAGGCCAGCGACAAGCAGGTGCAGGGCGCGCAGATCACCATTCCCGTCGCCGAGCGTCTCGGCGACAACGTCGTCGATTTCGAAGGCCTCAGCAAAAGCTTTAGCGATCGCCTGCTGATCGACAACCTCACCTTCAAGCTGCCGCCCGGCGGCATCGTCGGCGTCATCGGCGCCAACGGCGCCGGCAAGACGACGTTGTTCAGGATGATCACCGGCCAGGAAAAGCCCGACGTGGGCACCATCACCGTCGGCGAGACGGTGCATCTCGGCTACGTCGATCAGTCGCGTGATTCGCTCGACGGCAAGAAGACCGTATGGGAGGAAATCTCCGGGAACAACGAGCTGATCCTGCTCGGCAAGCGCGAGGTGAATTCGCGCGGCTACTGTTCGACCTTCAACTTCAAGGGCGGCGACCAGCAGAAGAAGGTCGGTTCACTGTCCGGCGGTGAACGCAACCGCGTCCATCTCGCCAAGATGCTGAAGTCCGGCGCCAACGTCCTGCTGCTCGATGAGCCGACCAACGATCTCGACGTCGATACGCTGCGCGCGCTCGAAGAGGCGCTGGAAGACTTCGCCGGCTGCGCCGTGATCATCAGCCATGACCGCTGGTTCCTTGATCGCATCGCGACCCACATCCTGGCCTTCGAAGGCGACAGCCACGTCGAATGGTTCGAAGGCAACTTCCAGGACTACGAGAAAGACAAGATGCGCCGTCTCGGCCATGACTCCATCGTGCCGCACCGCATGAAGTACAAGAAGCTGACCAGGTAGGATCAGCGCCCCAACTGCTGCGCCCGAGGCGGGAGCCTCGGGCGCAGCACTCCAGCGATGAGCCTTGCTCCTTTTGCCGCGCTGGATTACCTGCTTTCGGATGGCGACGCGATAAAACGGGACAGAAGCGGACATGGCCGACTGGAACGCGCAGCAATATCTGAAATTTGAAGACGAGCGGACCCGGCCGGCGCGGGACCTGCTGGCACAGGTTCCCCTCTCGGACGTCCGCAAGGTCGTCGATATCGGCTGCGGGCCGGGCAATTCCACCGAGCTTCTGGTGAAGCGCTGGCCGCAAGCTGCGGTGATCGGAGTCGATACCTCCGCCGACATGCTGCGACAGGCCCGCGAACGGCTGCCATCACAGACCTTCATCGAAGCCAACATTGCGCATTGGGCGCCGCCGGCGGGCACCGAGGTGTTGTTTGCCAACGCCGTATTTCAGTGGGTGCCGGACCACCTCAAGCAGTTGAGGCGGCTGGTTGGCGGACTGCCGCCGGGCGGCGCGCTGGCGCTGCAGATGCCGGACAATCTGGACGAGCCCTCGCATATCCTGATGCGCGAAGTAGCCCACCTCGAACCCTGGCGAAAGCAACTGGCGAAGGCCGCCGAACTGCGCGACGCGCTGCCCAAGCCCGGCGTCTACTACGATGCGCTGCGGCCGCTGTGTACGCGGCTGGAGATCTGGCACACGATCTACAACCATGCCCTCGACGACGCGCCCTCCGTGGTCGAATGGGTCAAGGGCACCGGACTGCGCCCGTTCGTCGATCCGCTGGAGCCGCCGGAGCGCAAGGCCTATCTGGCCGAATATACCGCCCGCATCGCCGCGAGCTACCTGCCGCAGGCCGACGGCAAGGTGCTGTTGCGGTTTCCGCGCATCTTCATTGTCGCGGTGAAATAGCCTGTGCGGCGAGTTGCCGCGCGGTGCAACATCTTAGCGTCCAGATCGCACCGCTATAAGAACGCGGTGCAATCGCTCCGCGATTCCTGATTTACGAAAGCTGCTGATGTCCCTGACGCCCAAGACGCCGTTGCCGCCGACGAGTTTCCCGTTGCGGCCGATCCCGATGCTGATCTTCGGTTCGCGCTGGCTGCAGCTGCCGCTCTATATCGGCCTGATCGTGGCCCAGGGCGTCTATGTCGTATTGTTCCTGAAGGAGCTGTGGCATCTGTTCGCCCACGCCTTCGATTTCAGCGAGCAGCAGATCATGCTGGCGGTGCTCGGGCTGATCGACGTGGTGATGATCTCCAATCTGCTGGTGATGGTGATCGTCGGCGGCTACGAGACCTTCGTGTCGCGCCTCAACCTGCAGGGCCATCCCGACGAACCGGAATGGCTCAGCCACGTCAATGCCAGCGTACTGAAGATCAAGCTGGCGATGGCGATCATCGGCATCTCGTCGATCCATCTGCTGCGCACCTTCATCGAGGCCGGCGCGCTGGGCTCTGCGCGCACCAGCAACTACACCGAGACCGGCGTGATGTGGCAGACCATCATCCACACCGTGTTCATCCTGTCGGCGGTCGGCATCGCCTATGTCGACCGGCTGTCGAATCTCGCGACGGAAGAAGCGCGCCGCCAAGGCCACCACGAACACGCCAACGGCCACGGCGGCCACCATTGAGGGCGATGCTCCACTACGCTCGGTACGTGCTGTTGGCGCTTGTCCTGACAGGCGGCGTGTCCTCAGCCCACGCCGCCGACGCCGGCTTCACGAATTTCCTCGCCTCCGTCTGGCCCGAGGCGCAGCAGGCCGGCGTGTCGCGCAGGACGTTCGATGATGTCACGCGTGGGCTTGAACCCGACTACAAGCTCCCTGACCTCGCTTTGCCCGGTCGTTCCGCTACTGGCGCGCCGTCGCAGGCGGAGTTCGTGCAGGTACCGGCCGACTATGTGAAGGAAGCCTCGATCGCCCGGTTGGCGTCGGAGGGGCAGCGTTTGATGCAGAAGCATCGCGCTACGCTGGAGGCCATCGAACAGCGCTTCGGCGTGCCCGGCACAATCATCCTGGCGATCTGGGGTCGCGAAACCGATTACGGGCGCTATGCGCTGCCCTATGACGGCATCCGCGTGCTGGCGACGCAGGCCTATGTCGGCCGCCGCAAGGAGCAGTATCGCGGCGAGTTGATCGCCGCGATGAAGCTGATCGAGGATGGCGACGTGACCCGCAAGGATTTGCGGGTGTCGTGGGGCGGCGCCACCGGGCTGACGCAATTTTTGCCGTCGGAACTCGCCAAGCATGGCGTCGACATGGATGGTGACGGCCGCGTCGATATCTGGACCTCGGTGCCGGATGCGCTGGCCTCCGCCGCGCAGCAGCTCAAGAACAAGGGCTGGCAGCCCGGCTTGCGCTGGGCCTATGAGGTCCGTGCGCCGGCGAATGCCGATTGCACGATGGGCGTGCCGGAAGTGACGAAGCCGATCGGCGAGTGGCTGCGCGCGGGGTTTGTGCCGGTGCGCGGATTGAAGCTCAGCGCCGCCGAGCAGGCGCAGCCGGCATCACTGTTGCAGCCGGAGGGCATCTACGGCCCGGCGTTTCTGACGACGAAAAACTACTTCGTCATCAAGGAGTATAATTTCTCCGACCTTTATGTGCTGTTCGTCGGTCATCTCGGCGACAGGATGTCGAGCCCGCAGCCCTTTGCGACGCCGTGGTCGGCCTCAAAGCAGTTGCGCAGCAGCGATGTCGAGGCGATGCAGAAGCACCTGACGCGGATAGGGTTGTATAGCGACAAGGTCGACGGCAAGGCCGGCATGAAGACGCGCGCGGCGCTTGGCGCCTATCAGAAGTCGGCGCGACTCAAGGTCGATTGCTGGCCCAGCGAGACGGTATTGCGCGCGATGACCGGCGCGAAATAGCGGCCGCGGATCGGGGCCGTCTGCGCACACGAAAAAACCCGGCCGTGTGAACGGCCGGGTTTTTTACTGGATGGCTGCGCGCCGATGGCGCGGGCCGTGTCAGATCAATCGCAGACCTGGACCGGGCGCGAACGCCAGACGCCACGGTACTCGTCGAAGAAGCGCTGGCGCACGACGCGGCATTCCGGCTCTTCGACATAGACGGGGGCGGGGGCGCCGTAGCCGTAAGCGGGGGCCGGGCGGCTGGCGGCGATCGCGCCGCCGAGCAGGGCGCCGCCGATCAGGCCACCGGCAACGCCGGCAGCGATACGGCCGCCGTCGGCGCGGGCGGCAGGCATCGCGGAAACCAGGGAACCGGCAACCGTCGCGACGGCGAGCATGGCGGAAATTGTCTTCTTCATCTCAGATCTCTCCTGAAGGCGCCGCAAGCGACGCGCGGTTAAAGCTAGTCACGCTGAATTCGAAACGACGAACTCGCTTAAAAGCGCCCAATCGTCAACCCGGCGTAAAAGTTCACGGTTGAGTGAGCCGGAAAAACGGTTTTTTCGGGCCGTAACAGTTGGAACACCGCAAATGGCAGGCCATTGCGTTCGTTGGCAATCTCAGAGGCTAGCCTCAGAGATTAGCCGCAGACCCGCACGCGACGAATCCGCCAGCCATAGCCGTCCCAGAACCGCTGCCGCTGCCAGCCGCAGTTGTCGTAGTAGCCGGGGCCGGCGACATAGGCGGGTCCGCCGTAGTAGCCGTAGCCCGGACCGTATCCGTAACGGGGGCCGGCCAGTGCGCCGCCAATCAGGGCGCCGCCGATCACGCCGGCCGCGATCCCGGCGCCGAGGCCGCGTTGCGCATGGGCCGGCGCTGGCGCCAGCGACGAAAGAGCCAGGGTCGTAACGGCTGCGAGGGCCATCAACATTTTCTTCATGGCATCACCTTCATGAGGAACTGTCCGCAGCGGGTGCTGCGCATATCCGAAAGTTTCACACGGCGTTTGAACGATCAATGAATAAACACGCTGCATTCCGCCAAAACAGTGGCCATCCGGCGTCCTTCGGGTTGCTGGAGGTATCCGGCATGATGGGTTTTTGGTCCTGTTTTTTGGCTCGATCGCCCAATGCTGGCTGATCCACGGCTCCAGCGCGGCGCCGGTAACGGTAAATTCGACTAACCCCTGCCAGCAAGGCACTTCTTTAGATTCGTTCTATGTAGCTGGAGAGCTTCGCGTAGTTTGGAATTGCTTCAAAAGGCACGTTTTCCTTTTGCATCAGCGGCGCGATTTTCCTATCGAAAGGGTGTCCCGGCCTGCGAGCGTACCGTCTCCCATGATCGTTTGTTCCTGCAACGTTTTCTCCGACCACGATGTCCGTAACGCCTGCAGTGGTGCGCAAGTGCCGCGCACACCGGGGCAGGTCTATGGATGCCTTGGCTGCAGCGCGCAATGCGGCCGCTGCGCCCGTACCATCAAGGCGATTATGGACGAGGCGCTTGGCGCCTGCGCGAAAGCTTGCTGCGCAGGCTGCCCGCATAGTGCGGCCCATTCTGAAAATCAGGTGGCTGCAATGGGGGCCGGCCATGTCCATGCCGAAGCGCATGTCCATGTGGTACTCGCCGACCTTGCGGTCGCTGCCGCCTAAGCCCTTCATTATCAGCGCATTTGCCCCGATCGCGACCATTGTCGTTGCCCCCAGGCTTCGACAATAGGGGTTGTTCTCCCATTTGATCTGATTTAGAACGTTTCTAAATGCAGATGAGGGCTGTTTTTCAAGGTCCTCGATAACAGGAGTGCATCATGAAGGGCGACCCGAAGGTCATTGATTACCTCAACAAGGGCGTGCGCAGCGAGCTGACCGCGATCAGCCAGTATTGGCTGCACTTCCGCCTGCTGAACCATTGGGGCCTGCTGGAAATGGCCAAGGTGTGGCGCAAGGAGTCCATCGAGGAGATGGTCCACGCCGACAAGTTCATCGACCGCATCCTGTTTCTTGATGGCTTCCCGAACCTGCAGGTTCTGGATCCGTTGCGCATCGGCCAGACCGTCAAGGAGGTCATCGACGCCGACCTGGCCGCCGAAATCGGTGCCCGCACGCTCTATCAGGAAGCGGCGACCTACTGCCATAGCGTGGGCGACTACGTCTCCCGCGACCTGTTCGAGTCGCTGATGAAGGACGAGGAACACCACATCGACTTCCTCGAGACCCAGCAGCACGTCATCGAACGTATCGGCATCGATCTCTACACCCAGAAGCATGTTGGCGGGCTCGAAAGCGAGTTCTAGGTCAAGTTTGTCATTCCGGGATGCTTCAGTCGGCGAAGCCGGCTGGAGCAGGCCCGGAAGCCCGAGATGTTTTAGACAGCTCCGGGTTCCCCGCTACCCCAATTGGAGTAGCTGGGGTTCACTCGCAGCTTGCGCTGCTCCTGCCCTCAGGCGCGCCAATTGGCGCGCTGGGGAACGACGGTTACGCGGCTACGACGTCCGCTTTGCCGGTAACGCCGGCATCGGACAATTGGCGAAGGCGGCCTTGATAGCTGCCTCCGACCCTTCCAGCGGATATTCCGCGGAGGTCCGGCCCGCGATCAGCGAACGTATCCGGATGTAGAGTTTGCGGGAGCCGGGCAGCTCGCTGAGGAATGTGGCGAGTGCGGCGGGCTCCTCGAGAACCAGCATCGGCTGCCCCTTGACGACGCGGGCTTCGACACCCGCATGACCCGGCCTATCGTCGAACCGATAGCCAAACACCGATTCACGATCGTTGCCGATCTTGAACGCGAAGGCGAACCGCACCAGCGGATGGCCATCGAAGCACGTCAGCTGGAACTGGGAGATCTTGGGAAAATCCACATAGCTGTTGGATCCCCAGCCATGCACCGCGGCGCTCGGCAATTCCGTGCCGGTGACCCGGTCGACCTGGTGGGCGATGTACCATTCGGCCGAGCGGGTATCGCCCTCAGCGCCGACATAGGGGTCGCGCACGCAGCCGCCCAGCAGCCCCGCGAAAATGACCCCGATCCACGCCATGCCACGCACGATCACGCTCTCCCCACAGCGCAGGGAGAATGCAACCTAAAGATGCGTTTCGCAAGAGGGAGGTCGCCGGGCGCTCAGAGCTGCTGGCGGTAGGCGGCTTCGATTTCTGCCTGGCCGACCGGCTCGCCGAGCTTGGTCTGGTCATGCACCATCTCGGAGATGCTGGGCAGCACCGAGCGCTTCACCTGCGCCTCCGGCGACCACAGATTGGAGCGCATCAGCGCCTTGCCGCAGTGGAAATAGGATTCTGTGACGGTGATGCGCAGCACCGCGCGCGGCAGCTTGCCGAACTCCTCCATCGAGGCCATCAGTTCGGGGTCGGTGATCAGCTTCGCTGTGCCACTCACGCGCAGGCTGTCGTCGATCCCCGGCACGAAGAAGATCAGCTGCACGTAGCCGCTGCCATTCAGCAGGTTCTGGAACGTGTCGATGCGGTTGTTCCCGGGGCGGTCGGGCATCAGGAGTTCGGTCGGCGAGGTCACGCGGACGAAGCCGACGCCGCCGCCGCGCGGCGAAGCATCGACGGTGCCGTCGGGACCTGAGGAGGCCATCACGCAGAATGGCGACAGGCCAATGAATTTGGCGGAATGGACGTCCAGTGTCGGTCGTGCCTTGGCGATCACGCGCTCATGCGGCGTCGGATAGATCGTGCGAAGGTCATCGGCGGCAATGTCGGTCAAGTCGACTCTCCGGGTGCAGTTGCCGTGAAGATAGCATCGCGCTGCGTGCCGGAAAAGCGCTCTAGCGTCGATCGTTCCGCCACGGCCAGTCGATCACGCCGGCGCCGTACAAGGCCCACCAGATCAGCACTGGCTGAAACGCCAGGCGGGGCACGTGGTACCACCAGCTGTGGCCGATCAGGGGCATGTCGATGCCGTCGAGCGCATGCTTGAAATTGGCCGGCCACACGCACAGCGCATAGAGCGCTAACGCGATGCCGGCCCACCAGCGCAGCGGCTTTGTCACCAGCGCGGTGGCGGCGACAAGTTCGAACAGGCCGGTCAACATGATGACCTGCGTGGGATACGGCACCCAGCCCGGCATGATCAGCAGCAGTTTTTCGGGCACCAGGAGGTGCGCGATCCCCGCCGCGACATAGAACGTGGCGAGTAGCCAGCGCATGATCGCGCGGCGATGGCCGCGCGATCGGGGCATTTCCGGCACGGCGTTCACGCGCCGCGCGGCTCAGGCCTTGTCGACAATTTGGGTGGTGGGCCGGTCGTTGCCCGCAGCGGTTTCCTCGTGCCACTTGCCCTTCTCGTCCTCGAACTGGATCACCTCGGTGCGGCCGGGCACCGTCTGCTCGGTGGCCGCGCGCTTGGCGGCCGCTGCGGCGAGAGCGTGGCTGGCGAAGGGTTCTGAGAACACGGCGCCGACCTTGTAGGCCCAACCGCCATCGTGTTCGACGATCACATAGGTAACTTCCGTCATGGTGGTCTCGCTGTGGTTGGTGCGCCCGAGGGCGGAGGTCTTATTGCAACGCACGAAACGCCGAAATCGATCATACCGGACGACGGTTTCGGAGGGCGCGCTTGCGAAACACGAACGCTCGCTGCGAGCCCGACATAGTATGGCAGGCAGCGGCAGGTTCGGCAAAGTCAACTCGCGGGCGGCGGTGATGCAGCGCGAGCAAACCCTTGCTGCGCTGCCCGATGCGCCGGGATTACCGTTCGTGTAGGTTCCTGTGCCCGCAATCCCCTGACATCGGAAAAATCTCATGCAATGGCTTCGCCTGGTCTTGTCCGCCTTCGTTGCACTGACGCCGTCGGTCGCCTTGGCTGTCGATTATCCCGCGCCGAAGCAGGGTGTCTGGGTTGCGAAGGATTTCAGGTTCCATACCGGCGAGGTGATGCCCGAAGTCCGGCTGAACTATACCACGATTGGTGAGCCGTCCGGACAGCCTGTGCTGATCCTGCACGGCACCGCGGGTTCCGCCCTCAGCATGCTGACGCCGGCCTTTGCCGGTGAGCTGTTCGGACCCGGCCAGCCGCTCGATGCCGCCAAATATTACATCATTATTCCGGATTCCATCGGCCACGGAAAATCGTCGAAACCTTCCGACGGCCTGAAGACGGCGTTCCCGAAATATGACTACGACGACATGGTCGATGCGCAACACCGGCTGATCACCGAAGGGATGGGTATCAAGCATTTGCGGCTGGTGCTGGGCAATTCGATGGGAGGCATGCATGCCTGGATCTGGGGAACGAAATATCCCGCGATGATGGACGCGCTGGTGCCGATGGCGTCGCAGCCGACCGAGATGAGCGCGCGCAACTGGATGATGCGGCGTATGCTCGTGGAAACGGTGCGCGCCGATCCCGGATACATGGCGGGTAATTACACGTCGCAGCCGCCGATGTTGAAATATGCCACCGTGATGTTCGGTGTCGCGACCGCGGGCGGCACGCTCGCTTATCAGATGCAGGCTCCGACCGCCGCCGCTGCCGACAAGATCGTCGACGATCGATTCAGGGCGCCGTTCACCGCCGACGCCAACGACTTTATCTATCAGTGGGAGTCGTCGCGCGACTACAATCCGTCGGCCGCGCTGGAGAAGATCGAAACCGTGGTGCTTGCCGTCAATGCTGCCGATGACGAACGCAACCCGCCGGAAACCGGCCTGATGGATCGCGCAATGGCGGGGATCAAAAATGCACGGCTGCTGCTGATTCCGGCCAGCAGCGACAGCCGCGGCCACCTCACCACAGGCGCCGCGAAATTCTATAAAACGCAGTTGCAGGAACTCCTGCAGTCGGTGCCGAATCGAACGATGTAGAGCAAACGGGGCGGGGCATTTCCGCGTCCTGACCGGGATACGTGCGTGGCGGCGGTGCCCGTGCGAAGGAGGTGATCATGGCTACAGGACGAGGCCTTGGGCTGCTGTGCGCCCTCGCGCTGATGCTGTCGCCGTTGCCATCGGTTGCCCAGCAGCCGATCACCATCGCCGTGACCGACTTTGACTATGTCGATACGTCCGGCGAGGCGGCTGATCAGGCCGCGGTGCATCGTGACCGGATGGTGATCTTTGCCGCGGCGCTGCGCGACGAACTGGCGCAGCGCGACTACCGCGTGGTCCGCCCCAACTGCCCGCACCCCCTATGCACCGCCGCCGGCATGGCGCCCGACGACCTCGTCGCCACCGCGCGGCGGGAAGGCGCGCGTTACCTGGTCTATGGCGGCGTGCACAAGATGAGCACATTGGTGCAATGAGGCGAGGTGCAAATGCTGGACATCGACCGCAACCAGTTGGTCCTGCGCCGCACCGTCAGCTTTCGCGGCGACACCGACACCGCATTCCGTCGCGCCGGCGAGTTCGTCGGCGAGACGGTGCGCGATGCGCTGGCCGTGCGGTAGGCGTCTTCAGAACGAGCAGGTGCCGGCGCGCAGCATGCCGTCCTTCATGATCAGGGCGCCGAGAAACGTCGGCGCCACCGCGCCGGAAATCGTGGTGTAGTTCGACGCATACGGCGCGGTCGGGATGTTCTCGTCCCAGATCTGGCAGAAGCCGGTGTCCTGCCAGCGGATCAGATGATAGGCGGCGTTGGCGGGGGCGGTCGCGGCAAAAGCGGTCAGGGCGATGCCGGCGGCGGCGCACAGGGCGGATAATTTGCGCATGAATATCTCCTTCGGAAAACGGGCTGGCTCCGCGAAATGGCGGAGGGCCGGCGCGATCTGCCGGACTTTGGTGAGTATCGGCGCGGCAGGGCCCGGTTCAACGCTGGCAGGAACGCGCTGCGGCCTCACTTGTCCGCCAGTGACGCCACGCCCTCGATCTCGATCAGCATGCGTGGATCGGGCAGCGACAGCACCACGCAGGTGGTGCGCGCCGGGTAGGGCGGCGGCCCGAAGGCGTCGGCATAGAGCCTGTTCATGGTGGCCACATCGGACGCACGCGTCAGCAGAACATTGACCTTGACGAGACGGCGCACATCGGTGCCGGCCTCTGCCAGCACCCGCTTGATCGTGGCGACGACAAAGCCGAACTGCGTTGCAAAATCCTCCGACAGCGCGCCGCTGTCGTCGAAGCCGGGAATGCCGGAGACGAACAGCAGATCGCCGACGCGCGCCGCATAGGACAGCGGCGGGGCCTTGATGCCGGGCGGCGGCGGGAAGTGCTGGATGGGCATGGTCGACCTCGCGCGATGCGCACGGCGACGCGCCGTGTGGCGCAAACCTTTCAGCGCGCCGTCGCAGCGTCAACCGTGCGCCGGCACATCCGCACCGTCGGCCGAATACTGCCTGATCTTGTTGCGCATGGTGCGAACCGACACGCCGAGCACACGAGCGGCGTGGGTGCGGTTTCCGTCGCAGTGAGCAAGGGTCTGCAGCATCAGCTCGCGCTCCACCTCCTGAACGGTGGCGCCGATCAGCATCGGCACCACTTCGCTGGGATGGGAGGCCGGCACGAGGGCGCCGGCTTCCGTGACGGGATCATCGTGGACATCGTAAGGGGGCGGGTATGTCATCGGCATCTCCCGATCAACGCCTGCTTCGCACATGAAGCAAAAACATCGAGAACGAATGGCTCCCCAGCCATGGGTGAAGGTGGGCGCGATTGGTTAACGAAGGGTTAATGCGGCGTTGCGCGACGCGATCCGCGGCGGTCGTAGCCCGCATGAGCGCAGCGACATGCGGGTACATTTCCAGAAGTGCCCGGGTGTCGCTTTCGTTCACCCGGGCTACGTTGGCGGCCTGAACTAAATCCGCCGCCTACCTGTTCATCTGCCAGATCGCGGCATTGAGGGCGGTGGCGAAGATGACCCATGCAGCATAGGGCAGGAACAGCAGTGCGGCCGTGCGGTCCACGCTCCAGCGGATCGCGATGAAGGCCACGATCGACGCCAGCAGTGCGGCGATCACAAATAGCGCTGCGTCCGGCCGATGCGCGCCGAAGAAGGTCGGCGACCACAGGAAGTTCAGCACGAGCTGCAGCGTCCACACCGCCATCGCGAGCCCGATCGGCTCGCGCAGGAAAGTGCGCCAGCCCGCTATCGCGATCAGCACATAGAGGATCGTCCAGGCCGGCGCGAACAGCCAGCCCGGCGGATTGAACGAGGGCTTGGCGAGGGCGGCAAACCACGCGCCCGGGCGCGTGGTGTAGCCGATCGCCATTCCGCCACCGAGCACGATGGCGAGAAAGGCGCCGAGGACGAGATAGCGCGTCATGCCGCGCGCCTCACAGCTCCCGGTTGCTCGCTTTCACCGCCTCGGCCTGCACGTACACCTGCTCGCCCATGTCCTTGAACTTCTGGCTCATGGTGGCCATGCCGTCCTCGATCACGCCGGACATCGACATGCCCATCGACGCGGTGCCGCCAAGGTTCAGCGCGGCCTTCTCGTTGTCGCCGAGGGTGGCCGCATAATCGCGGACGTCCTGGGTGATCTTCATCGAGCAGAATTTCGGCCCGCACATCGAGCAGAAATGCGCGACCTTGTGGGCGTCCTTGGGCAGCGTCTCGTCGTGATAGGAGCGCGCGGTCTCCGGGTCGAGGCCGAGGTTGAACTGGTCCTCCCAGCGGAAGTCGAAGCGCGCACGGGACAGCGCGTCGTCGCGCAATTGCGCCGCGGGATGGCCCTTGCCGAGATCGGAAGCGTGCGCCGCGATCTTGTAGGTGATGACGCCGACCTTGACGTCGTCGCGGTTCGGCAGGCCGAGATGCTCCTTCGGCGTCACGTAGCACAGCATCGCGCAGCCGAACCAGCCGATCATGGCGGCGCCGATGCCCGAGGTGATGTGGTCGTAGCCCGGTGCGATGTCGGTGGTCAAAGGCCCGAGCGTGTAGAACGGCGCCTCGCCGCATTCCTTGAGCTGCTTGTCCATGTTGATCTTGATCTTGTGCAGCGGCACGTGGCCGGGGCCTTCGATCATCACCTGACAGCCCTTGGCCCATGCGATCTTGGTGAGCTCGCCCAGCGTTTCCAGTTCGGCAAACTGCGCGCGGTCGTTGGCGTCGGCAATCGAGCCCGGGCGCAGGCCGTCGCCGAGCGAGAACGACACGTCGTACTTGCGCATCAGGTCGCAGATTTCTTCGAAATGCGTGTAGAGGAAACTCTCCTTGTGATGCGCCAGGCACCACTTCGCCATGATCGAGCCGCCGCGCGACACGATGCCGGTGACGCGGTTGGCGGTCAGGTGGATGTAGGGCAGGCGCACGCCGGCGTGGATGGTGAAGTAGTCGACGCCCTGTTCGCACTGTTCGACCAGCGTGTCGCGGTACAGTTCCCAGGTCAGCTTGACCGGATCACCATCGCACTTCTCCAGCGCCTGGTAGATCGGCACGGTGCCGATCGGGATCGGCGCGTTGCGCAAAATCCATTCGCGGGTGGTGTGGATGTTGCGGCCGGTGGAGAGGTCCATCACGGTGTCGGCGCCCCAGCGGATCGACCATACCATCTTGTCGACTTCCTCTTCGACCGATGATGTCACGGCAGAGTTGCCGATATTGGCGTTGTTCTTGGTGAGGAAGTTGCGGCCGATGATCATCGGCTCGAGTTCGGCGTGGTTGATGTTGCAGGGGATGATGGCGCGGCCACGGGCAATTTCCGAGCGCACGAATTCCGGCGTCACGAAGGCCGGCACCGATGCGCCAAAGCTTTCGCCGTCGGCCAATGCGGCTTCGGCGCGCTCAAGCTGCACCTTGCGTCCCAGGTTTTCGCGCTCGGCGACGTAGATCATCTCCTTGGTGATGATGCCGGCACGCGCGAACTCGTACTGCGTGATCATCGCATCGCCGGTGCCGCGCATCGGCTTGTGATAGGCGGTGAAGGATTTCGCGGCGTGTGCTGCGCCGACATTGCCGTTGTCTTCCGGCTTGACGTCGCGGCCTTCATATTCCTCGACGCCGCCGCGTTCCATCACCCACGCCGCGCGCGGGCGCGGCAGGCCGGCATTGACGTCGATGACCACGTTCGGATCGCTGTAGGGGCCGGAGGTGTCGTAGACCGGCAGGTCCGGCTCGCCGGCGCCCTTGCTCAGAATGATTTCGCGGATCGGCACGCGCAGGTCGGGCGCGCTGTCCGGGATCGCATAGACCTTGCGCGACGACGGCAGGCTGCCGGTGGTGACGGCGGGCAGGGTGGTGTCGGGATTGGAGCGGATGTTCATGTCGTATCCTCCGTTGTCGTTCTTGAATTCTCAGGCGGCTTTGGCGGATGCGCCCAGCCAGTTGCGGACGCGTGTATCGGGATCGCTGTTCTGCGTGACGTCGCTGACGACGGCGATGGAATCCGCGCCGGCGGCATAGATCTCGGCGGCCTGTTCGAGCTTGATGCCGCCGATCGCGACCAGCGGGATATCGCCGATGCGCTTCTTCCAGGTGGTGAGCTTGGGAATGCCCTGTGGCGCGAACCGCATCGATTTCAGCGTGGTCGGAAACACCGGGCCGAGCGCAATGTAATCCGGCTTCGCGCGCAGTGCGACTTCGAGTTCCTCGTCGTCATGCGTGGAAAGGCCCAGCGTCAAACCGGCGCGACGGATCGCGGCGACGTCGGCGTCAGCGAGATCTTCCTGGCCGAGATGCAGATGCCTGGCGCCGAGATCAATCGCGACCCGCCAGTAGTCGTTGACGACGAGTTTGGTCGAGGTACCTGCGGTCACTGCCAGCGCCTCGCGAAACAAGATCGTTGCGGCGGCATCGTCGAGATCCTTGGCGCGCAGCTGCACGGTGCCGACGCCGAGCGCCGTCAGGCGCTTCAGCCACGCGATGGTATCGACGACGGGATAAAAGCGGTCAGGATACGGCATGCCAGAACGGGGTCCCGATGACTGGAGTGGAAGGAGAAGCGAAATCGCGCGGGCCCATCAGGCCCGCCTCAAAGGCGGTGCGGCCTGCCTCTACGCCCAAGCGAAACGCTCTGGCCATCGCGACGGGATCGGCGGCCTTGGCGATCGCGGTGTTGAGCAGCACGGCGTCATAGCCGAGCTCCATCGCCTCCGCGGCGTGGCTCGGCGCGCCCAGGCCGGCATCGACCACCAGAGTGATATCCGGCAGCCGGTCGCGCATCAGCCGTAGCGCATCGGCGTTGACGATGCCGCGCGCGCTGCCGATCGGCGCGGCCCACGGCATCACGACCTTGCAGCCGGCATCGACGAGGCGCAAAGCGACGCTGAGGTCCTCGGTGCAATAGGGGAACACCTCGAAGCCATCCTTGATCAGGATCGATGCGGCTTCGACGAGGCCTACCACGTCGGGCTGCAGCGTGTCGTTGTCGGCGATCACTTCGAGCTTGATCCACGGCGTGCCGAACAGTTCGCGCGCCAGCTTGGCGGTGGTCACGGCATCGCGCACGCTGCGGCAACCGGCGGTGTTCGGCAGCACGGAAACATTGAGTTCGCGGATCAGCGACCAGAACGCGTCGCCGGTCTTGCCGCCGGCCGACTCGCGGCGCAGGGACACCGTGACGATCTGCGCGCCGGAGGCCTGGATCGCCTGCTGCATGATCGCCGGCGACGAATACAGCGCCGTGCCGATCATCATGCGGGAGTTGAAGGTCTTGCCGTAAAAATCGACTTTGGATGTGCTCATACCGCCGCCCCAAACCCGGTTGTCATCCCCGCGCATGCGGGAATCCAGTATTCGGACGTGTTCGTGACGGAGCGGAGCAGCCGCCTTGTACCGGGTCGTTCGGTCAAGCCGGGCGATGACAGCGGAGTATGTTGCACTTTCATCCTCACCCTCCCTGTCGCGGCGTGATGATCTCGATCTCGTCGCCGCTCTTGAGCGCCGTCAGCGCCCATTGGCTGCGCGGCACCACGTCGAAATTCAGCGCGATGGCGCAATGCGTGCCTTCGTATTCGAGTTCGGACAAAAGCGCGTCGACATGCGACGCCTCGATCTCCCGGTGTTCGCCATTGACGATCACGCGCATTGCATCACCTCGTTATCAATCTCGCCACGCTGCACATAGGCCAGCGTCAGCTCCGCCAGCGCCGGCGCCAGCAGGAAGCCGTGGCGGTACAGACCGTTCACCGCGATGCGCTGTCCGTGAATCGCGATGCGCGGAAGGTTGTCGGGAAACGCCGGCCGCAGGCCGGCGCCGAATTCGAGAATGCGCGCTTCGGCAAAGGCCGGATGCACCGCATAAGCGGCGCCGAGCAGCTCCAGCGCAGAGCGTACGCTGACGCCGCGGTCCTCGGCTTCGATGGACGTGGCGCCGAGCATGAAACGATTTTCGGCGCGCGGGATCACATATAGCGGCCAGCGCGGATGCATCAGGCGCACCGGGCGCGACAATTGCACTTCGTCGGTTTCGATGATGATGATCTCGCCCTTGACGCCGCGCAGCGCCGGCTGCTTGTCACGCGCGGCGATGCCGCGGCAGTCGATCACCAAGCCCTTGAGGTCTTCCGGCTGCTGTTCGCTGTTGTAGCGGATGGTGCCGCCAGCGGCCTCGATCTCCGCATGCAGTTGGGGAAGCACGCGGCGCGGTTCCACGTGGCCCTCGCCGGGATAGAATAGCGCGTCGCGATAGCGGCCTTCGAGGGAGGGTTCGATCTCGGCCAATGCTGCGGCATCGAGCCGTGTGTGGCCGGAGGTCATCTTGGCAAAGCGATCATAGTCGGCGCGGTCGCGGGCGTGCGCCACGACGAGCGAGCCGTTGAACGGCGTGTCCGGAAGAGCATTCCGCCACAGGTCCAGCGCGCGCAGGCCGAGCCGCGACACCACGGGCTCCGAAACCTCGGCCTCGCACCACGGCGCCAGCATGCCACCGGCCCAGTGGCTGGTGGCATCGCGCATGCCCTTGTCGCTGCGTTCGTGCAGCGTGACGGGGTGGCCCGCTCTGGCGAAGGTCAACGCCTGCCATGCACCGGCAATGCCGGCGCCGATGACTGCTACGGGGGATTCCCCACGCGCAACTTGCGAGTTCTGTAACATCCCTGTCCCTTCGCCGGCATGACCCGGATCAGGTTCAAAGGGTCACCGCGGTCTCGCTGGAAATGCGAGCGTGCGGTATCTCAGCTCCTCGTCGGAGCCCCCCTCGGAACGACTCTAATGTAAGCTCATGGGCCGGGGTGTCAACGCACGCCGGCGGTCGTGCACCGATAATGGCCGTTGTTACGGCGCTCTTTACGGCTGTGGAACCTGCGCGTTGGCGCTGGTCAGCTCGTCCATCCGGGGAATCGCAAGCAGGGGCTCGTGCTTGTTACGCTGGCGCTTGGCTGCGTAGTAATAGCCGCCGGCATAATAAGACACCGCACGGTTGTGGTCGCCGCCTGCGGCACGGAACGCGCCGGCCAGGTATTTCACGGCGTAAGTGAGATTGGTCTCGGGATCGCGCAGGCCCTCGGCGGTGCCGGTGTAGCCGAGCCCGCGGGCGGTGCCGAGCTTGATCTGCATCAGGCCGATGGTGCCGCCGCGCCCGATCAGCGACGGGTGATATTTGCTCTCGCGCACGATCACCCGGTGCACCAGCGCCTCCGGCACGCCGTTGGCGCGGGCATGGGTGGCGACCATCGCCTCGTAATCGGCGCGCTGCTGTGCTTGCGCCGCGTGGGGAAGAAAAGTGGCGGCGATGAGCCCCGCCAAGGCAACCACAATGCGCATCAATCGGCCTCGAAATTCCGTCAGTCGTCGTCTAGCGGTGGCAGCCTTGCGGCCAGCCTAACGTCAAAGAATCAATTGTTCGCGTTTATGGCCTGAATGACTCCTTTCTGTGGCGGGCAGCTCTCATGCAAGGGCGGGGAGGCCGGATTTACCAAGCATTATGCCCGTTGTGGTTGGATTGACGCCACATCAGCCGCTTTCACCGCATCGGTCCGCTTATGACGATCTCCGTCGCCCATTCCGTTGAAGCCGCCAGACCCTGGCGTGGACTGCTGCCGCTGTGGGTCGGCATCGGCGTTTATGCCCTGGCGCTGGTCGCCGGGAACCAGCTGCTCAACGATCCCGACACCTACTGGCAGATCACCGTCGGGCAGTGGATTCTCGACCACCACGCGGTTCCCACGACCGACCTGTACTCCTTCACGATGCGCGGCCAGCCGTGGATCTCGACGCAGTGGCTGTCCCAGGTGCTGCTTGCGGGCTCGTATGGTGCGTTCGGCTGGGCCGGGCCGGTGGTGCTGACGGCCGCGGCGATTGCTGCTTCCTTCGCGCTGCTGACTCGCTTTCTCAGCAAGCGCCTCAGCGAAAGCACGACCCTGATCTTCGTCGCGGTGGCTTTGGCGCTGATGCTCGGCCATCTGCTGGCGCGGCCGCACGTGCTGGCGATGCCGGTGATGGTGGCCTGGGTCGGCGGGCTTATCGCGGCAATGGACCGCCGCTGCGCACCTTCCTACGCGCTGCTGCCGCTGATCGCGCTGTGGGCTAACCTGCATGGCGGCTTCGTGCTCGGTCTCGCGCTGATCGCGCCGATCGGCATCGATGCGATCTTCCACGCCGAGGTCCGCGCGCAGAAGGCGCTGCTAGTGCGCTGGTTCCTGTTCGGCCTCGCGGCTTGCGCCGCGAGTTGCCTCACGCCCTATGGCTGGGAGTCGCTGCTGGCCGCCAGGCGGATTCTCAATCTTGGTGCCGCCTTGGCGATGATCGGCGAATGGCGCGCGGCCGATTTCGGCCATGCCGGGCCGCTGGAACTCACCGTGCTGATCGCCTTTGCGCTGGTATTGTGGCGCGGCGTCACGCTGCCGCCGATGCGTATCGTGCTGGTGCTCGGCTTCGTCTTTATGGCGCTCAGCCACGTCCGCAATGCCGAGGTGCTGGCGTTGCTGGCGCCGCTGGTTCTGGCTAAGCCGCTCGGCGAGCGGCTCGGTCGTCCGGCAGGCGCCGAGCCCGTGTCGCCGCGCGGCCTGCTGCTCGGCGGCATCATGGCCTGCCTGCTGGCTGGCACCTTTGTGTTCGCGTCAACGCAGGCCTATGCGCCCTATAACCGTAGCTCGCCGGCCGCCGCCGTGACCGAGTTGAAGAAGCTCAATCTCGCACGCGTGTTCAACGATTACGATTTCGGCGGTTACCTGATCTCGCGGGGCGTGCCGACATTCATCGACGGCCGCACCGAACTGTTCGGCGAGAAACTGATGGTCGATCACAACAATGCCAGCGGCCTCGCCGAGCCGGACAACCTGTTCCGGCTGCTGAAGGACTACGACATCGAGGCGACCTTGATGCGCACGCAGAGTGCGGCGACCAAGCTGCTCGATCATCTCGACGGTTGGCAGAAAGTGTACTCCGACGACATCGCGACGATTCATCTACGCAAGGCAGGCGCGGTGCATAGCGTCGAGCCGGTGGTGAAATAAGTTTCGCCAACAAACTCCACCGTCATCCTTCGAGGCTAGCCGAAGTCGGCGAGCTTCAGCGGGACGACTGCGAGATGGCGCGCTACGCCGCTGCCTTGGCGTCCTTTATCGGCAGTGTGATGCGCACGATCAACCCGTTGGGCTGCCGATCGTTCAGCGTCATCTCGCCGCCATGCGCCACCACGACCGCGCGGGCGATCGAGAGGCCGAGGCCGAAGCCTGCGGCTTCGTGGTCCATGTTGCGGGCGTCGTCGCCGCGCACAAAGGGCTGCAGCATCGCGTTCTTCTGCGCTTCCGAAATGCCCGGACCGTCATCTGCGACTTCGATGGTCGCGCACTGCGCCGACATCGTCAGGCTGATCCGTGCCTCGGCGCCGAACTTGATGGCGTTCTCGACCAGGTTGGTGACGGCGCGGTGCAGATCGTCCGGCCGGGCCATCGCCATCGCGTGCGCCGGGCCGTCATAGCTCACGGCGTGTCCGACATCGGCAAACTGGTCGGCGATCAATTGCAGCGTGGTGGCTATATCGGTCAGCGTCAGCGCCTCCAGCTTGCGGTCGTTGCGCAGGAACGACAGCACGGCTTCCAGCATCGATCGCATCTGATCGAGGTCGCGCAGCATGTGGCGGCGGTGGCTGTCATCCTCGATGAATTCCGAACGCAGCCGCAACCGCGTGATTGGCGTCCGCAGGTCGTGGCTGATGGCCGCGAGCATCCTGGTGCGGTCGTCGATCAGGGCGGTGATGCGCTCGCGCATCCGGTTCAGCGCGCGCGCTACCGAGCGGATTTCCTCCGGCCCGCGCTCCGGCAGCGGCTCCGCCGCGCCGTTCAGGCTGAAATTTTCCGCCGCCCTGGCGAAAGAGGACAACGGCGTCGCCAGCGCGCGCGCGGCCCACAGCCCGAGCAAGGTCAGGCTGACGATAATGAACAACAGGGTCGGAAACCACGGCCCGCCCCAGAACGGGCCTTGCCGTCGCTCCGGCGTGATGTTGACGGACACCTGCGCGCCGTCCGGCAAAGTGATGCCCATGCGGTCCGGCGGCTCGCCGGCGATGGTGAACAGTTTGGTTTCGGCGCCGAACAGTCGCCGCAGGGTGCGCCGCGGATAGTCCTGATTCTCGTCGGCGACGGTCGGCGTTCCCGCAGCCACGGGTCGGATATCGAACTGCGGAAATGTATGCGTCATGTGGGCCAGCAGCCCCGGACGCTCGAGCGCCGGCGTCGCACTGATCAGCCGGACGAGTGCCGTCAATTCGCCGTGGCCACGGTCGAAACGGGAATCGTTCCGGTCGGGGCGCATCAGCACGAAGGCGACGGTAACGATGACGTGAATCGCGGCGATCGATACCACCACCAGGGCCGTTATCTGGCCGCTGATCCGTCGCAGGTTGAAGATGTTGAGCAGCTTCATCTCAGTTCGCAGCGGCCGTTGCGATCGCCTCGACTTCCGGCGTGAACATGTAGCCGCCGGAGCGCACCGTCTTGATCAGGGTCGCATCCTGCGGATCCGTTTCTATCTTGCGGCGGATGCGGCTGACCAGCACGTCGATGCTGCGCTCGAACGAGCCGGCATTGCGGCCCTGCGTCAGGTCGAGCAGGCTGTCGCGCGACAACACCCGGCCGGGCCGTTCGCAGAAGGTTCGCAGCAGGTCGAATTCGGCGGATGTCATGGCGACGCGGGCGCCGGCGGGATTGCGCAACTCGCGCAGTCGGAAATCGATCTGCCAGCCGGCGAACGACAACGCTGTTGCGCTCGGCGTCGCGCTGGCGTTCAGCGCGGTGGCCTGCCGTCGCAGCACCGCGTTGATGCGCGCCAGCAGTTCGCGTGGATTGAACGGCTTGGCGAGGTAGTCGTCAGCGCCCATTTCCAGCCCGAGGATGCGATCGACGTCCTCGCCGCGGGCGGTGAGCATGATGATCGGCACCTGCGACTCGGCGCGGACGCGCCGGCACAAAGTGAGACCATCTTCGCCCGGCAGCATGACGTCGAGGATCAGCAAATCGACCCGGTGATCGGCCATGGCCTTGTCCATCTCACGGCCGTCGGCCGCAGTGGTAACGTTACACGAGTTGGTACGCAGGTACTTTGCAATCAGCGTACGGGTTTCGCGATCGTCTTCTACGACCAGGATGTTCGGAGATGATGCCATGCGGACTCTTTTGGCCGGGATCGGAGGAGCGTGCTGAAGATTTTTGTTTCGTCATGTTTCTGGAACTATTTCTGCAACAGGACGCAACATGTCTGCAAGGCCATAACAAGTTCTCGTTAACCATCGCGGTCGCAGGGTGCGGGTGACGAAAAATCACCTTGGAGCTCATTATGACTTCGATCGCCGCAACTTCTGCTTCCAGCAGCAGCGCTTATCTCACGCCCCTACAGAAGCTGCAGCAGGAACTGCAGGCCGAAGTCGCTTCCGGAACGGTCTCTGCCAGCGATTCCGATGCGCTTTCCTCGGCGCTCACCGATATTGACTCGGCGCTGCAGAGCGGCCGCAGCAGTCAGTCGTCCAGCTCGCAGTCGAAGCCGACCGACATGAAGTCGAAGATCGACGACCTGATCGGCGCCCAGGTCTCCAGCGGCAAGCTGACGACTGACCAGGCGACCGAATTGCAGGACGTCTTCAAGTCGGCCTTCTCCGGCAGCGCCGGTGGAGCGGGCGGCCCAGGTGGTCCGCGCGGCGCCGGTGGCCCGCCCCCCGGTCCGCCGCCGTCGGACAGCGCATCGACGGACAGCAGTGATGCGACCGACTCCACCGACAGCACGAGCGACGCCAGCACGGTGTTGCAGAAGCTGCTCGCTTCGCTGCAAGAATCGCTGGCTGCATCGTCTTCCAGTTCGTACAGCGCCAGTGGAACCGCTGCTTCGGCCTCGAGCAGCAGCGCTTCGTTCTCGGCGCTGCTGGTTGACTATACCAGCTAACAAATACGGCAGGCTTTCAGCCACCACCGTTTCGACCAGGACGGATGGTGGCTGTTCCCGCAAAGTTGCCTTTTATAGCGGTGCCTCTTTTTGACAATTGGCTCCGGGAACCGGAACAGGCTTATAGCTTCCGCGTTGCTCCCGTGTCACTCAAACAGGAGGAACATATGTTCAAAACATATATGACCGCTGGTTTGCTGGGTTCCGCACTGCTGGCCTCAGCCGCTTTCGCTCAAAGCCCTGCCGCCACCACGACAACTCCCGCCGCAGCGCCGGTGACGGCTTCGGACTCCAGCTTCAACGGAAACTGGCGCGCCTCGAAGGTTGTCGGCCTCAGCGTCTATAACGACAGCAATGAGAGCCTCGGTTCAATCAACGATCTGCTGACCGACAAGAGCGGTGGCATCAAGGCTGTTGTGATCGGCGTCGGTGGCTTCCTTGGCGTAGGCGAGCATCTGGTCGCCGTGCCGTTCGACAAGATCAAGTTCGTCAACGAACCGGTCGTCACCAATACCGCCGCGACCGGCGGCAGCATGAGCGGCGCCCGGCCGCCCGCCGCCGGCACCGGCATGACCACGGGCTCGGCGCCCGCGGCGCCGACCGCCGCGAAGCCCAATCCCTGGTACCCCGACCACGCGGTCCTCAGCGCCACCAAGGATCAGCTCAAAGGCATGACCGAGTTCAAGTATACGACGAACTAGGATCTGTCAGCGTGTAACGTAGCAAGAGCGCGTCCGGACTCCGGGCGCGCTCTTTACGTTTGTCGGTAAAGCACGAAATCGCGCGTGGGCCGTCCTACGGCTTGCTCTTCAGCAGCGGGCAGTTGCCCTGATCCATCGGGCGGAACGCCTCATCGCCGGGCACGGTGGCCAGCAGTTTGTACAGATCCCATTTGCCTTTCGATTCCGACGGCTTCTTGACCTCGAACAGATACATGGTGTGGACCATGCGGCCGTCCTCACGAATTTTCCCGCCTTTGGCAAAGAAGTCATTCACGGGTGTCGCCTTCATCTGTGCCATCACCTTGCCGGCATCGTCTGTGCCCACAGCATCGATCGCCTTGAGGTAATGCATCGTCGCGGAATACAGCCCGGCCTGGATCATGGTCGGCATGGTGCCGACTTTTTCAAGAAAGCGGTTGGAGAAAGCGCGCGTCTCGTCGTTCATGTCCCAGTAGAACGCATCGGTCGTGATGAGACCCTGGGCCGCCTGCTGGCCGAGCGACTGGGTATCGACGATGTGCTGCAACAGCGCGATCATCTTCTGGCCGCCTGCGATAATCCCGAATTCAGCGGCCTGCTTCAGCGCCGTGGTGGTATCGCCGCCAGCATTGGCGAGCGCAATCACCTTGGCTTTGGACGCTTGTGCCTGCAGCAGGAACGACGAGAAGTCCGACGAATTGAGCGGATGCCGGACGCTGCCCAGCACCTTGCCGCCGGCGGCTTTCACGACATTTGAGGCGTCCCGTTCCAGCGCTGCACCGAATGCGTAGTCGGCGGTGATGAAGAACCAGGTGTCATCGCCGCGCTGGACCATCGCCTTGCCGGCCACGTTGGACAGCGCGTAGGTGTCATAAGTCCAGTGCACGGTGTTGGGCGAACAGGCGATCCCTGTGATGTCCGAACTGCCGGCGCCGGAATTCAGGTGGATGCGGTTCTTTTCGCGGGTGAGAGCGGAGATCGGCAGCGCCACCGATGAGGTGGGCACGTCGAGGATCGCATCGACCTTGTCGTTGTCATACCAGTTGCGCGCAATGTTGACGCCAACATCCGGTTTGTTCTGATGATCGGCGGAGACGACGATGACGGGCTTGCCGCGCACCTTGCCGCCGAAATCGGCAACGGCCATTTCCGTTGCGACCACCGAACCCTTGCCGGTGGCGTCGGCATAAAGGCTGGACATATCTGTGAGCACGCCAAGCTTGACGACATCATCGGAAATCTGGGCTTGGGCGGCGGTGGCTGTGAGCATGAATACGCAGCCGACGGTGATAGCGCGTGAACGCAAGGACATGGGGCTCCCTCATATTGTCTGCAGCTCTTGCGGCTGCGGAGGAAGTGTGCGCGGATTTGGCCGGTTCGGCAACACCTGTAGCTGGGTGGGGTTTTCTCATGCAGAAACACCCGCCGCGCGCCCCCACGGGAGATCGTTGCGGGTGGTTTAGTTAGTTCAGATGGAATTACAATCCCGGCAACGCCGTGACGCTGACGTTGATTGCGCCATCAGCTTCTGCGATCACCCGCAGCGTCTTTGAATCGAACGCGATGCCGGCCAGCCGCAGGCTGGTGATCTCGGCGCCGACGCGGATACCGCTTTCGTTTCTCTGGAAATCGGTGATCGCGGATGCGATCCGCTTTTGCGCATTGGTGGCGAACGGCTTCAGGTCGATCGTCGCGTGCTCCGCCAGCGCGTTCTGCAGGAGCGGCATGGCGGCGCGGGCGGCCTGGCCGAGCAGGCCGAACGCGGCCTCCGATTCCACCGCCAGTTCCACATTGACAAGCTTCAGCGTCTGCGTGGCCGGATCGAGCGCCGGCTTTCCCCAGATGTGTACCGTGGCTTCGCCGCCGAAACCGAACCAGCTTTTCTTTTCCCTGGCGTTGACCAGCAGCGAGATCAGCAGCCGTTCCCCCGAGGCCTGAACGGTCGCCTTCTTGACGGTGACGTCGACCGAGCCGGAGCCGTCCTCCGGGAACGTGCGGCCGACCAGCTGCGTCTCGATGATCTTGTTGATCTCGGTGAATGGCATGTCGACCGGCACGCCGATATTGAGCTTGCCGGGCCCGGGCGGCACGATCGCCAGCGTCGCGGGGAACGGGCATTCCGGCGTTGTCTGCGTCGCGGTCACCCGCGTCTCGGCCTCGACGCCGAGCGTCAGCGTGACGTTGCTGGCATCGATGCGCGGCTGCGCTGCGACCGCGCGGATCGGCTTCAGTTCGAGAAACAGGCCCTGCACCGCGCTGGCGCCCTGCAGCGGAATCGAGCGGCACAGTTTCGCCCATTCGCGCCGTGCATTCTGCTCCAGCGCCGGATCGTTGCGCAGCCGCGCCTGCACGGCGGCGATCTGCTCGTTGACGGTCTTGTCGATCATCGGCTTGACCTGCGCCGGAACGCTGAGGCGGGCGCCGGCCATCGTCACGCTGGTGTCGCCGAGATTGACCTGCGCCGCGAGGTTCGGTTCGACGCGCCAGTTCGCGGTGAGTTGCGGGCGCGCTGTCAAAACGACATTGCCGCGGATCTCGGCATTGGCGTTGAGGTTCTTGATGTTGATGCTGCCGACCTGCTTGGCGACATTGCCGCCGAGCAGGTTGCCGAGCGCGCCGCCGAGCTGGTCGCGCAGGTTCGACGACAGCGCGCCGGTGACATTGAGCGTGCCGTTCAGCGGGGTGGCCAGCGTCAACGTATCGGCCGCGCCGGTCGCCGCGATCGGTCCGCGCGCCGCGCTCCATTTGATTTGGGCGTTCTGCAGGATCTGCGGCACCGGATTTTCGGCGTCGCCGGCGAAATTACGCGGTGCGCCCTTGTCGGCGGCGTCGCGTATCGCGTTCAGCGGGATCGTCAACGGCGCGATGATACTGGAGGTCCGCGGCGCGGCCGGTAGTGGCGGCAATGGCGTCAGCACCGGCGCCGGTCCGGCGCCGCGCGGGGACAGATAATCCATCACCTTGAGGGTGGCGACGAAAGATACCGCGACCAGTACGACTGAAATAAAAATGGTTTTAACGCGCATCGATGCCCCGCTGAATATGCGGGACACTATCGCGCCGCAACACGGCGCGCCAGAGCGGCCATGTTACGGAACATGGCCGCGGTTACGGCAGGTTGATCAGCCGCGCTTGCCGGTCGGATTGTCGGCGCGGCGGTCCATCGGCAGCACGATCACCCGGGTGCCGACATTGACGCGGGAATACAGGTCCGAGACGTCCTGGTTGGTCAGGCGGATGCAGCCGGAAGACACCTGCGTGCCGATCGTCTCCGGCATGTTGGTGCCGTGGATGCGGTAGATGGTGCCGCCGAGATACATCGCGCGGGCGCCGAGCGGATTGCCGGGGCCGCCAGCCATGTGGCGTGGCAGATAGGGCTGGCGCGCGATCATTTCCGGGGGCGGCGTCCAGGCCGGCCACTCCGCCTTCCTGGTCACGGTCTGCACGCCGGACCAGGTGAAGCCGTCGCGGCCAACGCCGATGCCGTAGCGGATCGCCTGACCGCCTCCGAGCACATAGTACAGATAGGTGTTGGGCGTATCGATGATGATGGTGCCCGGCGCCTCGCGGGTGGCGTAGGTGACAACCTGACGCTTGAACCGCGCCTGCTGCTCGACCACGGCATTGTCTTCATCAACCTGCGGTGCCTGTACCTGCGGCGCCGGCTGCCACGGTGCCGGCGGCGTCATGAAGAACGGAAACAGCGGCAATGGCGCGGCCTGCGCCGGGGTGAAGGCCAGCGATCCGATCGCCAGCGCGCCGATGGCGGCGGTGCGGCAGATCATCGTGATGCGGTTGAAATCGGTCATGGTCTGTCTCCGTTGAGCGCCCAGTCGAGCGCCGGTTCGGCGCTTCGTTGGGAGGAGAGTTAGCTGGCGCGCGTTTCACCTGGTTTGCGTCGGCCGGGCAAAACGGTTTCGTCGCATCGGGGAATTGTGTCGTCGCGGTACAGGGCGGTGAAGGATACGAGGCACCGCGCAAAAAAGCCCGGCGGTTCGGATCCCGCCGGGCTTCTGATTGGTATTGCGGTGCGGGCTAGATCACGCCCAACACGATCGCGCCGACAAACGCTATCGCGGCGTAGGCGGCAGCAGCGCTCAATTGACTGTAGAGGTCCATGGGAACTCTCCGGTTGAGGTCGCATCCCGTGTAACGCGGAGCGTCGCGAAGCGTTCCTTGCCCGGTCGGGAATTTTCGCGACGGCGAATGTGCATTTCGAAAGAAGCAAGAGTGGTCATGGAAAATCTCCGTTTGTGCCCAGAGCGCCGGTTCGGCGCTTCGTTGAACGGATGACTACAAAGCGGAGGTTTCCGGCTGTTGGCGTCGAAAGCGCAAAACGGTTCATCGCCGGGAGAATTGTTTCGTCGTCGTGTCGTCGCCTGTCTTTGCCGGCGCTGCCGGCCGCCCGTGCTCGCCGGTGCCGCGGTGTGGTGACGCGCCCTGTGCCGTCGGTGCCGACGGGCCGCGATACCACTGTTGTGTAGTTAAGTACCGGATCAGTATCCGGGGCGTGAGCGAGGGCCTTATCAGGAAAGGCCCGGAGCCTGTCCCGGACGCTGCGTCCGGGACAGAAGCCGTTATTCCGAACCCAACCTACTCGTTGATCGTCGCATCCGGCCGCCAGGTCAGCAGCCGGTTTTCGAGTGCGGTGAGCAGCCATTCCGCGGCCAGCGCCACCACGGCGATGACGATCATCGCGGCGAACACGCCGTTCGAGTCGAACGAGCCCTGTGCCGTGGCAATGAGAAGGCCTATGCCCTCGCGTGCGCCCAGAAATTCGCCGACAATGGCGCCGACCAGCGCGAAGCCGAACGAGACGTGCAGGCTGGCCAGGATCCACGACAGTGCCGACGGGATGACGACCGCGCGGGTCATCTGCCAGTTCGAGGCACCGAGGATGCGGGCATTGGCGATCAGGTTCTTGTCGGCCTCGCGCACGCCCTGGAAGGCGTTGGCGAACACCACGAAGAACACCATCACCACGGCCAATGCGATCTTCGATGCCGCGCCGAGACCGAGGGCCACGATGAAGATCGAGCCGAGCACCACGCGCGGAATCGAATTCGCCACCTTGATGTAGATCGAGAATACGTCGGACAGGAGCTGGTTGCGGCCGAGCGCAATGCCGCACAAGATGCCAGCGACCGCGCCGATCAGGAAGCCGGCGCCAGCTTCGTAGATGGTCACGGCGATCTGCTTCCACAGCGGCCCGATGGAGGTGCCGTTCTCCGTCCAGTCGATCAGCTTGGTCACGATGCCGGAGGGCTGGCCGAAAAAGAACGGATCGATCAGGCCGACGCGGACGCCGAGCTCCCAGCCGCCGATGATGAACACCAGCACGGCAAGGCGCAGCACCAGCACCAGACGCGCATGACGGCGCATCCGCTCGACGGCGGTTTCCAGTTTGGGATCGGCGGGCAGGGGTGAGGTGATGCTTGAATCAGTCATGTCAGTGTCCCCGGACATGTCAATGTCCCGCCCGTGCGCGAAGCACTTCTTCCCGGAGATCGTCGTTGATTTTTCGCGCGATGGCGATGAAGCGTTCGTCGTAACGCAAGGTGGCGACGTCGCGCGGCCGCGGCAGGTCGATGGTGTGCACCGACTTGACCCGCGCCGGGCGCGTGGTCAGCACGGCGACGCGGTCGGCCAGCAGGATCGCCTCGTCGAGATCGTGGGTGACGAACAGCACCGCGGACTTTGCTTGCGCCCAGAGCTGCAGCAGTTCTTCCTGCATCAGTTCGCGGGTCTGCACGTCGAGCGCGGAGAACGGCTCGTCCATCAGCAGCACCTGCGGATTGTTGATAAAAGTCTGCGCCAATGCCACGCGCTTGCGCATGCCGCCGGACAACTGGTGCGGATGATGGCCCTCGAAACCCTTCAGGCCGACGCGGATGATCCAGTCGCGCGCTTCGGCTTCGGCCTGGTCTTTCTTGATGCCGCGAAACAGCGGCCCGGCCATCACATTGTGCAGCACGTCGCGCCACGGAAATACGGCGTCCTGCTGGAACACAAAGCCGACGCGGCGGTCGACGCCGTCGACCTTCTTGTCGAACAGGGTGACTTCGCCGGCTTGCGGTCTTGCAAGGCCCGCGATCAGGCCCAACGTTGTCGATTTGCCGCAGCCGGTGGGGCCGACGATGGCCATGAATTCGCCGGGCGCGATGCTGAGGTCAAAATCCTCCAGCGCCGACAGCAGTTCGCCGGATGGCGTGACGAAGCGCCGGGCAACGTGTTTGAGTTCGATAGCGGAGGGGGAGGGCATGCGGAAATTTCTCGATTGCGGATGGAGAACCCAGGCTGTCGTTCCGGGGCGCGGGCGGCGTCAGCCGCATGCGAACCCGGAACCTCGAACTGTTCATCGTCAGGTTCCGGGTTCGTTCGGGCGTTGCCCTCGCGCCCCGGAACGACGAGCAGGTCAATGCGTCGCGTTCGCCTTGATGACAAAATCCGTGGTGTAGGTCTTCGCCAGATCAATCGTCTTGCCCTGTAGGTTGGGCGAGAAGCTGGTCAGCACCTTGAGGACCGATTCCGGTGCACCGGCCGGCATCATGCCATCCGGCGAATATTGCGCACGGCCTTCGCGCAGGCCCTGAACGTAGAGATCGAGTTCGCCGGCATAATAATCCTTCGGCATCGCCGCGGCGATCTCTTCCGGCGAGTGGGTGTGCATCCACTTCAGCGTCTTGACCATCACGTTGACGACTTTTTGCGCGGTCTCCTTGTTGGCTTCCATCCAGGCGCGGTCCATGTACAGGCAGGCTGCGGGATAGTCGCTGCCGAGCGCGGCGCGGGTCGTTTCCGGGGTGCGCAGGTCGATGCCGACCTTGGCGGTGCCGTTCTTGATGGCGCGCGCCACCGTCGGTTCGGTGGTCATGCCGGACACGATCTTGCCCTGCTGCATCGAGGCCAGAAACGTATCACCGGCGCCGACCGGCACCAGAGAGTAGTCCTGCGGTTTGAGCCCGGCCTTGGCGGCCAGCGCCCGGGTCAGGAAGTCGGTGGCCGAGCCGAGCCCGGTGACGCCCAGCGCCTGGCCCTTCCAGTTGGCGGGATCCTTCAGCTTGTCGGCGTCGGCAGCCTTGACCAGCACCACTTCGCCCGGGGCGACGGCGAACTGCACCACCGAGGTGATGAACTTGCCTTTCGACTGCAGGTCGATGGTGTGGTCGTAGAAGCCCACCACACCCTGCACTTCGCGCGCCAGCAGAGCCGTGGCCGCCTGCGAACCCGAGGTGGAATTGAACAATTCGACGTCGAGGCCCTGCTCCTTGAAGAAGCCGAGCTGGGCTGCGAGCTTGGCCGGCAAATAGATCTGCTTGTCGATGCCGCCGACCATGATCTTGATCGGGGTCTGGGCGGCGGCCGGCTGGGCGAGCAGCGCGGCGGCAGACAATGCGGCGCCGATCGCCGCGGTGATGATTTTTCGCATGGACGTTTCCCTTGTGGCGTTGGATGCGTCGCGGCGAGGCAGGAGATCCCCCGTTACCGTCACATGCGTCAATCTGCTACTATCAGGGCCTTGCGCAGTGCAAGCTGTCAATCCGTCATTTGATGTCGGGAGCGCTTGGGTTACGGGTAGGCATGGTGCGGTGCGGTGCAAAATCCGCATCCGGATCAGAGGGTGCAACCGCGGTCACGCAGCAGCGGCTAGACCAGTGCCGGCCGGGACGATGGGTGGGATCGCCGCTGCGCCGTGCAGGCGCACCGCATGGGCGACCAGCCCGCGCATGACATTGGCGCGCGCTGTTTGCGCGATGAAATGACGCGCCGAGGTAAAATAGAGATATTCGAGCGCATTGCAGACGCCGGCAGGACCAGCCGCGGTCAGCGCTGCCGTCACAGCCTCCGGTAGCGGCTGATCGGCGGCCGTCATGGTCATGCCCATCATCACCACGAGCGCGGGCGGGCTGTAGGGGATGTCATAGGTGAAGGTGTTGGCGGCATCGAGCGCTGGGCGATCGCCCTTGGCCAGCAATGCAATGCATTTCAGCACGCGCATATGCAGCAGGAAATCGGACTCCGGATCGGCCATCTCGATGCCGCGGTCGAACAGAATGACGGCTTCGTCGAAGTTGCCCCGCGCCTGCCGCAACTGACCCATCACGGGCAGCGCCGCCGCGAAGTCGGCCGTGCGCGTAAACGCGCGTTCGGCGAGGTCCTCGGCGAGTTCGAGATGACCGCGGTTGACGAAGTACAGCAACTTGGCCGCAGCCAGCATCAGCAGCGGATTGTTCTCGATGGCCGGCAGACAATCCAGCGCGGTGGTCTCGATTTCGCCCTCGATCTCGGCGCGTTCGTCGCTGCTGACGCCGGTGAAAGGATTGGCGAGCACAAGGCGCGCGAACAGATGCAGGCACCATTGCAGCGCAATGTCGGGATCAGCGGGATTTTCCGCGCGCGCGGCGCTGAGCTCCTGGCCCTTCTTGAGCCAGGCCGGATTGGACGACGACAGCAAGGTCGAGGCCTTGCGCAGACGGATGTCGAGGGGCTGGTCGGAGGGCGTGCCGAGGCCGGCCGAGGCATGGGTGAGCGCGTTTCGCAGCTCTTTGATCGTGCCGCGCGAAACCCGTGTCGCTTCCGACGCCAAGGATGCGCTGTCGGTGAGGTCGAGGCGGAACGCCCTGACGATGTGTTTCGACGGCATCTCGCGCAGGGTCGCCGTGCAATCCGGCCGATCGTCGGTGCTCTGAAAGCTCACCTGCAAGACATAGCGCAGCCCGCTTGCGGCAAGGTGGCGCAAGTCGTCGACGATGACGATTTTCTGCGCGGGTGACATGCCGGCGGCGACCCCGTCGCGCAACTGATCGAGCAGCGATGACGCCCGCGTGTCGATGCGGTCGCCTTGCCCGGCAAAGGCCGGAACGATGGCGAGCCAGGCATCGATCGGTCCCGACTGCGGTGACGCCATGATCGGCACCGCCAATGGTTCGGCGATCCAGAGATAACCCTCGCCATATTGCGTGGCGATGTAGCGGGGCGACTTGGCGCTGTCGCCGAGCTTGGTACGGAGCCGGTTGATCAGGAAATCGACATTGCGCTCGGAGGCGTCGGAGTCCAGTGACGCGATCTCCTCGAGCAGCCGGCTACGCGACATCAACTGATGCGGGTTGCGCGTAAAGGCAAGCATCAGGACCCGCTCGTTGCGGGTGAACTGGATGGTCTTGCTGCCGCGTCGCGCGAACAGGCAGGTCTCGTCCAGGATAAGCTCTCCGAAGGAGAGACTTTGCGCCTTGCTCATACCAACTCCAGTCGCGCTTTTGGACCTAGCACCAAAGCCGGGCATCGGTTGTGAAACGGGCGCCCCTGCGCCTGTCTGCTTGTTCCTTAACCTGACACCAGCGCCGAATCGAACACAGCGTTCCGCACGCCACGCGCGGAAACGACATAGCGGTATTTTACACTTGCTGTCATTTGCACGCATAGATTGTGGAATGTTGTGGCATTGTTTCGAATTGTTTGGCAATTGTTAGAAAGCGTGTTGTTTCAGTTACTTATAAATTTCGTTTTGGGCACATAACCCTGAAGTCGGTTGTGAAGGTGCCCCGGTCCGGTGTTGAACTGCCATCCAGCAATGCGCCACGGGCGTGGAATTGACGGGGGGCGAGCATGCAGTTTGGTCGGGCACAGGGGTGGATGCAGAGTGCCGCGAGCGCGGCTTTGGCGTTCGGGGTGTCGGTCGCGACGGCAACATTGGCGCAAGCCGCATGTACGCCGGCAGCGACCGCACCGACGCCTGCGCCGGGGACCACGGTGACTTGCGATTTGACGACCATCAATCAGAATCCGTCTTCGGGCTATGGCACCGGCATTCAAACGGGCATCACGATCGACGTCCTCAATGGCGCGACAGTGCAGGGAACGGGCGGCGCCGGCCGCGGCATCTGGGTCGGAGACGCCACGATCCGCAACGGTGTTGGCGCTTCGATTCTGGGCGGGCTTAACGGCATCTTGAGTGCCGGAGGGATCACCGTAAACAATTCCGGGACGATCACCGGCACGACGGGCACCGGCATCAGTGCGTCCTCGAACGTGACGCTGACCAATCACGCCGGCGGCGCCATCCTCGGCGCAGTCGACGGCATCAAATCGACCACCGGCTCCATCACCCTCGATAATGCCGGGAGCATCATCGGAACGAGTGCGTCGGCCATCGATGCCCTCACCGACATCACGGTGATCAACCGCGCTGGCGGTGTCATTTCCGGTGGGCCAGGTGCCATATTCGCACGTGGTGGCAACGTCACCCTCGACAATTCCGGGAGCATCACGAGCGCAGGTACGACCGTTTCCGCCTTTGATCGTGTGACGCTGATCAACCGGGCCGGAGCAACTATCAGCGGCGGCGTCATCGGAGGTAATGGTCTTGACGTGAACAATTCCGGAAATATCGACGGCGTAGGTGGCCAGAATGCCAAGGTGGTCAATACCGCGACGGGTACGATTGGTATAATAGGCCTATCTGGGGGGACGGGCGATATCGATAATTTCGGTACCGTGACGTTGAGCGTCGCGGGGGCCGGTACTCTGATCAATCACGCCGGCGGAAGCATTGCCAGCGTCACCGCTGTGAACATGTCCGTTGCCAATTTCGGCAGCATTGGCACCGTCGGGGCTGGTGCCGGCGGCGGAGTGCAACTCGTCAACAATGTGGGAGCAATCATCGATGGCCCGCTCGCCGGGGTCGCTCTGAGCGCCACAGCCACCGCTTCGTCGATCTCTAACGCAGGTGCCATCAGCGGCGGCACCTATGGGGCTATTATCGAGAACGGCGGCAACACGGTCACCAACCTCGCCGGCGGCACCATCAGCGGCGCCAGTACTGGGATAGCTTTGCTGGTCAGCGGCAACACGGTCGCCAATCTCGCCGGCGGCAACATCACTGGCGGGGCGTCCGGCGTGCTTTCCTTTCTCGATGTCTCCATCACCAATTCCGGAACGATTTCAGCTACAGCCACACCGGGCGCCGGCCTCGCTGTCGTCGGCGCGTTGCAACTGGTCAATACTGCCGGAGCGAGCATCAGCGGCCCGGACTACGGAATTGCAGCAGGCGGCAACTCATCGATCGTCAACGCCGGGAGCATCAGCGGCGGAACCGCTGCGATCCGGTTCGCCGCCGGCGGCAATACACTCACGCTGCTGCCGGGCTCCGTCATCTCCGGCAATGTCATCGGCTTTGGCAGCGACACGTTGCAACTCGGCGGCATTGGCGCCGCGAATCTCGATATCTCGCAATTTTCCGGCTTCACCACTTTCACCAAGTTCGACTCGTCGATCTGGACGCTGACCGGCACCGCGACCTATACGGCCCCCGTCAACGTCAATGGCGGCACGCTCGCGGTGAACGGCAATCTCGCTTCCGCCAGCCTGCTGACAGTCAATGCAGGCGGCATCCTCGGCGGCAATGGCATCGTGGGCGTCACTGCCATCAATGGCGGCACGCTGGCACCCGGCAATTCCATCGGTACGCTCACCATGAGCAGCCTGACCATGACCGCGGCCTCGACCTATCTGGTGCAGGTCTCCGGCACGTTGTCGGACAAGGCGGTCATCACCGGCACCGCCGCTATCGCCGGCAACGTCAGCGTCGATGCGCTGGCGCGTCTCACATCGACCACGACTTATACGATCATCAATGCGGGCACGCTGACCGGCACATTCGACACCGTCTCACTCACAAACAATTTTGCGCGCAATGTACGGCTGAGCTATGTCGGCAATGACGTGCTGCTGACCCTCGATCCCGGCTTGCTCAGCCCGATCTTGCCAGGCAATGCCTCGATCAATCACAGGAATGTCGCCGCCGGCATCGACAATGCACTGGAGGGCGGGGCGACCATGCCCGCGTCGTTCAACTCGCTGTTCGCGCTGAGTGGCAACAATCTCCTCCATGCACTGACGCAGATTTCGGGCGAGACCTCAACCGGTTCGCAGCAGACCACTTTCGATGCCATGACCCAGTTCATGGGCGTGTTATCCGATCCCTTCACCGCCGGTCGCGGCGGCACCGCGCCCGGTGCGTTCGCATACGCCGCCGAGAGCGACGCTCTCGCTTACGCGCCGGGCGGCCGCAAGCGCACCCGCACCGAACGCGATGCCTATGCCATGTTCACCAAAGCACCGCCGCGCACTTATGAGGCGCGCTGGAACGTGTGGGCCGCCGGCTTCGGCGGGTCGCGCACCACCGATGGAAATACTGCGCTTGGCTCGAACCGCACCACCGGCAACATCGCTGCTGCTGCCGTCGGTGCCGACTACTGGTTCTCGCCGTCCACCGTGGCCGGCTTCGCGCTGGCCGGTGGCGGCACCAGTTTCTCCGTCGCGGGCGGCGGCAGCGGCCAGTCCGACCTGTTCCAGGCCGGCGCCTTCATTCGTCACACCATCGCGTCGTCCTATATCACCGCGACGGCTGCCTACGGTTGGCAGGATATCAGCACCGATCGTCTGATCACCGCGGTCGGCACCGAGCGGCTGCGCGCCAACTTCAATGCCAATGCGTTCTCCGGCCGGATCGAAGCCGGCAATCGCTGGCTGTTGCCCGAACTCTACGGCATCGGTCTCACGCCTTACGCCGCAGGGCAGGTCACCGCCTTCGACCTGCCGGCCTACGGGGAAACCTCTGCCAGCGGCGCCGGCGGTTTTGCACTGAACTACACAGCGAAGACCGTCACGGCCCTGCGCGGCGAACTCGGCCTGCGCAGCGACAAGTCGTTCGCCGTCAACGACGCCGTGCTGACGCTGCGCGGCCGCGCCGCCTGGGCCTATGACAACAACATCGACCGCAATGTCAGCGCCGCGTTCCAATCGCTGCCGGGTTCGACCTTCACCGTCAACGGCGCCCAGGCCGCCCGCAACGCCGCGTTGACAACGGCCTCGGCAGAGGTGTCCTTCAACGGCGGCTGGTCGCTGGCTGGAACCTTTGAAGGGAGTTCTCCGACGTCAGCCGCTCCTATGCCGGCAAGGGCGTGGTGCGCTACGCGTGGTGAGCGGGTCCAGCGCATGGTTACCCAAAGCTAAATCCGTTACGTTGAAGAGTCCTTAAAACATTTCGACCAACGTGCGCGGATGACGCGCAGAGTTCGTTTGTATCTTGTCGGCTCCGTCGTCCTTGTATCGCTTGCGGGTTGCGGCAAAGGTCTGTTTCAGACCGAAGAGCGTGAACCCTGGCGTGCCGAGGCTGAGGTTGCTTGCCTTAAATCCGGAACCGTGAAGGAGGGGGCCGATCTCGTTCGGATCAACCCGATTTCCGGACCGGGCGTTTGCGGCGCCGAATTTCCGCTCAAGGTCGCAGCCCTCGGCGAGAGCAACAGCAGCTTCGGTTTCGCCGACGAAAACCTGCGCCCGCCGGGCAGCGTCGGCAATTCCGGCAATCAGCCGCGCTGGCCGGTGCAGCAGCAGCCGGTTGCGCGCGCGGCGAATTCCTATCCCGCCAATACTTCCTCCGGTTCATATCCGGCAGCCACAAGCCCGCAACCCGGCTACGGCGCTTCGTCCAACGGTCCTATCTCGCTGAACGCGCCGGGCGTCGCCGATCCCGAAGAGTCCGAACTGTCACCGGAGCCCTCGCCCGAGCCGGAGCGCGCGCCACGTCGCGCGCTCTATGGCCGCTACAGTTCCGGCGTGCAGCCCGCGCCACAGGTCGATGAGCAGCCGCGGCTCGGCCCCGGGCAGGGCAACGTTACCGGCTCGGTCGGGCCGGTCGCGCTCAAGCCGACGGCGACCCTGGCCTGTCCGATCGTTTCGGCGCTCGACCAATGGCTGGCGGAATCAGTGCAGCCAGCCGCCCAGCGCTGGTTCGGCGCCCGCGTCGTCGAGATCAAGCAGATTAGCGCCTATTCCTGCCGCGGCATGAATGGCAATTCGCGCGCGCATATTTCCGAGCACGCTTTCGGCAACGCGCTCGACATCGCGGCCTTTACGCTCGCCGATGGCCGCAAGATCACCGTCAAGGGCGGCTGGAAGGGCTTGCCGGAAGAGCAGGGCTTCCTGCGCGACGTGCAGGGCGCGGCGTGCCAGGTGTTCAATACCGTGCTGGCGCCGGGCTCCAACGTGTTTCACTATGACCATATCCATGTCGACCTGATGCGCCGCTCGTCGCGCCGCGTCATTTGCCAGCCGGCCGCAGTGTCCGGCGAGGAGGTTGCCACGCGCGCGATGCCGCGCAGCACCTATTCCGGCCGCGATACTTCCGTGACGGGATCGATCAGCGCCCGAACCGCGAAAAAGCCCGGCCGCAAAGCGGCCTATGACGACGCGGAAGACTACAAGAACGAGTAGTCGGCTCACCTGCGCCAGTACGCCGCCAGGAACATCCGCGTCGCGCTGTTGACCACCTCGGCGATCTGCTCGGGCGAGGGGGCCGGCGCCGCCTGGAAGATGAACGGCATGAAGAGAGATGCCTGGCAGCACATCATGAATTGCGACGCCGCGAGCGAGCAGTCATCGATCGCCAGGTCGCCGGCTGTGACGCGCGCCTCAAGATAGGCGGCAAGTCGGCCGATCGTCAGCGCCACCACGTTATTGTAGAAGCGCTGGCCGACTTCCGGCATCCGCTCCGCGATCGCCATCACCGTTCGGGTCGAGGAGCCGCCGCCGGGCCGGCACAGCAGCTGGATATAGGCGGTGCCGAACTCCTTCAGCGTGATTTCGGTGTCGCGGGTGGGGTCGAAGTTGAAGGCGCTCTTGCCCTGTTCGAGCACTTCCTGCTCCACGATCGCCTCGAACAGTGCGTTCTTGTCGGTGAAATAGACATACAGGGTGCCCTTCGACACGCCGGCGGCGCGGGCGATCTCGCCCATGCTGCCGCCGTCGAAGCCGAGGTCCATGAACACGGCCCGGGCGCCATCGAGGATCTGGCGGCGCTTGGCGCTGTCTTCTTCGCCGACAATGGAAAGCGCGGCGTGCTGCGGATGGGACATCGTTAAGCCTGCTGAAGCATTCGCGGGAAACGATCACATTTTCGAAAGAGTCGAAATGTCACCGTCCAATATGAGATAACTTATCTTGACCGAACCGTTCGGTCAATGTAAATGCTGTCTCAGTAAATGAGAAGCGGCGGTTGCCGCCCGTTTTCGTATGACCCTTGAGGAGGCCTCGATGGCCGGACCGCGCGATCAGGCTGCACGTGTTGTTCGTCCCGAGCCGGGCGCTGGAGACGACGCGCCGGTGCGCGTCGTCTCTTCGGCCTCCGCCGAGGCGCACGCACCGTCATCGGATGCCCCCGTTGGCGAGAGGCCGGCGGAAGCCCCGGCGGCCGGAGCTGTGCCCGCTGCGGCGCAGCCAAAATCCGGCAAGAAGAAGTTCTTCCTGCTTGGCGTTGCTGCGTTGCTGGCGATTGCCGGCGCGGCTTACGGCGTCGAATATTATCTGGTCGGCCGCTTCATGGTCTCGACCGACGACGCCTATGTCCGCGCCAACAATTCCACGCTTGGCGCCCGCGTCGCCGGTCACATCGCCACCATCGTGCCCGGCGACAATACCCGCGTGAAGGCCGGCGAAGTGCTGTTCAAAATCGACGACGGTGACTACCGCATCGCGGTTGATGCCGCGCGCCGCAAGATCGCCACCCAGCAGGCGACGGTCGAACGGATCGGCCGCCAGGTCACCGCGATGCAGAGTTCGGTCGAGCAGGCCAATGCGCAACTGGTGTCGGCCGATGCGATGTCGAAGCGGGCGCAGCTCGATTTTGAGCGTCAGGATGCCTTGAGCAACCGCGGCTTTGCCTCGCGCGCCATCTTTGAAACCTCGCAGGCGTCGCGCGACCAGACCGCGGCAACCGTGCAGGCGGCGAAGGCCGCCGTGGACGCCGCGCGCGACAACGTCGAAGTCACCAAGGCGCAGCAGGCCGAGGCCCGCGCGCAGCTCGCCGAATTGCAAAGCGCGCTCGACAAGGCCGAACGCGATCTGGCTTTCACCGAGGTCAAGGCCCCCGTCGAAGGCATCTTCTCCAACCGCCTCGTCAACACCGGCGATTTCATCGCGGTCGGCCAGCGGCTCGCCAATGTGGTGCCGCTCGACAACGTCTATATCGACGCCAACTTCAAGGAGACGCAGCTGCGCCGCCTGAAGCCGGGCCAGCCGGTCTCCATCGAACTCGATGCCGATTCCAGCCGCGCCATTGAGGGCACCGTCGAGAGTCTCGCGCCGGCCGCGGGCTCGGTGTTCACGTTGCTGCCGCCGGACAACGCCACCGGCAACTTCACCAAGATCGTGCAGCGCGTGCCGGTGCGCCTGAAGGTGCCCGCCGACGTCGCGCGCGAAAACCTGCTGCGCGCCGGCATGTCGGTCTATGTCCGCATCAACACCAAGCCCGGCGCCGAGCCCGCGAAGTAACGGCAACAGTCAGGACAGCGCCATGGCGGCCTCGACCACAGCGACGCCCGGCGCAATCCCCGGCAATCCTGCGTCCGACAAGATTGCGCCGAAGCGGCTGATCGCGTTCCTGATCATGGTGTTCGGGATGTTCATGTCGATCCTGGACATCCAGATCGTCTCGGCATCTTTGTCGGAAATCCAGGCCGGCCTGTCGGCTTCATCCAGCGAAGTCTCCTGGGTGCAGACCGCCTATCTGATCGCCGAAGTGATCGCGATTCCGCTGTCTGGCTTTCTGTCGCGTGCCTTGGGCACGCGGATGTTGTTTGCGATATCGGCGGCCGGCTTCACGTTGGCCTCGTTGATGTGCGGCTTCACCTCGTCGATCGAGCAGATGATCCTGTGGCGCGCGATCCAGGGCTTCCTCGGCGCCGGCATGATCCCGACCGTGTTTGCGTCCGCCTACACCGTGTTTCCGCGCTCCAAATTCCACATCGTCGCGCCGATCATCGGCCTCGTCGCCACGCTGGCGCCGACGATCGGCCCCACGGTCGGCGGCTACATCACCGACGCGCTGTCGTGGCACTGGCTGTTCTTCATCAACGTGGTGCCCGGCATCGGCATCACCATCGGCGTGCTGGCGCTGGTTGATTTCGACGAGCCGCATCTTGAACTGCTCGATCATTTCGACTGGTGGGGCCTCGGCTTCATGGCCGGCTTCCTCGGCTCGCTCGAATATGTGCTGGAAGAAGGCCCGCGCAACGACTGGTTCGGCGACACCTCGATCGCGATCTTCGCGGTGGTCTGCGTGGTGTGCTGCATCGGCTTTTTCTGGCGGGTGCTGACGGCGCATGAGCCGATCGTCGATATCCGCGCCTTCACCGACCGCAATTTCGCGCTCGGCTCGATGTTCTCGTTCTGCATCGGCATCGGCCTGTACGGCCTGACCTACCTGTATCCCCGCTACCTCGCCGAAGTGCGCGGCTACAGCGCGCTGATGATCGGCGAGACGATGTTCGTGTCGGGCGTGGCGATGTTCGTGATGGCGCCGATCGTCGGACGGCTGATGACCAAGGTCGATCTGCGCTATCTGATCGCGCTCGGCCTGGTGTTGTTCGCCACCGGCACCTGGCAGATGACCTGGATCACCCGCGACTATGATTTCTACGAACTGCTGGTGCCGCAGATCCTGCGCGGTATGGGCATGATGCTGGCGATGGTGCCGGTCAACAACATCGCGCTCGGCACGCTGGCGCCGGACCGGCTGAAGAACGCCTCCGGCCTGTTCAACCTGACCCGCAATCTCGGCGGCGCGCTCGGGCTGGCGCTGATCAACACCGCGCTCGACGACCGCACCGATTTCCACATCTCGCGGTTGCACGACAAGGTCACCTGGGGCAACGCTGCCGCGGTCGAGATGCTGAACAACTTCACCCAGAAATTCCAGGGGCTCGGCGACGCGCCCCTGATGGCGCTGAAGCAACTGAACCAGATCGTCCACCGTCAGGCGGTCGTTTTGAGCTTCGGCGATTCGTTCTTCCTGCTGACGTTCTTCTACCTCGCGCTGAGCACGCTGGTGCTGCTGCTCAACAAGCCGAAAAACGCCGCCAGCAGCGACGCGCACTGATATTGGTCGGTCGAGTTGACGTGTCTCCGCCGCCGTGACGGTGGAAGGAGCCGCGGATTGTCTCCAGCGCTACGCCAGGTGAGCCAGTTCAAACGACGAATGCTCTGGGGCCGATCGAGTTTGGGCGCGGACTCGCTCTGACATCGCCCTTGTTGCTACATGCAGCTTCGTGTTTGAAGTGTGGCATGGTGAAGGACGTGTCGACTGATTCTGCAGAAATTTTGTCGCCAATGCGCCGCGTATCCGCTCGCTGGATCATCGCGGCGATCGGGCTGACGATTGTCGTGTGGCTCACGGGGTTGGCCGGGTTGCTCGCCATCGCCAACCGCGTTCATGACGACATTCCGGAAGCCCTGGCGGTCAAGTTGCCGCTGCTGCAATTGCAGCCAGAATTGATTTTTGCGGGCGATAGTCGGATGGCGTTTCAGGTTGACCCCGTCCTGTCGGCGCAGCTTGTCGGCAAGCCCCCGGGATTCGCGGTGAACATCGCCTACCTCGCTGGCGATCCGTTGTCCTTTGTTGCTGCGGCGCGCCGTTACGTCGGTCGGTTCAAAAACGCTCATGTCGTCGTAAGCGTTACGACACTCATTTCGAATGACGGCGTGCCGGGCGCCTCGGTGTTTCCGCAAGACGTCGTCGCCCGCATGAATGTCGCGCAGCAAATAACGACATTTTTGCCCATGCGTGTCGGGACCCTCATCCGATATATCCACGAAGCCTTCAATTCGCGATTGGCCGCTGACCGCAATATCTCCGAAATCGGACCGCACCCCGCCGAATACGGCCTTGAGAGACTTCCTGCTCAGCCCGGCTATCGCTGGCCACCGGACATAAGCAGTCATCAGCACTTCAAGAACTGGAACATTGCCGGGTTAAAGGCGAGAAACGAAATTGGAGCTTTGTGCGGGCTGGCAGGGGTTAGCAAAAAGCTCACGGTTGTTCTGGGGCCGTGGGCGCCTCGCTACAATCGGGACAACGAACCTTCCTGGAAGGCAAAGGACGAAGAGAACACGGCCCTTCTCGCGAAGTCTGCCGAGACCTGTGGGTTTGAGCTCGTCAAGATACCGTCCGTCCCCGGGCTGACCCAAGAGCATTTTGCCGACGAACAGCACATCAATGAATCCGGCATTCCGATCTATACGAGCTATCTCATGACCCAGCTGAAAAACTAGCCGGCATGCTGTTCAGCTCGTTCACCTTCATCTTTCAGTTCCTGCCGGCGACGGTGCTGGCGTTCGCCGCCGCACGTCGCCATTCGCCGCGCGCGGGCATTCTGGTTCTGGTCGGCGCCTCGCTGTTCTTCTACGGCGCGTGGAAGCCGATCTACCTGGTGCTGTTCCTCGGCTCGATCGCCTTTAATTTCAGTCTCGGGCTGCTGATGGCGAACCCGGCGCGGCGCCGGGCTATCGGGACGGCCGGCGTCACGCTCAATCTCGCGGCGCTGTGCTACTTCAAATACACCGGCTTTGCGCTCGACAGCCTCGCCGCGATGGGCGGCCCGCAACTGCCGTTCGCCGCTGTCATCCTGCCGCTCGGCATCTCCTTCTTCACCTTCCAGCAGATTGCCTATCTGGTCGATGTGATACGAGGCGCGAAGGTCGAGCGCGATATCGTCAGCTACACGCTGTTCGTGTCGTTCTTTCCGCATCTGATCGCCGGGCCGCTGGTGCATCACGCCGAGATGATCCCGCAGTTCAAGCGCGCCGCCGGCGGGCGCAATGCCGCGATGGCTGCGCGCGGCGCGGCGATCTTTGTCGCCGGCCTGTTCAAGAAAGTGGTGATCGCCGACAATCTCTCGCAGTTCGTGACGCCGGTGTTTGCCCATCTCGATGCTGGCGGCATGGTGTCGACGGATTGGGCGTGGCTCGCCACGCTCGGCTACACGCTGCAGATTTATTTCGATTTCTCTGGCTATTCCGACATGGCTTTGGGGCTGGGGCTAATGTTCGGCATCCGCTTGCCGGTGAATTTCCGCTCACCCTATCAGGCGACCTCGATCATCGAATTCTGGCGGCGCTGGCACATTACGCTGTCGCGATTTCTGCGCGACTATCTCTACATCCCGCTCGGCGGCAACCGTCGCGGCGCGTGGCGGCGTTACGGCAATCTGCTGTTGACGATGCTGCTCGGCGGCTTGTGGCATGGCGCGGGCTGGAATTTCGTCGTCTGGGGCGGCCTGCATGGCCTGTATCTCGGCGCCAACCACGTTTGGCGCGGCCGTGCGTCCGCCGCGAATGGCGAGCGGCCGGCGGTGCTGGGCCAAGCGGCCGGATGGGCCGCGACCTTCGCGTCCGTGGTGCTTGCCTGGGTGTTCTTCCGCGCCGACACGGTCGGTGGCGCATGGCGGATGCTATGCGGCCTTGCCGGTGCCGCATCCGATCGGGCGGCCTATGCCTCGCCGGGCATTCTGCGCGTGATGGATCTGCCGATCCTGCTCGGCACGGAGAGGTTGCTGCTGGTCGGTAGTGTGGCGGTGGTACTCGCGTTGCTTATCGCGCTGGCGATGCCGAACGTGCCCCGAATCTTCGGCTACCGCGAATACCGCCATGCGCCGGAGCCGGCTGCGGCGCTGCGCTGGCGGCCAAACGCGGCCTGGGCGCTGCTGGTTGCCGTGGCCTTCAGCGTGGCGCTGTTCGGCATGTGGCAGCGGATGGAGTTCCTGTACTTCCAGTTTTAAGCCGGCACGACGGGCAGTTTGCGCGACCGCACCTGCGAGCTGATCGCGACCACCGCGACTACCGCGGTGGCGAACAGCAGGATCTGCCAGGTGATGGCCTCATGGTTGAGCCACGCCGCCAGCGAGAAGGTGACGAAGGGTTGCAGCAGCTGCACCTGCGATACTCGCGCGATTCCGCCCATCGCCATGCCGGCGTTCCAGGCGAAGAAGCCGATCCATTGCGGGAACACGGCGACGTAGAGCAGCGCCAGCCACGGTTGCAGCGGGAGCGAGGCGGCATCCGCGGGCCAGGTGAAAGCGACAGCCGGCAGGGACAACGGCAATGAGATTACCAGCACCCAGCTGATCACTTCCCAACCCGGCATCTGCGCGGTGAGGCGCCCGGAAAATCCGTAGCCGATAGCGGAGGCCGCCACCGCCCCGAACAACAGCAGGTCGCCGGCCGACAACGCGCCGCCGCCCTGGCGCAGCGCAAACGCGATCACGATGGCGGCGCCGGCGACCGAGGCGATCCAGAACAGCGGCTTGGGCCGTTCGTGGGTGATTAGCACCGCCACGCAGGCGGTCGCCAGCGGCAGGATTCCAAGCACGACGCTGCCATGCGAGGCATCGACGGTCTTCAAGGCCAGCGCCGTCAGGAACGGAAACGCCACGGCGACGCAGAGCGCCGCGATGACCAGCTGCGGCCACAGCCGGCGCGGCGGCAGCGGCCGGCGCAGGATGACCAGCAGCGCCAACGCGCACAGCCCGGCGATCGCGGTGCGCAACGCGGTCATCGCCAGCGGATCGATGTAAGCCACCGCGATCCGCGTCGCCGGCAGCGTGCCGCCGAAGATGATGACGCCGATGAGGCCGAGCAGCAGGCCGAGATGTTCGCGGGAAATGACTGGGAAGGACATGGCGGGAGCACTATCGGGTTTGCGCCGAAGCCGCCATGCCCAAAACTGGCGAGGGGCCCGGCGTGTTTCGCCGGACCCCTCGTTTTAGTCAGACGCGTTTTCTTGACGCGAACCGGTATCCATTTCGCTCGAAAACGCTTTCGGTCGAAAAAAAATAAGTATCAGCCGGCCTGTAAGCCGGGTTTTGTAGGGCACCGCCCGGTTGCCCGGACGATACGTGACGGCCATTCCTCTGGGACCCTGTTTGCACAGGGCCTCAAGCAACCTACCCGGACAGCGAGCAAGACATCGCCCTGCAGTGTTATCGCTCGAGGCTTTCGCCTGAGGTGAGCGAACTGACTGCGTTGCCGTCCCTATTCGGTTTTGCTCCCGGTGTGGTTTGCCATGCCGTCTCCGTTGCCGGAGACGCGGTGCGCTCTTACCGCACCTTTTCACCCTTACTCGCCTCGCCCTTGCGGGTTACGGCGAGCGGTTCGTTCTCTGTGGCACTTTCCCTGGGGTCGCCCCCGCCGGCCGTTAGCCGGCACCGTATGTCAATGGAGCCCGGACTTTCCTCTCCCGCAGCCTTTCGACCGTAGCGGGAGCGGCCGTCCAGCCGACTGATCCGCAAGCCATGGCGGCTGCGGGCGGCGGCGTCAAGCTTGCAGGCTGCCGAGCAGCGCCTGCAAGGTCGCCAGCGTCGAGTGGTCGGTGATCCCGTCGACACGTTCGGGGCGGAAGTGGCGCTGGAAGGCGGTCACGACTTCCACGGTAAGGCTGTCGTAATGGCCGCTCGGTTCGATGCCGTAGCCGTAGCGCGCCAGCGCCTGCTGCAGCGCCAGCACGTGGTCGCCCTCGGCGCCGAGCTTGATGCTCTCGCCGCGGGTGACGGGCGCCGGTCGAACCCAGTGGCCGACGCCGGAATTGGCCAGCGAATGCCACGGGAATTTTTCGCCGGGATCTTTCTTGCGCGACGGCGAGACGTCGGAATGGCCGAGCACGCGGTGCGCCGGCATGTCGTGGCGCAGCAGGATGCCGCGGCACAGCGCCGTCACGGCGGCGATCTGCCGGCGCGGAAAATCCGGATAGCCCCAGTCGTGGCCGCGGTTGATGATCTCGATGCCGATCGAGCAGGAATTGATGTCGGTCTCGCCGGCCCAGAAGCCGAGGCCGGCATGCCAGGCGCGCTTCGCCTCCGGCACGGTCTGCACGATGCGGCCGTCTTCCAGCACGATGTAATGCGCGGAGACGTCGGTGCCGGTGGTGCACAGCCGGGTGATCGCGCCTTCGGCGTCGGGCATCCCGGTGTAATGCAGCACGATCATGTCGGGCACCGCGCCGTTGTTGCGCTCGCCGAAATTCGCCGACGGGATGATGTCGGACACAACAGAGGAATCCGGGTTGAAGCTTGGCAGGTCCGCGGTTCCCTTGGGAAGCGGAACGGCGCGGCGCCTCACATCGGATCCTGGAGAAGCGAACGAACCTGACGGCATGGCAACACTCGAACCTGACGTGAAAACACAGCGCGGTCGCCCTGCGCTGCTCGGTCGCACTATCCTGGCACCCGGCTCGCCGTGCAACGGTTGCGTGACAACTGTCCCGCGTTTTTACGGCTTGCGGTATCATGCGGTGGTCACGAGTTACCTGAACGTCCGCAGAAGCGGCCTGATGGGCGGTCGTTGAAATTTTTGAATCTGGTCAGGGCGAAACGGCTGCAGGCGATTGCCTGAAGGCAACTGCCTTAATTGCATCCCGGTCCATCAACCGTTTCTTAACGCTAAACGACGTTACTGAGGGGTGAAGAGCCGACCCAATGGGGCCGGCCGAGGTCCCTTTTGACGCCCACATCCCATGGCAATCCTTCATCTTGCGTGTGGAAAGCCGGATTTACCTGCGGGTCTTGCGGGCGGTGCGGCGAATCGGACCGGCAATCGCGCGGTGCTGCGGGCTTTCGAGCGGAAAGACCGGGCAACGCGCCGACAGTTGAGGCGAAATGGGCCAGTCCGTATCCGGTATGATGGTGCGCTTCGCAGCGAAGCGCCGGATCGCGTCTGCCCGGGATCGCCGGGGAGCAGCGGTATGACCGCGCCCGATCCTCGCCACATCCCCGTTCTCGGCCGCGAGGCCGTCGAGGCGCTGAACCCGCGTGACGGCGGCGTCTATGTCGATGCCACCTTCGGGGCTGGTGGCTATTCGCGCATGATTCTCCAAACGCCGGGCACCCGCGTGATCGGCATCGACCGCGACCGCACCGCGATTGCCGGCGGCTTTGAACTCGTCGATAGCGCGGAAGGCCGGCTGACGCTGGTCGAGGATCGCTTCTCGCACCTCGCCGAGGTCTGTGCCGCGCAGGGCGAAGCGCTCGTCGATGGCGTCGTGATGGATGTCGGCGTGTCTTCGATGCAGATCGACCAGGTCGAGCGCGGTTTCTCGTTCCGCTTCGATGGCCCGCTCGACATGCGGATGAGCCATGACGGCCCGACCGCGGCCGACGTCGTCGCGGTCGCCTCGGAAGCCGATCTCGCCAACATCATCTACATCTTCGGCGAGGAGCGCTATTCCCGCGCCGTCGCCAAGGCCATCATCGCGGCGCGCAAGGAAGCGCCGATCGTCACAACGCACGAACTCGTCGCGATCATTTCCAAGGTCGTGTGGGCGAAGCCCGGCGAGATCCATCCGGCGACGCGCACGTTTCAGGCGCTGCGTATCTTCGTCAACGAGGAGCTCGACGAGCTGCACACTGCGCTCGCTGCTGCCGAGCGCGTGCTGAAGCCGGGTGGACGCCTCGCGGTGGTCTCGTTCCATTCGCTGGAAGACCGCATCGTCAAGAATTTTATGGTCGAGCGTAGCAAGACTGGCGGCGGCTCGCGGCATCTGCCGGAGATCGCGCAGTCGAAGCCGCGCTTCAGCCTGGTCAACAAGCGCCCGATCATCGCCGGCGGTGAGGAAGTCAGTGCCAATCCGCGCGCGCGCTCCGCCAAGCTGCGCGCCGCCGAGCGCACCGATACGCCCGCGCAGGATGCCGGTCCGTTGCCGGGTTGGCCGTCGCTTGATGATGTGATGCGGGGGGGCTGACGATGCGCATCATCCACCTTCTGGTTATCGCCGTCCTCGTGTTTGCCGCGGCCTATGTCTACCGCATCAAGATGGAATCCACCGTGCGCACCGAGCGCGTGTTGCGGCTGCATGCCGACATCCGCGAACAGCGCGACGCCATCGCGTCGTTGCGCGCCGAATGGGCCAAGCTGGACGCGCCGATGCGGCTGCAGGGGCTGGCCGAACGGCACCTCGCGCTGAAGCCGATCAACGCGCAACAGTTCGACCAGCTGAAGAACCTGCCCGACCGGCCACCTAGCTTCGCCAAACCCGGCGACCCCGATCCGATCGGTGCGATGATCAACACGATTGATCCGGACATCGTCACCGGTTCGCTGCCCGCGCCGGAGGATTCGCAATGACCGACCGGGCACAGAGCAAGCTCGTCGTGAAACCGACCGAACCGTGGCGGCAGCGGCTGATACGCAGCCTGCTGTACGGGCGCAACGTCGATCGTGCCGCCAAGGCGCGCGCGCGCGTGGGCCTCGCGATGATCGCGTTCGGTGGCATCTACGGCATCATCGCCGTGCGCCTCATCATGTTCGCGATCGGCGGCGACGCGCACGCCGAACGCCGTGCCGCGAAGGACGCCATCGCTACCGCACGGCCCGACATCGTCGATCGCAACGGCGCGGTGCTGGCCACCGACGTCAAGTCGCCGTCGCTGTTTTCGGAGCCGCGTCGCATCATCGACAAGGACGAGGCGGTCGAATTGCTGACCGGCGCGCTGCCCGATCTCGACACCGCGGAAGTGCGCGAGCGCGTCTCCAGCCGCAAGGGCTTTGCCTGGCTGAAGCGCGAAATCACGCCGCAGCAGCAGCGCGACATCCACCGCCTCGGCATTCCCGGCATCGGCTTCCTGCGCGAGAACAAGCGCGTCTATCCGAGTGGCGCTGCGGTCTCCCACGTCATCGGCCTCGTCAACATCGACAACCAGGGCATCGCCGGGATCGAGAAGTGGCTCGACACCAATGGCCTAGCCGACCTCCACCGCGCAGGTTTCGCCTCCGACCGCCTGCAGAAGCCGGTCGAACTGTCGATCGACCTGCGCGTCGAGCACGCGCTGCGCGACGAATTGCTGAAGGCGAAAGACAAGTACAAGGCCAAGGCCGCCTCCGGCCTGATCTCCAACGTCAAGACCGGCGAGATCGTGGCGATGGTGTCGCTGCCGGATTTCGATCCGAACAATCCGAAGGAGGCGCATGATCCCGACCGCATCAACCGCCTCACCACCGGCGTCTACGAGATGGGCTCGACCTTCAAGACGCTGACGCTGGCGATGGCGCTGGATTCCGGCAAGGCCAATCTCAACACCATGTACGACGCGCGTGCGCCGCTTGCGTTCGGCAAGTTCAAGATCCATGACAGCCATTCGCTCGGCCGCTTCATCTCGCTGGCGGAAGTGTTCACGTTCTCGTCGAACATCGGCGCGGCGCGCGTCGCGCTGGCGCAGGGCGTCGAGGCGCACAAGGCGTTCCTGAAGAAGGTCGGCCAGATGGACCGGCTGCGCACCGAGCTGCCGGAAAGCGCGATGCCGATCGTGCCGAAGCGCTGGGGTGAACTCAATACTGTCACCATCTCGTTCGGCCACGGCATCGCGGTGGCGCCGCTGCAGGCCGTGATGGGCATCAACGCGATGGTCAATGGCGGCTATCTGATTCCGCCGACCTTCCTGAAGCGCACCGAAGAGGAGGCGCTGGCGATCGGCAAGCGTGTCGTCAAGAAGGAGACCAGCGACAAGATCCGGTACCTGATGCGCCTGAACGCCGAGAGCGGCACCGCGCGGCAGGCCGACCTGCTGTCCAAGGGCTACTATATCGGCGGCAAGACCGGCACCGCAGAAAAGGTCGTCAACGGCCGCTACTCCAAGAAGCAGGTGTTGAATTCTTTCACCGCGGTGCTGCCGATGGACAACCCGCAATACCAGGTGCTGGTGATGCTGGACGAGCCGAAGGCGCTGCCGGAAACCCACGGCTTCATTACCTCGGGCTGGAACGCCGTGCCGGTCGGGGGCAAGGTCATCGCGCGCGTGGCCCCCTTGCTCGGGCTGGAGCCGCGCTTCGACATGCCTACTGCCGATCGCGTCATCCTGGCGGCATCCAGGGCCACCCAGTAGGCTACACAATGCCGCCGCATCGGCGCTTTACAGCCGGGGTGAAATGCGATTTGCGTGACCCCGATGTGTGGATTGGAACGGTATGAAACTGCGCGATCTTTTCAGCGATGACGCCGCGATCGATGCGCCCGCAGGCGATGTCGAGGTCAGCGGCCTCGCGGCAGACAGCCGTGCGGTAAAGCCGGGCGACCTGTTCTTCGCGCTGGCCGGCAGCAAGACCGATGGTTCGCGTTTCGTCGCCCAGGCCGTTGCGGCCGGCGCTGCCGCGGTGGCCGGCGACCACAAGACCATCGGCCTGCCGGTGCCGTATGTCGTTACGCAAAATCCGCGCCGCGCGCTGGCGCAGGCCGCCGCAAAATTCTATCCGCGGCAGCCCGCTGTGATTGCCGCCGTCACCGGCACTTCGGGCAAGACCTCGGTGGCGTCGTTCGCGCGCGAGATCTGGGGCCGGCTCGGCCATCAGTCCGCCAGCATCGGCACGATCGGTCTGGTTTCGCCGAAGCGCACCGTCTACGGCTCGCTGACCACGCCGGACCCGATCTCCCTGCACCGCGAGCTTGACGAGATCACAAGCGAGGGCGTCACCCATCTGGCGCTGGAAGCTTCTTCCCACGGGCTCGACCAGTACCGCCTCGACGGCGTGCGTGTCGCGGCCGGCGGCTTCACCAATCTCTCGCGCGACCACATGGACTACCATCCCGACATCGCGCACTACCTCGGCGCCAAGTTGCGGCTGTTCCTCAATCTCGTGGTGGATGACGGCGTCGCCGTGGTCGCGGCGGATCACGAGCATTCCGCACAGGTGATCCACGCCGCGCAGTCGCGTCACCTTCGCCTTATCACCATCGGCCGCAGGGGCGCCGGGGCAGGCGAGGGCATCCGGCTTGTCGAGGCCGCGATCGACGGCTTCGCGCAGAAATTGACGCTGGAGCATCGCGGCAGGAGGTTTGATATCAGGTTGCCGCTGGTCGGCGAATTCCAGATCGAGAACGCGCTGGTCGCGGCCGGTCTGGTGATAGGCACAGGGGGCGATACCGATGCGGTATTCGCTTCGCTCGAACATCTCGAAGGCGCCAAGGGCCGGCTCGAGCGCGTCGGCGACCACAACGGCGCGCCGGTGTTCGTCGACTATGCGCACAAGCCCGACGCGCTCGCCAAAGCGCTGCAGGCGCTGCGACCCTATGCGAAGCGCAGGCTTGTCGTGGTGTTCGGCGCCGGCGGCGATCGCGACACCGGCAAGCGTCCGTTGATGGGCGAGATTGCTGCGGCGAATGCTGACCGCGTCATCGTCACTGACGACAACCCGCGCAGCGAGAATCCCGCCGACATCCGCGCTGCCATTCTGGTTGCGGCCACGGGCGCTACCGAGATCGGCGACCGCGCCGAAGCAATCCGGGTGGCGGTCGCCGGCCTTGAAGAAGGCGATGCGCTGCTGATTGCCGGCAAGGGGCACGAAACCGGACAGATCGTCGGTGACCGCGTGTTGCCGTTCAGCGATCATGAAGCGGCGGCTGCCGCACTGACGTCGAGGGTGGCATGAGCGATTTCCTGTGGAGCTCTGCGGCGATGGCCGAAGCAATGGGTGCGGCGACGCAGGGCGCGCTGCCGGAGGGTATCGCCGGCATCTCGATCGACAGCCGCACGCTGGCGCCGGGCGAGGCTTATTTCGCCATCAAGGGTGACGTCCATGACGGCCACGCTTTCGTCGAAGCCGCGCTGAACAACGGCGCCGGGCTCGCCGTCGTGGAAGCTGCGCAGCGCGACAAGTTTCCCGCCGATGCAAGGCTGCTGGTGGTGGATGACGTTCTCTCCGGCCTCGTCGATCTCGGCATCGCCGCGCGGGCGCGTCTGGGCGCGCAGGTGATCGCCGTCACCGGTTCGGTCGGCAAGACCTCGACCAAGGAAGCGTTGCGCCGGGTGTTCGAAGCGCAGGGCGAGACCCATGCGTCGGTCGCCTCGTTCAACAACCATTGGGGCGTGCCGCTGACGCTGGCGCGCTGCCCGGCTTCCGCGGATTTTGCGATCTTCGAAATCGGCATGAACCATTCCGGCGAGATCGAGCCGCTGGTGAAAATGGTGCGACCGCATTTCGCCGTCATCACCACCGTAGAGCCGGTGCATCTGGAATTCTTTGATGGCGTCGAGGCCATTGCCGATGCCAAGGCGGAAATCTTCACGGGCCTGGAGCCCGGCGGCGTGGCGATCCTCAACCGCGACAATCCGCAATTCGCGCGGCTGGAAGCGCGCGCCAGGGAATGCGGTGTTTCGCGCATCGTATCGTTCGGCACCGACATGGCGTCCGACGCCCGCATGGTCGATATCGCGCTGCACCCGACCTGTTCGGCGGTTCATGCCGACATTCTCGGCCATGAGGTCACCTACAAGCTCGGCATGCCCGGCCGCCACATGGCGATGAACTCGCTCGCGGTGCTCAGCGCCGCGCTGCTGACGGGCGCCGATCTGGCGTTGGCCGCCCTGACGCTGTCGCAGGTCGAGGCCGCGGTGGGCCGCGGCCTGCGCCATCATCTCGGCATTGCCGGCGGCGAGGCGACCCTGATCGACGAGACCTTCAACGCCAATCCGGCTTCGATGCGGGCGGCGCTCAGCGTGCTCGGCGCCGCCGCGGTGGGGCCGAACGGCCGCCGCATCGCGGTGCTCGGCGATATGCTGGAACTCGGCCCCGAGGGCGCGGAACTGCACCGCGGCGTGGTCGATGCCGTCCAGCGCGAGAACATCGATCTGGTATTTTGTTGTGGTCCGTTGATGCGCAACCTGTGGGATGCCCTTTCCACCGGCAAGCGGGGCGGCTATGCCGAAGATGCCGCCGGGCTCGAATCGCAGGTATTGGCCGCGATCCGGGCGGGCGACGCCATCATGGTCAAGGGCTCCAAGGGCTCGCGCATGAAACCAATTGTCTCCGCGCTCGAAAAGCGCTTTCCCGGCAACGCTGCGCTCGACGCCGCCGCGGTATAGGCGAACTGAATGTTCTACTGGCTGATCGACTTCGCCGGGACTGTCCCTGCGTTCAACGTTTTCCGCTACATCACCTTCCGCACCGGCGGCGCGATGGTGACCGGCGCCTTGTTCGTTTTCCTCTTCGGCCCGTGGATTATCGACAATCTCAGGCTGCGCCAGGGCAAGGGCCAGCCGATCCGCGCCGATGGCCCGCAGACCCACCTGGTGAAGGTCGGTACGCCGACAATGGGCGGGCTGATGATCCTGTCCGGCCTCGTGGTTTCCACGCTGCTATGGGCCAATCCGCGCAACCCCTATGTCTGGATCGTGCTGGCGGTGACGCTCGGCTTCGGTTTCGTCGGCTTCTATGACGACTACCTCAAGGTCACCAAGCAGACCGATGCCGGCTTCGCCGGTCGGACCCGGCTGGCGATCGAGACGCTGATCGCGGCGGCGGCCTGCTACGCCTTTGTCCGGCTCGGCCGCGATCCCCTCTCCAGTTCGCTGGTGCTGCCGTTCTTCAAGGATCTGGCGCTGAATTTCGGCTGGTTCTTCGTCATCTTCGGCGCCTTCATCGTGGTCGGCGCCGGCAATGCCGTGAACCTCACCGACGGCCTCGACGGCCTCGCCATCGTTCCGGTGATGATTGCTTCGGCGAGCTTCGGCCTGATCGCCTATCTCGCTGGTAATGCGGTGTTCTCCGACTACCTGCAGATCAACTACGTCGCCGGCACCGGCGAACTCGCGGTGCTGTGCGGCGCGGTGCTCGGCGCGGGGCTGGGCTTCCTGTGGTTCAACGCGCCGCCGGCCTCGATCTTCATGGGCGATACGGGATCACTTGCACTGGGCGGCATGCTCGGCTCGATCGCGGTCGCGGTGAAGCACGAGATCGTGCTGGCGGTGATCGGCGGGCTGTTCGTGCTCGAAGCCGTCTCCGTGATCGTGCAGGTGACCTCGTTCAAGCTCACCGGCAAGCGCGTGTTCCGCATGGCGCCGATCCATCACCATTTCGAGCAGAAGGGCTGGACCGAGCCGCAGATCGTGATCCGGTTCTGGATCATCTCCGTGATGCTGGCGCTGATCGGCCTCTCCACGCTGAAGCTGCGGTGATCCCGTGATCCCCGTCAGCAGCTTTGCCGGCAAGACCGTCGCCGTGTTCGGCCTCGGCGGCTCCGGCCTCGCCAGTTGCCACGCGCTGCGCTCAGGCGGCGCGGAAGTGATCGCCTGCGACGACAGCATCGACAAGATGGTTGAAGCGACGCGCGCCGGTTACATCACCGCGGACCTGCGCACGGTGTCGTGGGGCAGTTTCGCTGCGCTGGTTCTCACCCCCGGCGTGCCGCTGACGCATCCCGTGCCGCACTGGACCGTGCAGGCTGCGCGCGAGGCGGGCGTCGAAGTGATCGGCGACATCGAATTGTTCTGCCGCGAACGCGCGCTTCATGCGCCTGACGCGCCGTTCATCGCCATCACCGGCACCAACGGCAAGTCCACCACCACAGCACTGATCGCGCATCTGATGCGCGAGGCCGGCTTCGACACCCAGATGGGCGGCAACATCGGCACCGCGATCCTGTCGCTGGAGCCGCCGGCCAAAGGCCGCGTCCACGTCATCGAGATGTCGTCCTATCAGATCGATCTGACGCCATCGCTCGATCCCAATGTCGGCATCCTGCTTAACGTCACGCCCGATCATATCGACCGCCACGGTACGCTCGAACACTACGCCGCGGTGAAGGAACGCCTTGTCGCCGGTGTGCAGAAAAAAGGCACCGCGATCATCGGCGTCGATGACGAATGGTGCCGCGCGGTGGCCGATCGCGTCGAGCAGGCCGGCACGCACGTCGTGCGCGTCTCGGTCGAGCATCCGCTCAAGGACGGCTTGACCATCGATGGCAGCACGATCATCCGCAATGCCGAAGGTGTTCGGCAGCCGCTCGTCGATCTCGCCGGCATCGGTTCGTTGCGTGGCCTGCACAATGCGCAGAACGCCGCCTGTGCGGCGGCCGCGGCATTGGCGCTCGGCGTCGGCATAGAGGTGTTGCAAAAGGGCTTGCGCAGCTTTCCCGGCCTCGCGCACCGCATGGAGCAGGTCGGCCGCCAGGGCGCGACTTTGTTCGTCAATGATTCCAAGGGCACCAATGCCGACGCGACCGCCAAGGCGCTGTCGTCGTTCCCCGACATCTTCTGGATCGCCGGCGGCAAGGCGAAAGAGGGCGGCATCGAGAGCTTGACGGAGTTCTTTCCGCGCATCCGAAAAGCCTATCTGATCGGTGAAGCCGCTGCTGAATTCGCCCGCACGCTGGACGGCAAGGTGGAGTACGAGATCAGCGCGACACTGGACGTCGCGGTGCCCGCTGCGGCGCGCGATGCGGCGGCGTCGGACGTGACCGAGCCTGTCGTGCTGCTGTCCCCGGCCTGTGCCTCCTTCGACCAGTTCCGCAATTTTGAAATCCGCGGCGACCGCTTTCGCGCGCTGGTGCTGGCGATGGATGGCGTGAAGCCGGTTTAAGATTCGCCTTTCACGGTCTAATATCAATTGATGTCCATGCCGATCGCACCGATGCCGCGAGGGCGCTGATGAATGAACCGGTTGAAGATCGCGACCAAACCGCGCTGCTGATCGCGGAGATCGCAGAGGCAATTCGCTTTCACGCAGCGGGATCAATCGTCCGCGTCGGCGTCGATGGCGTTGACGGTGTGGGAAAGACCGTGTTCGCCGACATGCTTGCCCGCGCGATCGCATCGCGCGGACGGCCCGTCATCCGGGCCTCGGTCGACAGCTTTCACAACACGCGCGAGACTAGATATCGCCTGGGAAAAACCTCGCCTGCAGGGTTCTATCTGGAATCCTACAATTACCCCGAGTTGCGGAAAGTGCTGCTCGACCCGCTGGGGCCGGGCGGCTCTTGCGTCTATTGCCCCGCCAGTTTCGATCATGCAGCGAATACGCCGGTCCCCGAACGGTGGTCGGTCGCCGACCCCGATGCCGTCCTCGTCTTCGACGGCATCTTCCTGCACCGGCCGGAGCTCAGGGATGTCTGGGACTTGTCGATCTTTCTGGACGCCCCCTTCGCCATCACCATCCCGCGCGGTGCGGGCCGCGGTGCCGCATGGGGTTCGGCCGATGTGGATGCTGTTTCGAACCGGCGCTATATCGAAGGCCAGCGTCTGTACCTGCGGGAAGACGAACCGCAAAGCCGCGCGAATATCGTGATCGACTATTCCGATCTGACGCATCCTGTCATTACCGCGCGTCGCTGGCCGGCCTAGAACGCCGTCAGATTTTCATATCCCGTTAACCGGCTGGCAACCACGATGGCGCATCGATAGGGGCTAATCGATCGCAGGACGTGCCCCATGATCTCCCGTGAACAACGCACGCCGCTCAGCGAATGGTGGTGGACCGTGGACCGCCTGCTGCTGGCGGCGATCACCGCGCTGATGCTGGCAGGTGTCATCCTGTCGCTGGCCGCCTCGCCGCCGGTCGCGACCCGGATCGGGCTCGATCCGTTCCACTTTTTCAACCGCCACATCCTGTTCATGATCCCGTCCGCCATCGTGCTGATCGGGGTCTCGTTCCTGACGCCGCGGCAGATCCGGCGCGGCGCGCTGATCGTGTTTGCGATCTCCGTCGTGCTGATCGTCGCGACCTTGCTGATCGGCCCCGAGGTCAAGGGTGCCAAGCGCTGGATCACGCTGCTCGGCGTTAACATCCAGGCATCCGAATCCGCCAAGCCGTCCTTCGTCGTTGTCGCTGCCTGGTTGTTCTCGGAATCCGCGCGAAAGCCGGAGATGCCGGCGACTTCGATGGCGGTGATGCTGTTGTTGATGCTGGTTTCGCTTCTGGTACTTGAGCCGGACTTCGGCCAGACCATGCTGATCCTGATGGTGTGGGGCTCGCTGTTCTTCATCGCCGGCATGCGAATGGTCTGGGTGTTCGGCCTCGCCGCCACCGCCGCGGGTGGGTTGTTCACGGCCTATCTGTTCGTCCCGCACGTCGCCGGCCGCATCAAGCGCTTCATGGATCCGGCCTCCGGCGACACGTTCCAGGTCGATACCGCGATGGAAGCCTTCGGCAATGGCGGCTGGTTTGGCCTCGGGCCCGGCGAGGGCATCGCCAAGCGCAGCCTGCCTGACAGCCACACCGACTTCGTGTTTGCGGTCGGCGCCGAGGAGTTCGGCATCCTGCTGTGCCTGGCGCTGCTGGGGCTGTTTGCCTTCATCGTGATCCGCGCGCTGTCGCGCGCTTATGCGACCGAGGACCTTTTCACGCGCTTTGCGGCGTCGGGCCTGGCTATTCTGTTCGGGGTGCAGGCGGCCATCAACATGGCGGTCAACCTGCACCTCATTCCCGCCAAGGGCATGACGCTGCCGTTCCTGTCCTATGGCGGTTCTTCGATGATCTCGCTGGCCTACAGCGTCGGCATGCTGCTGGCGCTGACGCGGATGCGGCCACGCACCGAGATGGAATCGATCGGTGACGCCAACGCTGTCTCGAGCTACGCGTGACACGCTCGTGAGCACCGAGCCCCTCATCCTGCTTGCGGCCGGCGGCACCGGCGGCCATCTGTTTCCGGCAGAAGCGCTCGGCGTCGCGCTGATGAAGCGCGGCTGGCGGGTGCGACTCGTCACGGACGCGCGCGCGCTGAAATATAGCGGGCTGTTCTCGCGCGAAATGATCGATGTGGTGCCGAGCGAGACCTTTCGCAGCCGCAATCCGGTCTCGCTGGCACGCACTGGCATCATGCTCGCCGCCGGCACCGGCATCGCGCTGAATCTGATGCGCCGGCTGAAACCCGCCGCCGTGATCGGTTTCGGCGGCTATCCCACGTTGCCGCCTCTGGTGGCCGCCAAACTGTTCGGCATTCCCACCATCATCCACGATTCCAACGCCGTGATGGGCCGCGCCAACCGGCTGCTGTCCGGTCGCGTCAGCGCCATCGCCACCTCGTTGCCCGGCGTGCTCGACCGCGATCCGGAGCTTGCGAAGAAGACCACCACCACGGGCACGCCGATGCGCCCGGCGATCCTCGCCGCCGCCGCCGTGCCCTACGCCGCCCCCGATCTCACCGGGTCGCTGCGCGTGCTGGTGATCGGCGGCAGCCAGGGCGCGCGGATCATGGCGGACATCGTGCCAGCAGCGATCGAGCGGCTGGAGCCGGCGCTGTGGCACCGGCTGGTGCTGACGCAACAGGTCCGCGACGAGGACATGGCGCGGGTCCGCGCTATCTACGACAAGCTCAAGATCAAGGTCGAACTGGCGCCATTCTTCAGCGACCTGCCGGCGCGGCTGGCCTCCAGCCAGCTGGTGATCTCGCGTTCCGGCGCCGGCACCGTCGCCGAACTCGGCGCGATCGGCCGTCCCTCGATCCTGGTGCCGCTGCCCGGCGCCATCGACCAGGACCAGTTCGCCAATGCCGGCGTACTGGCCGATGCTGGCGGCGCCATCCGGCTGCCGCAAACCGACTTCACCCCGGACCGCCTCGCCGCAGAAATCTCGGCGCTGGCCGCCGAACCCGCCCGCCTGGCCGCAATGGCCGCCAGCGCGCGAACAGTCGGCAAGCTCGATGCGGCCGAGCGGCTGGCCGATCTCGTGGCGAAGGTCGCGGGGATCTAAAAACTCGTCGTTCCCGGGCGCGAGGGCATCAGCCCGAGCGAACCCGGAACCTCGACATGTTCATCCCGCCTCATCTCCGGATTCCGGGTTCGCGGTCGGCTGGCGCCGCCCGCCCCCCGGAATGACAGTGATGCGGTCACAACTTCACATTCTCCACCAGATAATCGAGCAGTGCGCGCACCCGCGCCGGCAGTTGTCCGCCGTGGCCGACGAACACTGCGTGGATCGCTTCCAGATCGCCGGGGTTGAAATTCTCCAGCAGCGGCAGCAATCGTCCGGCTTCGATATCAGGGGCGATGTGAAACCGCGTCAGCCTTGCTACTCCCGCGCCGGCAATAGCGAGATGCCGCATCGCTTCGCCGTCGCTGACCAACGCATTGCCGGCCGGCTGCACCGTGACGACGCCACCGCTGCCATCGCGAAACGGCCAGCCCGCGATCTGCTTGGTGAAACAGAAGCCGAGCAGATTGTGATCCGCCAGCTCTGCCGGTGTCTGCGGCGTGCCGCGCTCCGCCAGATAGATCGGAGCTGCCACGACCACCATCGCGCTTTCGCCGAGCTTGCGCGCCAGCAGGCGCGACTGTCGCATTGGTCCGACACGGATCGCGACGTCGGCGCGTTCTTCCAGCAAATCGACGACGGTGTCGGTCAGCGACACCTCGACCCGAATGCCGGGAAACCGCTTGGCGAAACCGGGCAGCAACGGCAGCAGCCGGTGCAGGCCGAACGGCACGCTGGTATTGACGCGCAGAACGCCGCTCGGCGTCGCGCCGACGGCGGCTTCCCGCTCGGCCGTGGCCATTTCGTCGAGAATGCGCAGCGCGCGCTCGTAGAACGCCGCGCCTTCCGGCGTCAGCTGCAATTTCCGCGTCGAGCGATTGATCAGGCGGACGCCGAGCCGCGCTTCCAGCCGCGCCACCAACTTGCTCACGGCGGACGGCGTCATCCGGAATGTCCGCGCCGCCGTCGAGAAGCCGCCGAGTTCGACGACGCGGACGAACACTTCCATCTCGCCGGAACGATTGACGTCGAGTCTCGACATGTGATTTCAATTCACAAATATTGTGCCTATGGCTGGTCTATCTCACTAAACCCAACGGGTCCACATGTCCCCGCAGGGCGACCCGCCCGGATCCTGTACGGACATTTCTCATGCCTCTCGCACTTTATGCGCTGACCGCCGGCGCCTTCGGAATTGGCGTCACCGAATTCGTTATCATGGGCCTCTTGATCGACGTCGGCGGCGACCTTGGCGTCTCTATCTCGGCCGCCGGTTTGCTGATCTCAGGCTATGCTCTGGGCGTGGTGGTCGGCGCGCCGATCATGACCATCGCGACCTCGAACTGGCCACGCAAGACCGCGCTGCTGGTGCTGATGGCGATCTTCACCATCGGTAATCTGGCTTGCGCGCTGGCGCCGGACTACTGGAGCCTGATGGCGGCGCGGGTACTCACCGCCTTCGCGCACGGCACCTTCTTCGGCGTAGGTTCGGTGGTCGCGACCACTTTGGTCCCCGCCAACAAGAAAGCCTCGGCCATCGCCATCATGTTCACCGGCCTCACGGTCGCGAACATTCTCGGCGTGCCGTTCGGTACCTGGCTGGGGCAGGGCTTTGGCTGGCGCTCGACGTTCTTCGTCGTAACCGCCGTCGGCGTCGCCGCCTTTGCGATCATCGCGATGTTCGTGCCGACCGATCGCGAAAAGCCTGTGCCGTCAAACCTGAAGCAGGATCTGGCGGCGCTGCTGCGTCCGCAGGTGCTGCTCGGACTGCTGACCACGGTGTTGAGCTGGGTCGGCGTGTTCGCCGTCTTCACCTATATTGCGCCGATCCTGACGCGGCTGTCCGGCTTTTCCGATGCCGCGGTATCGCCGATCCTGCTGGTGTTTGGCGGCGGGCTCGTGGTCGGCAACCTGGTCGGTGGCAGGCTGGCGGACCGCTGGCTGATCCCGACCGTGCTGGGAAGCCTCGTCGCGCTGGCGGCCGTCCTGCTGCTGATGACCTTCGCCGTTCACAACCAGATCGCTGCCGTCGTGTTCGTCGCATTGCTTGGCGCTGTGGCCTTCGCCACCGTGCCCGCGTTGCAGATGTGGGTACTGGAAAAGGCCGATGGCGCCGGCCAGAGCCTCGCTTCCAGCTTCAACATCGCGGCGTTCAATCTGGGCAACGCGATCGGCGCCGGGCTTGGCGGCGTCGTGATCGCCAGCGGCCCCGGACTGGGCGCGCTGCCCTGGGTCGCTGCGCTGGCGCCGCTGGGGGCGCTGGCCGTGGCGCTGTATGCGATCCGCCTCGATCGCAGCCGGGCAGTCGCGGCGGCGGCGGAATAGCGCCCTGAACGGGCCGGGAACGGCGTCCCGCGCGCCGGTTCCGTCATTTTTCGGTCATGGCCGGGCTTGTCCCGGCCAGCCTCGTCTTGCATGAAGTGGGTGCGATTCGTGGAGATCCGGGAAAAGCTCCGGGCCTGACGGGAACAGACGAGACCACACCATGAGACTGCCGCGCGAGATCGGACCCATTCATTTCGTCGGCATCGGCGGCATCGGCATGAGCGGTATCGCCGAGGTGCTGTGCAATCTCGGCTACACCGTACAGGGCTCCGACGCCTCGGAGAGCGCCAACGTCAACCGGCTGCGCGAGAAGGGCATTACCATCCATGTCGGCCACGCCGCGGCGAATGTCGCAGGCGCCGACGTGCTGGTGGTCTCCACCGCAATCAAGCGCGACAATCCGGAGCTGATGGCCGCGCGCGCGCAGCGCATCCCCGTCGTGCGCCGCGCCGAAATGCTGGCCGAACTGATGCGGCTGAAGAGCTGCGTCGCCATCGCCGGCACCCACGGCAAGACCACCACGACCTCGATGGTCGCAGCCTTGCTCGACGCGGGCGATCTCGATCCAACCGTCATCAACGGCGGCATCATCAATGCCTACGGCACCAATGCGCGGCTCGGGGCCGGCGAGTGGATGGTGGTGGAAGCCGACGAGAGCGACGGCACCTTCCTCAAGCTGCCGGCGGACGTGGCGATCGTCACCAACGTCGATCCTGAACATCTCGATCACTTCGGCACCTTTGAAGCCGTGCAGGACGCGTTCCGCAACTTCGTCGAGAACGTGCCGTTCTACGGCTTTGCCGTGATGTGCATCGATCACCCCATCGTGCAGAGCATCGTCGGCAAAATCGAGGACCGCCGCATCATCACCTACGGTGAGAACCCGCAGGCCGATGCGCGGCTGGTGGATCTCAAGCCGAGCAACGGCGGCTCCGCGTTCAAGGTCGAGTTCCGCGATCGCAAGGCCGGCACCTCGCACGAGATCGACAATCTGCTGCTGCCGATGCCCGGTCGCCACAACGCGCTGAACGCCACTGCGGCGATCGCGGTGGCGCATGAGCTCGGCATGTCCGGTGACGCGATCCGCAAGGCGCTGGCGAATTTCGGCGGCGTCAAGCGACGCTTCACCAAGACCGGCGAGTGGAACGGCGTCACCATCATCGACGACTACGGCCATCATCCCGTGGAGATCTCCGCGGTGCTGCGCGCCGCGCGCGAGTCGACCAAAGGCAAGGTGATCGCCGTGGTGCAGCCGCATCGCTTCACGCGCCTGCAGTCGCTGTTCGAGGAATTCTGCACCTGCTTCAACGACGCCGACACGGTGATCGTTGCCGAGGTCTATCCGGCCGGCGAAGCGCCGATTGCCGGCATCGACCGCGATCACTTTGTGCTCGGCCTGCGCGCCCACGGCCACCGCGAGGTGATCCCGCTGCCGGAAAGCGCCGGCCTCGCCGGTCTCGTTGCAGGCGTGGCGAAATCCGGCGACACCGTCGTCTGTCTCGGCGCCGGCAATATCACGCAGTGGGCCTATGCGCTGCCGGGCGAGTTGAAGGCGCTGGGCTGAACGTGATCGGCTTTCCCGACATCACGCCTGATCTGAAAGCCGCGATGCCTGCACTGCGCGGGCGATTGCTGGCCAACGAGTCGCTTGCGCCGCTGACCTGGTTTCGCGTCGGTGGTCCCGCACAGGTGCTGTTCACGCCGGCGGATGAAGACGATCTCGCGTACTTCCTGTCGAAGCTGCCCGTCGATATCGCTGTCACCGTCGTCGGCGTCGGCTCAAATTTGATCGTGCGCGACGGCGGCATCGAGGGCGTGGTGATCCGCCTCAGCCCGCGCGGTTTCGGCGCAACGACGGCCAGCGCGGACATTGTCACCGCCGGCACTGCCGCGCTCGACAAGCGCGTGGCGGAGACAGCGGCTGCCGCCAATATCAGCGGCCTCGAATTCTATTTCGGGATTCCCGGCTCGATCGGCGGCGCGCTGCGCATGAATGCCGGCGCTAATGGCGGCGAGACGAAGGACGTCCTCATCGCGGCCATCGGCATCGGCCGTGACGGCACGAAGCATGTCTTCGACAACGCCGGCATGACGTTCGTCTATCGCAACTCCGGCGTCGATCCGTCGATCATCTTCACGTCAGCGACATTTCGCGGCGTGATCGCTGGGCCCTCGGTCATTCGCGCGAAAATGGATGATGTGCAGAATCACCGCGAGACCGCGCAGCCGATCCGTGAAAAGACCGGTGGTTCCACCTTCAAGAATCCGCCGGGCCATAGCGCCTGGAAGCTGGTCGATGCTGCCGGCTGCCGCGGTCTGCGGGTCGGCGGTGCGCAGGTCTCGGAGATGCACTGTAATTTCCTGATCAACACCGGCGACGCCACTGCGACTGATATCGAGACGCTAGGCGATACCGTTCGCGCCCGCGTGCAGGCGCAGTCGGGCATCGATCTGCACTGGGAAATCAAGCGCATCGGCGTCAGGTAATTGTCGTTCCGGGGTGCGAGCAGCTTGCTGCGAGCGAACCCGGGACCTGGAGATGATGCGCAACATTTCAGGATTCCGGGCCTGCATCAGCCGGCTCCGCCGTCTGCTGCATCCCGGAATGACGGAGGAGGTTGAGGGCCGCGCTACTTCGCGGGTGGGGCCGCCGGCGCCGGCGTGGCGTCCGGGACGCTCACGGTATCGCTCAGCACCAGCAGTCGCTCCAGCGGTGCGGATGAGACGCGCAAGGTGCCTTGAAACGGGTGTTCTTGCAGCGCGATCAGGCCAAGGGCCACGACGGACGCGGTCGAGAACACTGTCAGCGCGGCGAGCAGCGCGCGCGGCCGTTCCAGATGAACCAGCGACAGCGCGATCTGCGTCATCACGCCGAGGATCAGCACCGAAATCCATTTCAAATCGTTGGTGTAGTCGGACGCAAGACTGAGCCGGTCGGTGCGCGCGGTGCCGACGCGGACCGCCGAGTTCAGCAGGGCGGTATGCACCGCGCCGCTGGCCGCGCTGGTGATCGAGGGATCGCTGACCTCGCGCAAAAGTGCATCATAGGCTGTCGAGGTGGTCGCCGCAGGGCCGCCCTCGATCATCTGTGGCCACTCGTCCTGCACCGCGCTGCGGGCGTAATCCTTCAGGGCGACGCGGATGTCGTGCATATCGCTCACCGACGCCACCGAGAGCGTGTAGATGTTGCGCAATTCGCCAGCCTCGGTCTGCACTGCGCGTACCGCCTGGCGGCTGCGTTCGCCGACGTCGTTGGCGAGAAAGCCCGTGAGCAGCGCGAACAGGATCGCTACCGCCGAAAAGAACGGCGCCACCACGCCGGCCAGGGATTGTATCCGGCCCGCCACCGGGGAGCGGAAAACCAGTCGGGTCAGCGCCACAGCCGCGCCAAAATACAGCGCGCACAGCGTGACGAAGATGCCTAAGGCGGGCAGGTCGAGCCAGGCTCGAATCATCGAAGGTCTCCAGATCTGCGGTGTAGGGGCTCGCGCGACATGCGCAAATCAGCAATATCTGACTCGCCGATGGCAATGCTATTGGCTGATCGGCACGGCCACGGCCGAGTGAGGGCAAATCGATGACAGAACGGAACGAAAGCGGACGGATCACCATCCTGTTCGGTGGCCTGAACAAGGAGCGGCTGGTTTCGGTGGCCTCCGCACAGGCGCTTCATCGTGCGCTGCCGGAGGCCGATCTTTGGTTCTGGGATGCCGATGATCGTGTCTATCCTGTCATGCCGCAAAAGCTGCTGGGTCACGCCCGCCCGTTTGAGGATGCGTTCAAGCCGGACGCAGCCAGCCTGGGGCCGCTGATGCAGGCGCTTGACCAGGCGAAGGCGGAGAACCGCGTGCTGCTGCTCGGCCTGCATGGCGGCACCGCGGAGAATGGTGAATTGCAGGCGATGTGCGAGATGCGCGGTATCGCCTTCACGGGCTCCGGCTCGGCGTCGTCGAACCTTGCGTTCGACAAGGTCGCGGCGAAACGCTTTGCCGCCATCGGCGGCGTCACCGTCGCTGCCGGAATCGCGCTGGACGGAATCGAAGCCGCACTTGCCGAACACGGCCGGCTGATCGCCAAGCCGGCGCGGGACGGATCGAGCTACGGCCTGATCTTCGTCAATGCGACGCAGGACGTCGTCGCCGTCCGCCATGCCGCGAAGACCGAGGACTATGTGATCGAGCCGTTCGTCGCCGGCATCGAGGCGACCTGCGCCGTGCTTGAGCAGGCCGATGGTTCGCTGATCGCGCTGCCGCCGATCGAGATCATCCCGGCCGATGGCGGCTTCGACTACGAAGCGAAATATCTCGCCAAGTCGACGCAGGAAATCTGCCCCGGCCGGTTCGCGCCGGAAATCACTGCGGCGATCATGGTGGATTCGATCCGCGCCCACCGGGCGTTGTCCTGCGCGGGCTATTCGCGGTCGGATTTCATCGTCTCGGACCGCGGCCCGGTCTACCTCGAAACCAACACGCTGCCCGGGCTTACCGCGGCCTCGCTCTACCCCAAGGCGCTGGCGGCGCAGGGCATCGGCTTCGTCGACTTTCTGGAAGGGCAGATCGCGCTGGCGACGAAGCGGGTGGGGTCCTCGACCTCGTGATCAAGCGCTGTCGTTCCCCGGCGCGCCAATTGGCGCGCCTGAGGGCGCGAGCAGCGTCAGCTGCGAGCGAACCTCAGCCGCTCCAATTGGAACGGCGGGGAATCCCGAGATGGCTGAACATCTCCAAGTTCCGGGCCTGCGCCAGCCGTCTTCGCCGTCCGTCGCATCCCGGAATGACCGTGTCGGGCGCATGTCCGGTTCCGTGTCCGATAAGACCCGGTTCCGCTAAACTCTTGCACAACCGCATCAAATCGCACCGTGTTCAGACCAACTTTACAGTTTGTTTACCAGGAAGTCCGAAGGTTAACGCTGGCGGCGCATGTGGCGTCTGGCTGCCGAGGCGTGAGCGTGCGGAGTTCCGTATCGAACATGGCGTCGGCACCGGAGCTCTGTGCCGGAGCCCGCTTGTAGGCGGGTCTAACAGATGACGAGCTCGTGCAATGCTTGGTGCAGGACACCTTTCCCGGTCGGTTCGACCGCAGGGTCCCCAAACTGACCTGAGACTCGCTGCCAGGGGAGCAGCGATCCTGCTCCGCGAGCAGCTGGCTCCGCTTGCCCGTTTTCTGGCCAAGCTCCGTTTCCGCAAGCCGGTGATCCGCGAACAGAGCCCGAACCGTTTCGTCTCCGCGGTCGAGCGCTATGTTCCGCGCCGCGTCGGCATTGCCGCCACCGTCATGATGCTCACCGGCAGCGTCGCGCTCGGCATCGTCAAGGGCAACCACCTCGAGGAAGTCACGGATTTCCTCAGCGACACCCGTAACGCCGCGGCGAACGCCGCCGGTTTCCGCATCGCCTCGGTGACGCTGAACGGGCGCAAGCAGCTCACGCAAGACGAAATCCTCGCGATCGGCGGCGTCAACGGCCGCTCCTCGCTGCTGTTTCTTGACGCCGCCGTGGTGCGCGACCGGCTCAAGGCCAATCCGTGGATCGCTGACGCCAACGTGCTGAAGCTGTATCCCGACCGGCTGCAGATCGACGTCACCGAGCGTACGGCGTTCGCGCTATGGCAGCAGGACGGCCGTCTCGCCGTCGTGGCCGACGACGGCGCCGTTCTTGAAACCTACGTGTCGCGGCGCTTCACCGCGCTGCCGCTGGTGGTCGGTAAGGGCGCCGACACCCGCGCGAAAGATTTTCTCGCGCTGCTGGATCGCTATCCGCAGGTCCGCGCCGTCACCCGCGCCGCGATCCTGGTCGGCGAGCGGCGCTGGAATCTGCGCCTGAAGGACGGCCTCGACATCAGGCTGCCCGAAAACGACGTCGGCAATGCGCTGGCGATGCTGAGCAAGCTCGACAAGGAAGATCATTTGTTCTCGCGTGACATCGTTGCCATCGACCTCAGGCTGTCGGACCGGCTCACTGTGCGGCTGTCGGAAGAGGCCGCCAAGGCGCGCGACGAGCTGTTCGCCAAGGATAAAGACAAGAACAAGAAGAAAGCGGGCGCGGCATGACCGGCCTCGATCGCAACCAGGCGCCGAAGACGCGCCAGATGGCCCCGAACCGCACCGCGCTGGTGGCGTCGCTCGACGTCGGCACCAGCAAGATCGCGTGCATGATCGCGCGGCTGAAGCCATGCCCGCCCAGTGAAGCGCTGCGCGGCCGCAGCCATGCCGTCGAGCTGATCGGCTACAGCCAGATCCAGTCGCGCGGCGTGAAGTCCGGCGCCGTCGTCGATATGGGCGAGGCAGAGCAGGCCGTGCGCCATGCGGTGTCGCTGGCCGAGCGGATGGCGAAGGTTCGCGTCGAGTCCGTGCTGCTGTCGGTTTCCGCTGGCCGCCTGCAGGGCCAGCTCATCGAAGCCTCCGCCGATATCAAGGGCGGCGCGGTCACCGCCGCCGACGTCACCCGCGTCACGTCCACCGGGATGAAGCATGCGACGCCGCATGGCCGCACCGTGCTGCACGCGTTGCCGGTCGGCTACTCGCTGGACGGCGTCAAAGGCATCCGCGATCCCCGCGGCATGGTGGCGAGCCAGTTCGGCGTCGACATGAACGTCGTCACGGCGGACGCCACGGTCGCGCGCAACCTGATGCTGGTGGTCGAGCGCTGCCACCTCAACGTCGAAGCCATGGCAGCGAGTCCTTATGTCGCAGGACTGTCCGTTCTCACCGACGACGAGACCGATCTCGGCGCCGCTGTCGTCGAGATGGGGGCAGGGACCACGACGATGGCGATCTAGTCCGGCGGCCGCTTCGTGCACGCGTCGGGATTTGCGGTCGGCGGGCAACACATCACCATGGATCTCGCCCGCGGACTCGGTTGCTGCATCGCAGATGCCGAGCGAATCAAGACGTTATATGGCACGGTACTTACCGGTGGCTCCGATGCGCGCGAAACGATGACCGTGCCGACGGCTGGCGACAACGATCGCGATTTTCCGCAGGTCGTTTCCCGCGCCACCATCGCGAACATCGTGCGGCAGCGTGCCGAGGAGATTTTTGAAATGGTCAGGGACCGGCTTGCGGATTCGCCCTTTGCCGCAGAGCCGCGGGCGCGAGTCGTGCTGTCGGGCGGCGCGTCGCAGCTCAATGGCCTGGCCGAACTCGGCACCCAGATTCTCGGCCGTCCGGTTCGCATCGGCCGTCCGCTCGGTTTCGGCCGGCTGCCCTCGGAGGCCAAGAGCGCTTCGTTCGCAGTGCCGTCCGGGCTGCTCGTTTACCCGCAATACGCTCATCTTGAACACGTTGAACCGCGGCATACGCGGCAGCTCAAGACAGGGACCGACGACGGCTATTTCGGAAAGGTCGGGCGATGGCTTCGCGAAGGCTTCTAATGAAATTTTTCCGACCCACCCTTTTTCCATCTTCGACGCTTTCGGCCTTCGGCCGCGGGCATGACCAGACAACGCGCGCGTAATCGAGAGGCAACGAAATGACACTCAACCTGACCCCCCCTGATATCGCCGAGCTCAAGCCCCGCATCACCGTGTTCGGTGTGGGTGGCGCTGGCGGCAATGCCGTCAACAACATGATCACCGCCGGTTTGCAGGGCGTCGACTTCGTCGTCGCCAACACCGACGCGCAGGCGCTCACCATGTCAAAGGCGCAGCGCATCGTGCAGATGGGCACCGTGGTGACCCAGGGCCTCGGCGCCGGCTCGCAGCCGGACGTCGGCGCTGCCGCCGCGCAGGAAGTGATCGACGAGATTCGTGATCACCTCTCGGGCGCCAACATGGTGTTCGTCACCTGCGGCATGGGCGGCGGCACCGGCACCGGTGCAGCCCCCGTCATCGCCAAGACCGCGCGCGACATGGGCATCCTCACTGTCGGCGTGGTGACAAAACCGTTCCACTTCGAAGGCCAGCGCCGCATGCGCACCGCCGAGTCCGGCATCGCCGAGCTCCACAAGGTGGTCGATACGCTGTTGATCATCCCGAACCAGAACATGTTCAGGGTAGCCAACGAAAAGACCACCTTTGCCGACGCCTTCGCGATGGCCGACCAGGTGCTCTATTCGGGCGTCGCCTGCATCACCGACCTGATGGTCAAGGAAGGCCTCATCAACCTCGACTTCGCCGACGTTCGCGCCGTGATGCGCGAAATGGGCAAGGCGATGATGGGCACCGGCGAAGCGACCGGCGAGAAGCGCGCGCTGACCGCGGCCGAAGCCGCGATCGCCAACCCGCTGATCGACGACTCCTCGATGAAGGGCGCCCGCGGCCTGCTGATCTCGATCACCGGCGGCAAGGACCTGACGCTGTTCGAAGTCGACGAAGCCGCGACCCGCATCCGCGAGGAAGTCGATCAGGACGCCAACATCATCGTCGGCGCGACCTTCGACGAGACCCTCGACGGCATCATCCGCGTCTCGGTCGTTGCCACCGGCATCGAACAGGCGATCATCGCGCGCAACGCCGCCGCCCCGGCCGCGGCCGCGACCAACGCCGTTGCCTCGGCCGCCACGCCGGACAGCCGTCTGGCCGATCTGACCGCACGGCTGCGCGCCGACAATGCGCGCATGGCCGAACGCGCCCAGAAGCTCGAGACCTCGGCACCGTCGGCTGCGGCCCCGGTCGCTGCGGCAGCGCCGCAGCGCACGG
>NZ_JAQGJT010000005.1 GCF_028290495.1 Tardiphaga sp.
GCGGCACGGTCTCGCGCACGCTGCTTTTCAAGGACGTGTTCGTGCCGGAAGATGCGGCCTTGATGCCGCGCGGCGTCTATTTTCAGGCCGCGATGCGCTGGCCGCATATGTTCCTGACGCTGTCGCCCACCTATGTCGGCCTGGCGCAGGCGGCTTACGATTTCACCGTGCGTTATCTGCGCGGTGAGATGCCGGGCACCCCGCCGGTGAAGCGCCGGATGTATCCGACCAAGCAGATCGCGGTGGCGCAGATGCAGATCAAGCTGGAGCAGATCAAGGGCATCTGGTTCCAGGCGGTCACCGAGGCTTGCGCCAATCCGAGCAAGGAGCAGGTGCTGCGCGCCTATGCGGCGCAGTATTCCGTGATGGAAGGCGCCAACGAGATCGCCACGCTGGCGATCCGCACCTGCGGCGGCCAGGCGATGCTGAAGTCGCTGCCGCTGGAGCGGATCTACCGCGACAGCCGCTGCGGCGCCCTGATGCTGCCCTGGACCGCAGAGCTGTGTCTCGACCGCATCGGTCGCGACGCGCTGTACGAACCGGGAGAGAAGGACGAGTAAAAAGACACGACGCACGACACGCGCAGCCGTCATTGCGAGAAGCCCTTGCGACGAAGCAATCCAGCTCTTCCGGCATTTGTGGCCTTCTGGATTGCTTCGCTCAGCGAAGTTCGCCAACGGGCGAATTTCGCTGGCTCGCAATGACGTTCTCTTCTACGAGCCCTCACCAACTCCGGACATCGCATCGTGGACCTCTCTGATCTCATCGCCCGCAACGCCGCGTTCACGCCGGACAAGCCCGCGGTTCACTTCGAGGGCGAGACGCTCAGCCATGCCGCGTTCCACGCGCGCATCGAGGCCACGGCGAAAGCGCTGAAGGCCGAGTGCCATGTCGGCCGAGGCGATCGTGTCGCGATCCTCAGCCTCAACCGCCCGGACTATCTCGTGCTGCTTTATGCCTGCGCGCGGCTCGGCGCGATGCTGGTGCCGCTGAACTGGCGGCTGGCGGTAGCAGAGCAACTGTTTATCCTGTCGGATGCCTCGGTGAAGGTGCTGGTGCTTGAGCAGGCGTTCGCTGCGATCCTGCCATCGCTCGCCGAGAGCCTGCCCGACACCCGCATCATCGCGCTCGATTTCACACCGCCCGCCGGCGAGACGTTCGACGCGCTGCTCGCAAAAGCCAGCGGCGACGGCCGCAATCCGCATACCGGCCTCTCCTGCCCGCTGCTGATCGTCTACACCTCCGGCACCACCGGCCGGCCCAAGGGCGCCGTGCTGCGCCAGGAGGCATTGCTGTGGAACGGCGTAATGAGCCAGCACATGCATGGCCTCACCTCCGATGATCACGTGTTGACCGTGCTGCCGTTCTTCCATGTCGGCGGGCTCAACATCCAGACCACGCCGGCGTTGCATTTTGGTGCCACCGTGACGATCCACGCCCGCTTCACGCCGGACTCAACACTCGCCGCAATCGTCGATCGACGGCCGACGCTCACCGTATGGGTGCCGGCGATCATCCAGGCGATGACCGAGCACCCATCATGGGCTTCGACCGACGTGTCCTGCCTCAAGGCGGTGTCGACCGGATCGCAAATCGTGCCGCCGCATCTGATCGCCCGCCTCACCGCGCGCGATATCCCGGTACTGCAGGTCTATGGCTCCACCGAAACCTGCCCGATCTCGGTCTACACAAGGCTGGGCGGCGACCTGTCCCGAACCGGCTCGACGGGATTGCCGGGCCTGTGCTGCGAAGCCAGGATCGTCGATGATACCGGCGTCGAACAGCCCGCACACAGCGCCGGCGAGATCGCCGTGCGCGGCCCAAACGTGTTCTTCGAATATTGGGGCAATGAGAGCGCCACGCGCGAGGCGTTGCATGACGGCTGGTACCGCACCGGCGACATCGGCACCCGCGACGCCGACGGCTACTTCTGGGTCCACGACCGCAAGAAGAACATGATCATCTCCGGCGGCGAGAACATCTATCCCGCCGAGATCGAGCGCGTGCTGCTCGAGCATCCCGATGTCGCCGAAGTCGGCGTGATCGGCGTGCCCGATCCGAAATGGCAGGAAGTGCCGGTCGCCTATGTCCTGCTGCGGCCGGAATGCCATTGCACGGCCGAAGCCCTGCGCGCCCATGTGCTGACGCAACTGGCCCGCTTCAAGGTGCCGCGCGACATCATCTTTGTCACCGATCTGCCGCGCACCGCGCTCGGCAAGGTCCAGCATTTCAAACTGAAGCAGAGCGCGGACGCTCCAGAATGATGCCGCGAACTCACCCCCTCATGGTGAGGAGGCGCCTCTTCGGCGCCGTCTCGAACCATGAGACGCAAGGTCACATCCATCCACGCATCCTTCGAGACGCGCGCAAGAGCGCGCTCCTCAGGATGAGGGAGTGGCTGGGGATGCAGCTTGTAAGAAAGAAAGTTCAACAATGAAGATCGCAGTTCTGGGCGGCGGCAATGGTTCCTTCGCCGCCGCAGGTGACTTCGCCCTGCAGGGCCATGACGTCCGCCTCTGGCGTCGCGACAAGGACGCCGTCACCGCGCACCGCGCTGCCGGCTCGCGCATTGTCGTCAAAAACGCGCAGGGCACGCTCGACACCCAACTGACGCTCGTAACCACAGATATCGCGGAAGCGATCCGCGATGCCGAACTGATCCTGTGCCCAGCTCCCGCATTCGCGCAACCCGACATTGCCCGCGTGCTGGCGCCGCATCTCGCGGACGGCCAAGTGGTGTATCTGCCGCCGGCGACCTTCGGCTCGATGATCTTCGCCAAGGCCGCCCATGACGCCGGCAACCATGCCCGCATAGCTTTTGCCGAGACCGGCACCCTGCCCTGGCTGGCGCGCAAGCACGGCCCGTTCGAGGTATCGATCACCATCCGCGCCAAGCGACTGCCGACCGGCGTGTTTCCGCTGGCGCTGTCCGACCACGCCTGCAAGGTGATCGACCGGGCCTTCCCCGGGGTGATCGAGCCCTGCGGCGATGCTTTGTCCGGCGCATTGATGAATGCAGGCCCGGTCATCCACCCGCCGCTGATCGTGATGAATGCTGGGCCGCTGGAGCATTTCGAAACCTGGGACATCCACAAGGAAGGCACGCAGCCCTCAATCCGCCGCGTCACTGACGCGCTCGATGCCGAGCGCATCGCCGTGCGCGAGACCTTCGGTTACCACGGCCCGCATTTCCCGTTGGCGCATCATTACGCCAGCGAGGGCGAGGAATGGATGTATGGCCGCGGCTCGCACGACCGCCTCACCGATTCCGGCGACTGGCGCGAGCACATCGTGTTGCGCGAGCACCGCTACATGCGCGAGGATCTGCGCGTCGGCCTGTCGTTCTTCCTGTCCTGCGCGACACTCGCCGGCACCGACACGCCGCTGATCAAGGCCTTCCTCGCCATCGGCGGCGCAATTTGCGGCGAGAATTTTCTGCAGGGCGGCCGCACGCTGGCCTCGCTCGGCTTCGGCGATCTCGACCGCGACGGCCTGCTCAAGCTGCTGCGCGAAGGTTTTGCGTCATGACTTCGCGCGACACCATCGCCTGCCTCGGCGCCGGCCGCATGGGCCGCGGCATTGCGGTGGCCTTCGCCTATGCCGGGCACGACGTCGCCATCGTCGATTTCAAGGCGCGCGACACCGACAAGTTCGCAGGACTCGAAGCCGAAGCGCTCGGCGAGATCCGCAAGACGTTTGCCTCGCTGTCGCGTTTTGGTCTGCTGACGCCGGCCGATGTCGAGACGCTGATGGCCCGCGTCAGCGTGGTGCCGGAGACCGGCGCCGCGGCCGCGCTATCGAGCGCCGCGATCATCTTCGAGGGCGTGCCGGAAGTGCTCGACCTCAAGCGTGAGGCGCTGGCGAAGGCGTCGCAGCTTGCAGGGCCGAATGCAATCATCGCCTCAACGACATCCACCATTCTGGTTGATGACATTTCGAGTGCGGTCGCGCATCCCGAGCGCTTCCTGAATGCGCACTGGCTCAACCCGGCCTATCTGGTGCCGCTGGTCGAACTCTCGCCGGGCAAGGCGACCGATCCGGCCATCACCGCGCGAGTCATCGAACTGCTCGAAGGCATCGGCAAGAAGCCCGTGGTCTGCGCTGCGACGCCCGGCTATATCGTGCCGCGCATTCAGGCTCTCGCGATGAACGAGGCCGCGCGCATGGTCGAGGAAGGCGTCGCCTCCGCCGCCGATATCGACAAGGCGATCAAATACGGCTTCGGCTTCCGCTTCGCCGTGCTCGGCCTCCTGGAATTCATCGACTGGGGCGGCGGCGATATCCTGCACTATGCCAGCCAGTATCTCACCGGTGCGCTGAACAGCGATCGCTACGCCGCGCCGGACATCATCGGCCGCAACATGGCCGAAGGCAAAGTCGGCCTGCGCTCTGGCGAAGGTTTTCTCGATTACGCCGGCATGGATGTCGACGCCTATCGCGAGCAGCGGCTGGCGGCATTCGTGGATCTGCTGCGGCACTTTGAGCTCGCAAAGCCGCCGGTGCTGTGACGCAATTTACGACATCGTCGAAATTGTAACTCTGTCATGGCCGGGCCTGTCCCGGCCATCCACGATGTCACGCGCTGTCGTGGATGGCCGGCATAGCGCCGGCCATGACGAACGAGAGAGTGTCGTTCGGGACTGACTACCCGAATACATCCTGCAGAACGCCGGCCTTGATCACCACCACGCCGTCGAGTTCGACCGTGGTGTTCATCACCGGCAGATCGAAATGCCCGGCCGTGTAGCGCCCGGCGAATTCGTTAGCGCCGGTCGAGAACAGGAAATTGCCGGCCACGGCGCGGATCTCGGTGCCGTTGGTATCGCGCTGGTCGTACATCGCCAGCGCCTCATAGCGCGCATTGGGATTCATGCCCCAGCCGACATGCGACACCGCATAGGCTTCCTTGTCACCCCAGGCAGCGAGGTAGCGCTTCATCATCTCCGCATCGGCCCCCTCGCCGGTCAGCTCGACGACGTAATCGTCCTTCAGCACCATCCGCACCGGCGACGTCAGATAGCGCTTGAAGGTGAGGTTGATATCGCCGGCGTCCATCACCAGCGTGCCATTGATGGTTTTGCTCTTCGGGAAACTCACCACGATGCCGCCCGGCCAATGCGCGAGCGTGCCCGGCTTCTCGGTCCAGCCCCAGATGCCGACGGTCGGCGCGCCCGCCATATCGACTTCGAGATCGGTGCCGCCCGGCGACGTCACGGTCATGCGCTTCGAGGAGCGCAGGAGTTTCGCGGCCGCGCGCACGCGCGTTTCAAGCGCGCTGTCCGGCGCCATGCGTTCGAGCGCCTCGGGGTGCTCGTTCGAGATCACCAGGATACGCGCACCGCTTTTGAGGATCGCCGGCGTCTCGGGTGCATGCATCAGGCCCTCGATGGTGCAGTCGACCACGAAGCCGGCGGCTCCAAGCGCGCCGATCACGGGGCCACGCCCGCCGATGGCTTCGCTGGCGCCGGTCGAGCGCACCGGCACCGGATGCCGGTTGCGTGGGCTCGGCACCACGATGTGGAACGGCCGCGCGCCGAGCCGCAGCAGCGCGAGTTCGGCAAGCTGCACGTTGAGCGCCCGCGACTGGGTCTCGGACAGGATCGCCGCC
>NZ_JAQGJT010000007.1 GCF_028290495.1 Tardiphaga sp.
GATGCGGTCGCGATCTCCGGTCCGGCCGGCTGATGCATCGCGGCGTGCGAGGCGTCCGCGATCCACGGCTGCTGGTTGACCATCGGAATCCGCCAGCCGGCGTGACCGTCGCTGGCGAGATGATCGAGCCGCGTCACCGAGCAATTGTCGATGGTGAAGGCAAGGCCCTTTTCCGGTTGATCACCCAGCGCTACGCCGATCGCGGCCTTGATTGTGCCGCCATGCGCCACGGCGATGATGTCCTTACCCGCGTGCGCGGCGGTGATGCGCTCGATCGCGCGGCGGACGCGGTTATACAGATCCATGAAACTTTCGCCGTTCGGCGACGGCTCGTCGATCGGCGCGAACCAGTAGCTGCCGACATTGATCGGGCGGCTGGCAAAGAACGCCGCGCGGTTCATGCCCTGCCAGTCGCCGAGGTGCTGTTCGGCCAGTTCGGGCTCGTGCTGCATGTTGTCAGGCTTGGGAAATCCTGCGGCCCAGATCGCGTCCGCAGTCTGGTGCGTGCGCTTCAGATTGCTGGAGAACCACGCGGCGTTGCGCGGCAGGACCCTGCTCACCGCGTTGAATACCACGCGGTCGCTGCAGTCGCAGTCCATGTCCTTCTGACCGTAGATGTTGCCGCCGTCACTGCGCACCGGTGCGTGTCGTACCCACCACCACCTGGTCGATACAACGCCGGTGGGAACAGTGTGCTGGGCCACGAACGGTTTTTCGGCGTTGGACATCGCAATCACCCTTCAATACTGTTTCATCCGCTGTACGTCAGTGCGCGCAACGTCTCAAGCCTCTTCAGAATGCAGACGCAGGCAAATTCCACGCGGCGGCAAGCCGCGCAAAAACAACGGGAGCAAACCTATGGGCCGTCTCGAAGGCAAATCCGTGATCATCACCGGCGCCGGCAGCGGCATCGGCCGCGCCGCGGCCCTGTTGTTCGCCAAGGAAGGCGCCCGGCTGATCGTGGTCGATCGTAGCGACTCCGTGCAGGAAACCGCAACGCTGGTCGGCAATGCCGGCGGCACCATCGAAGCGGTCATGGCCGACGCCGGTTCCGAAAGCGACGTGAAAGCGTTCATCGAGAAAGCGGTCGCCAAGCACGGCCGGCTCGATGCGATCTGGGCCAATGCCGGCGTGTCAGGCGGGCTGGTGCCGCTGGTCGACCAGACCGTCGAACAGTGGCAGGAAATCCTGCGCATCAACCTGATCGGCCCGTTCCTCGCCATCAAATATGCGATGCCGCACATGATCGCACAGAACTACGGTTCGATCGTCCTTACCGCTTCGGTGGCCGGGCTGAAGTCCGGGGCCTCCGGTCATCCCTATGCGGCGAGCAAGGCCGGCGTCATCAGCCTGGTGCAGACCACCGCTTATTCGCTGTCCGGCACCGGCGTGCGCATCAACGCGGTCTGCCCCGGCCTGATCGAGACCGGCATGACCAAGCCGATCTTCGACAACGCCAAGGATCGCGGCACCGAAGGCAAGATCGGCCAGCTCAACCCGCTGAAGCGCGCCGGACAACCGCACGAACTGGCGGCAATGGGACTGTTTCTGGCCAGCGACGACGCATCCTACGTCAACGGCCAGGCAATTCCGGTCGACGGCGGGCTGACCGCGTCGATGCCGTATTCGGGCAAGCCGATCTGAGCGCATAATCGGCCCTCAAGGCCGGCGTTGCGAGCAGCGATGTGAAGCAATCCGGAAGGCCGCAAGGGCCGACCCGATTGCTTTCGCTGCAACGGCTACTCGGAACGACGCGGCCGCTACCGCGCGGTCGCTTCTTACAATCCGTCAGGCGGCATGCTCGGCGCGCTGGTGGCCTGCATCCGGTTGCGGATGCGCTCGCGGTGGAAAGCGTAGAGACCGGACAACACGATCACCGAAGCGCCGAGGATCATCGGCGCGTCCGGTACGTCGCCGAACACGAGATAGCCGAGCAGCATGGCCCACAGCAGTTGCGAATAGCGGAATGGGGCCACCGCGGAGATATCTCCGGAGCGCAGCGCCATGATCACGCACTGATAACCGATCAGCACCAGCACGGCGGCCAGCGCCAGCAGGACCGACGCGCTGCCGGAGGGCGGCGTCCAGCCGCCGAGCGGCACCATGACGATGCCGCCGACGATGGTCACAACGCACGTCGTCAGCAGCGTCACGAACAATGATGGGATTTCCTTGGGAATCCGGCTCGTCGCCAGATCGCGGACGGTGCAGAAGGCCACCGAGATCAAAGCCAGCAGCGAAAACTGGTTGAAGCCCGCGACGCCCGGCCGCACCACGATGAGCACGCCGATGAAGCCCACCGCGATCGCCAGCCAGCGCCGCCATCCCACCGGCTCGCGGAAGATCAAGGCCGCGCCGAGCGTGATCGCCAGCGGCAGCGACTGGAAGATCGCCGACGTATTGGCCAGTGGCAGATAGGTGATCGAGGCGAGGAACGTCACGGTGCCGCCGATCTCGCCAAACACCCGCAGCGCCACCGGCAATTTGAACAGGATGGTCACCGGCCGCAATGCCCGCTGATGGTAAGCGAGCGCGAACACCAGTACGCCGGCGACGAGGCCGCGGACCAGCATCACCTGGCCAAAATTCATTTGGGCTGTGAGAAATTTGGTCGTCGCGTCGTTAAGGCTGAAGCCGGCCATGGCCACGGCCATCAGCAGGCTGCCACGAAGATTGGGAGAGAGCGCCAAGGGAAATCCTGGAAAGGCTGCGGACAGCGCCGGGCGGGATCAGCGTGAGCGACGACGCTCTATGTGGACCAAAAAAGAAGCGCGAGCCAGTTGGCCCGCGCTTCCCTGCCATTCATTTCGCGCCAGCCTTCAGCGCATATTCCCATGAGGCCTTGGCCAGCGGCACGGTGCGCTTGACCGACTCCATCGCCTTGGCGGATGACGCGGTGCCATCGCGGATGCGGCCGGCGATACCCTGCAAAATGCCCGCAAGGCGGAAAAGGTTGTAGGAGTAGTACCAGTTCAGGTTCGGCACGCTGCTGCGTCCCGTCGCCTTGCAATAGATCTCGGCGGCTTCATCCATCGTCGGGATGTTGAGCGCCTCGAAATCGAGACCGGAAAGGCCCGGCATCGTCCATTGCATCAGGAGATAGGTGAAGTCGGCCATCGGATCGCCCAAGGTCGACAGCTCCCAGTCGAGCACCGCCTGCACCTTGGGCTGCGTCGCATGGAAAACCATGTTGTCGATGCGGTAGTCGCCATGCACCACCGACACCCGCTCCTGGTCAGGCACCGAGGTCGGCAGCCATTCCATCAGCCGGTCCATCTCCGGAATCGACTGTGTTTCCGACGCCTTGTACTGCTTGGTCCAGCGATCGACCTGCCGGGCAAAATAATTGCCGGGCTTGCCGAAATCGCCGAGCCCGATGGCGACGGGATCATACATGTGCAGCTTCGCCAGCGTCTCGATCTTGTCGGTGAAGATCGGCCGGCGCTCTTCTCTGGAGAGCTGCGGCAGCGCCGGATCCCAGAAGATCCGGCCGTCTTCCATCGACATGATGTAGAACGCCGAACCGATCACGTTGTCATCGGTGCACAGCGCATAGGCCTTCGCCACCGGAAAACCCTGCTTGCCCAGCGCCGCGATCACCTTGAATTCGCGATCGACGGCGTGGGCGGAGGGCAGCAGCTTTCCGAACGGCTTGCGACGCATCACATAGGAGCGACCGGGCGTGTTCAACCGGTAGGTCGGGTTGGACTGACCGCCCTTGAACTGCAGGACGGTCAGCGGTCCCTGATAACCCTCGACGTTTTCCTTCATCCAGGCTTCGAGACGAACTTCATCGATCCGATGACGTTCCTCGACCGGCTTGGTGCCCGAAAAATCGTCGTCCTTGCGCACGCTTTCAGTCACGCTGCTACCTCGTCAGTGGTTAGTGCTTGGCCGGAGCATTGGCATACTTGCGAAGCTCAAGCCGCGCAATCGCGCGGTTGTGGACCTCGTCCGGACCGTCCGCGAGACGCATGGTGCGCATCGAGGCGTAATCGCGGGCAAGGCCTGCATCATCGGAGACGCCGGCCGCGCCGTAAGCCTGGATCGCGTTGTCGATGATCTTCAGCGCCATGTTCGGGCCGGAGACCTTGATCATCGCGATTTCGAGCTGCGCGGTCTTGTTGCCGACCTTGTCCATCATGTCGGCGGCCTTCAGGCACAGCAGCCGGTTCATTTCGATGTCAGTGCGGGCTTCGGCGATGCGCTGCTCCCAGATCGAGTATTCGATAATCTTCTTGCCGAACGCGGTGCGCGACGACAGGCGCTTGACCATCTTTTCCAGTGCCTCTTCGGCCTTGCCGATGGTGCGCATGCAGTGATGGATGCGGCCGGGACCGAGACGGCCCTGTGCGATCTCGAAGCCGCGGCCTTCGCCTAGCAAAATGTTGGAGGCCGGCACGCGCACGTTTTCCAGCAGCACCTGAGCGTGGCCATGCGGCGCGTCGTCGAAGCCGAACACCGGCAGCATCTTCTCCACGGTGACGCCCTTGGCGTCGCGCGGCACCAGAATCTGCGACTGCTGCTGATGCTTCGGCGCCGACGAATCGGTCTTGCCCATCACAATCATGATCGCGCAACGGGGATCGCCGACGCCGGACGACCACCACTTGCGGCCGTTGATGACGTATTCATCGCCGTCGCGCACGATCGAGGTTTCGATGTTGGTGGCGTCCGATGAGGCGACCGCCGGCTCGGTCATCAGGAAGGCGGAGCGGATCTCGCCGTTCATCAGCGGGCGCAGCCACTTCTGCTTGTGCTCTTTCGAGCCGTAACGCATGAACACTTCCATGTTGCCGGTGTCCGGCGCAGAACAGTTGAATACTTCGGAAGCCCAACCGATGTGACCCATCTGCTCGGCTAGCAGCGCGTATTCCAGATTGCTCAATCCCGCGCCGTGGAATTCCTCGTCCTCATGAGAAGACGGCGGCATGAACATGTTCCACAGACCCTCGGCTTTCGCCTTGGCCTTCAGCTCCTCGACGATCGGGATCACCTTCCAGCGCGCGCCCTCTTCATCCTGCTGCCGATAGATCGGCTGCGCAGGACGTACATGCTTGTCCATGAAGGAAGAAACGCGATCGAGCCATTCGCGCTGACGGTTCGAGAGAGTGAAATCCATGGGGTGTCCTCATCTTTTTTTTCAGGAAGAATTTGGCGGCACTGTTGTCCTGTCGTTCGTCGTCCGCAAGCATTTTTCTGTTGTTGCAGCTGCGAGCATGGCCGACGCAAACCCGACCACGACACGTCATACTGCCCACGGGACAATTGACATCGCGGCCGGTCAAACGATAGTTTCATACACGCGTTTGAAATGCAATCACCTCGTCCCGCGCCCGGCGCATAGGGCTCTCTCATGGCGGCAGACCACACCAGGACGGCGATCCTCGAAGCGGCCGAGCGGCTCTATGCCGCGCGCGGCTTTGCCGACGTCACGATGCGCGACATCGTCGCCGCGGCCGACGTCAACCTTGCCGCGGTGAACTATCATTTTGGCTCAAAGGACGAATTGATCGCCGAGCTGTTCGTGACGCGCGGCCTGGTGACCAACCGCGAGCGCCTCAACGAACTAAAGATCGCCGAAGAGGCCGGCGGCGGCCGGGCCGAACTGGCGGCGATCTTCACCGCACTGATTGGCCCGACATTGCGCGGCTGCCTCGGCCCGGAGAAGCAGCGTTCCGACGCCGCGCGCTTCATGATCCGCGCCTCGATCGAATCGGTGCCGCCGATCCGCAAGATCAAGAACCGCGAGGTTGATCATCTCCGCCGTTTCGCAGCAGCCATGCGCCGCACCCTGCCCGACCACGACGAGGCTGACCTTTTCTGGGGCATTCATTTCGCGCTGGCGATGGCACACCAGACCGTCCGGGACAGCGAACGGCTCGGCAAGATGTCCGACGGTGCCTGCGACCTCACCGACGTCGCGGGCATTGTCGCGCGGATTGTCGGGGTGTCAGTGCTGGCGCTGACCGGGCGAGCCAAACTGCGGGCGTGACGCGAGCTGTGTCGCGTCAACCGCTGCCACCGGTCTGGTTATCGCCATAACCATAGCCGAAGCTCGGACGGCTTGGCGGCGGGCTGACGATGTAGCCCGGATAGTCACGCACGGGCCGACGGCGCACGTAACGTCGCTTCCGCGCGGCGCCGAGATCGGTGACAGCCACATGGTCGCGCGTTGCACCCAACGGCTGTCGAAGGCCGGCTGCCTCCGCCATTGCCGGATAGCTGCCTGCGGCCAGACAGATCAGGGCGGCCAGCGCGATGGCGGGGCAAGGAGGGTTCAGGAAATGCAGCCGCATGTTCGATCCTCCACAACAGCTCGTAAACATCCCCTCCCCGAGATCGTGCTCAAGCGCCTTATTGCAACCGGCCCGCGATGACAAAGCTGTGAAACGCGTGCGATTCGACCAGGCGCAGGCGCATATAGTCCGTGACGGGGCGCCCTGGCGGGCCTATGCCGGGCGCGCAACCGGACGCGCTCTATGGATTCGCAACAGGCCAGCCGCCATGTCGCCGCGGAGATCGAATCCGTCGGCACGCTGATGCGCTCGCTGTCCGGGCGCTATGAAGGCATCTTCGCAGAACTCGCCACGACGCTGCACGCCACGCTGGCGCAGTCCGGCACCATGGTAGAGGCCGCGCGCGACGCCATCGCGATCACCGAGGCCGCGGCGAACAGTTTCCGCGATAACATCCCGAACCAGCCGGCCCCCGCCTGCTCCAGCGGTTGCAGTCCGTGCTGCCATCTTTACGTTCAGGTGCCGCCCGGTATCGCCGCGCTGATCGCGGATCATATCGAAGCCAGCTTCACGGCGGTCGAACGCGCTGCCCTGCGGGAACGGCTGCGGGTCGCCAGCGATGCCTTCCGCGCGGTGCCGGACCCGGCCCGGCTTCGGCTGCGCTGCGTGCTGCTTGGCGACGACAACCGCTGCACGGTCTATGAGGTGCGCCCGCTGTCCTGCCGCGCCTTCACATCACGATCGCTGCCGCGCTGCCAGCAGGTGGTGTTCGGCGATGCGCCCGATGGCGGCGTCGAACAGAACGCCGCGCATTTCCGGATTCACACCGAGGCGACATTTGCGCTCGAACAGGTGGCCAAGGCCCGCGGTCTGCCGTCAGCGCAGATCGGACTGGTGGTGGCGTTGCTGGAAGCGATGCATGAAGGATAGCGCTGGTCTAGAGATGGAGCTGCCAGACCAGTACGACTGCCAGCAAGGTCCCAAGGCCACTTAAGGCCCACCCGGTGGCATAACTGGCGTCTTCATTCCCCCGCGCATCCAGCCTCTCCGCCATACCGCGCGTCGCTCGCCAATGGGACATGACAACCTCCGGTCAGGATGAACCAGCGAGAAGATAACGTGCCGAAGTGCCCGGAGGTTGCATCGTTGCCGACCGCACCAAAAATAAACCTGCCGGGCGCGGCCGGCGCGATCGATCGGTATCCCCGTGAGAAACCAGGCCCCTCGCGACTGCGCGAAATGCCACGCCGGAGAGGTTGAGGCGAATCCGGCGACGTGATACCTGATCGCCAACGCGGGTGTAGCTCAATGGTAGAGCAGCAGCCTTCCAAGCTGAATACGAGGGTTCGATTCCCTCCACCCGCTCCAAAAACTCAATGACTTCAGTACACTAGAGAACTTCGTGTCGCTTTCACAGGACATCGATTGCGGAACGGCTGCCCGGCAGCCCGGCACGATCTCCGCAGCGCATCCCGATCGCTCGCCCGTCGCTGTGGCAAGCATCGTGATTCCCGTGTTCAACTCGAAAGCATCGCTGCCGCGGTTGGTCGACACGATCGCAGCGCTGCGCGCGTCATCGTCCATCCGGTTTGAAATTATCCTCGTCGACGACGCCAGCACCGACGGCTCGGCGGCGGCATTGCGCGATCTGCAGAAACAGGCGGCCGATGTGGTCGTTGTCGAGATGCCGATCAATCGCGGACAATCGAAGGCGACCACGACGGGAGTTCTGGCGGCTCGCCATGACGTCGTGATCACGCTCGACGACGACTTGCAGCATCAACCGGAAGATATCCTGCGCCTGCTCGAACAGCTTTTGAATGCCACGCCGCGGACTCTGGTTATCGGTGTCGCGGAGTCATTCAAGCGCCCGCTGTGGCGCGGACTGGCGGCACTCGGCTGCAACCTGATTTCCAACCTGTTTCTGGCAAAAGCCATTCCGCTGCAATTGACGACCTTCTGCGCATTCCGTCGGCAGCTGTGTTTCCACCTCGACCCGAAAGCCGATCCCGACTTCGCCTTGATTACCGAAATGGTCCAGGCGGCGGACCGCATCGTCGCAGTCCCCGTGCAGTTGAACCGATCGGCGCAGCGGAAAAGCCGTTACACGCTGCGAACATTGCTGCGGCTCTTCCTGAGCCGGTCGAGGTGTTACAGCCTGTCCCGGGTGCTGACCGGCCTCGTCGGCATTCTGTCTGTCATGACGGTCAGCGCCGCGCTTTGGGTCGCCGACGGAGCACCTGTGTATTCTATTGTCGGCTGGACGTCGGCGTTGATGTCGGCCCCCCTGGCAGGGCTGGCGGTCAAGGTGCAGCGCGATCGTCGCACGCTCGCCGTTACACGGGCTGATCGTCCGGTGTGATGTAGTCCGTCACCCGCGCCGGGACGCCCATGACGATGGCGAAGGGAGGAACATCCTTCACCACGACGGCTCCCATACCGACCACCGCATAACGTCCGACACTGATCCCATCGCGAATGACGGCCGCAGGAGCGATGTGCGCGCCCTCCTCGATCCGGCTATAGCCGCCAACGACGCAGGCCTGGCCGAGATAGGCGAAATCGGACACCTTCACGTCGTGCGAGACAATGGCGCCCGGCCGCAGAAAGCAATGCGAACCGACCGAGCTGTCCGGTCCAATATGCGCTGAGGCCGAGATCACCGATCCCGCCCCTGTCGGGACATCGTCCGCCGTGATGGCTTGCGGATCGATGAGGGCGGTCCAGCGCGAAAGCGGGATGCCCAGCTCGACGATCCGCCGCGCGTTAGCCTGCATGCCGCCCGCCTTGTGCAACGGCGCGACAAAGCAAACGTCGTCGTCAAACCGCTGCCAGTCGTCAAACCGGCCAACGACGTCGCCGCCATACAGCGATGTTCCAACCGCGAGCTGATCGTTCAAATAACCGATGCATTGATGCGAAGCATGGGCGCGCGACAGCGCCTGCACTGTCCGGGCGGCCAGCGTGCCGCCGCCCTTGCCGCCGAAAATCAGAACCTTGATCAACGCGAACTCCGTCGCCCGAAAGCGCAGCTCCCCATGGCTACGCCACCTCGGTGCGCAGGATCGCCAGCGCCAGCGTGGTGGCGCGAGGGACGATGCTGTCGAGGTCGAGCCATTCCAGGGGCGTGTGGACGTTGCCGCCGACCGGACCCAGGCCGCACAGAGTAGGCGTGCCGACGCTGGCGGTGAAGCCGGAATCGGCGCAGCCGCCGGCGAATTCGCCATCGAGGGTCGGCAGCCCGGCGTCGCCCGCCGCGGCTCGGTAGACGGCGAACATGGCCTTCGAGGCTTCGCTCTGCACCAGCGGCAGGAATTCGCCGTTGATGTGCAGCTTCGCCGTAGTGCCCGGCACCGTCGAGGTGGCGATGATCTGCTCGATCGCGGCCAGCGTGGTGGCGCGGTCGGCGGGATCGATATAGCGCAGGTCGATCTGGCCCTCGGCGTGCGGCGCGGTGGTGTTGACCGACTGGCCGCCCTGAACCAGCCCGACATTCAGCGTAATGCCCTTTGCCATGTCGGTCAGCGCATGGATCTGCACGATCTTGTGGGCGAGCTCGCCGATCGCGCTGATCCCATCGGCAAAGTTGTTGCCGGAATGCGCAGCCTTGCCGACGATCTCGAAGCGCATGAACACGCCGCCCTTGCGGCTGGTGGTGATGTTGCCGGTCGGCCGTCCCGGCTCGGAATTGTAGACGGCGCGGGCGGCGCGGCCCTCGCGCTCGATCACCGGGCGCGACGACGGCGAGGCGATTTCCTCGTCGGCCGTGATCAGCACTTTCACCGGGCACGGCGCGCCACCGAATTTCTGCAAGGCCGCGGCAACGAACACGTTGATGACGACGCCAGCCTTCATGTCCGCGATGCCGGGGCCAAAGGCGCGGCTGCCGTCGATGCTGAACGGGCGGCGCGCAGCCTCGCCCTTGGGAAACACGGTGTCGCGATGCCCCATCAGCAGGACCGGCTTCTCGTTGCTGCCGGGCTTGGCGACCAGCGCATGCAGCGCGTCGCCATAGACATCATGCGGCTCGCGCCAGCTCTCGATGCCGTGTTCGGCAAAATGCTGCTCGAACCGCGCCGCCACCGCATCGATGCCCTCCTTGTCGTAAGAACCGGAATCGATGTTCACGACGTCGCGCAGCAGATCGATCATCGGCTGCTTTTGCGACGCGATCCATTCGGTGACGGCGGCTTCGGTGCTGGTGGTCATGCGGATTTCCTTTGAAAGTAAAATTCTGATTTGCGGCAACCCCACCTCCCTCAACCCGCTTGCCGGGAGAGGTGAAGAACCCATCGTTGCCGTTCGCGTTTCTTAAACGGCCATCGCGGGCGCGGCCCGGGCGATGTTCTGCTGCTTCATCATCCGCGCAATGTGTTCGCCGATCACCACCGTAGTGAGATGGGTGTTGGCGCGGCAGTCCGAGGGCATGATCGAGGCGTCCGCGACGCGAAGCCCGGCAATGCCCTTCACGGTGCCGTCGGGATTGACCACACCATTGGCGTCGTTGAAGCCGCTCATGCGGCAGGTGCCGGCGGCATGCTGGATGTCGCCGGTATCACGGCGAAGGACGGCTTCCAGTTCGCTGGTCGGTAGCGCGGCGGCCTGCGGCAATGTCAGGTCGGTGTCGGTGAGGCGGATCCACTCGGTAATCCCGGCCAAAGCCGGCTGCGTGGTGAGCACCGCGAGGCGCTTCACTGCATCGACCATGCGCAGCATGTCGCGCGGATCGGCCAGCATGTTCTCCTCGACGGTTGGATCGATCGAGGCGTCGGCTGACGCCAACTTCAGCGTGCCGCGCGAAAACGCGTTGAACAGGCCCGCCGCCACGGCCCCGGGCACGCCAATGCCGCGGTGATTAAAGGCGATCAGGATCATGTCGCGCTTGCCGCCATTGGCGAGGCCCGACGAATAGGTCACGCAGCAATTGGTGTGGCGGGTGTCGGGATCGGTCGGGCGAAGCTCCTCGCGCAGTTGTACGGTGGCACGGAACAACGGGTGGTCGAAGAACTGCCGGCCGACCGGCAGATCCTTCTGCACCTCGATGCCCATCGCCTTGAGTTCGTCGGCCGGACCGATACCGGAGCGCAGCAGGATCGCCGGGCTATGAATCGCGCCGGCGCACAGCACGATTTCGCGCGCCGAGATTTCCGAAGTGCCCTGCCCCTCGACATGCACGACGACGCCTGTGGCCTTGCCGTTCTCAAGGATCAGGCGATCGACCAGCACCTTGCCGCGGATCTCCAGATTGGCGCGGCCGCGCGCCGGCTCCAGATAGGCCTCGTTGGTGGTGATGCGGCGGCTGTCGCGGCTGTTGATCGGGTAGCAGGCAGCCCCTTCGCCGTCCGGCCCGTTGACGTCGTCGCACCAGCCATAGCCGGATGCCAACGCAGCGTCGCGCAGGCCGCTATCGATCGGGCCCCATTTGTCCGGCGGCGCGCGATAGATCGGCAAAGGTCCGCCCTGGCCGTGGCCGGGACGGTCGCCGAATTCAAGATCGTCCTCGATCACCGAGAACAGCGGCATCACTTCTTTGGCCGACCAGCCGGTGCAGCCCAGCGCTTCCCATTCGTCGAAAGCGTCGGCAACGCCGCGAATGGCGATCTGGCCATTCATCATCGAGGAGCCACCGAGCCCCTTGCCGCGCCAGTAGAAGCGCGCGTCCTGCCCCGCCACCCGGCGCGTCAGAAGATGCGGCCACTGCCACTTCTCCTGAAATTCGCGGTTGTGAATGATCGGAATCGGATTCGGCGTGCGGATTTCCCACGGCGCCTCATCGGCGCGCCAGTCGAGACCGGCTTCGAGCAGCAAGACGCGCTTGGCGGGCTCTTCGGAGAGACGGGCAGCCACGGCGGCGCCGGCAGAGCCGCCGCCGACAACGATTACGTCATACATCAGTGATCACTTCCAGGCTCGGCCAGTATGCATTTCTAAAACCAGCCGGGCGCGAAGACTCGCCGCCGGTCGATCGTTCAGAAAACATTATGCGTCACGGCGTTGCCCGACGCCAGCTTGCGCGCCGCGGCTCCGATATGCAGCACCGCGGCGCTTGACCGGATTACTTCGCGGTCTTGTCGGCGTAGCTCGTGTTCATGAAGGTCCCGTCCGCAGGGATCGACGGCAGGTTGGCGAGATCAACCTGGATCTGCAACGCCGCCTTCATCACTTCCGGCTTGATCGCGACCGAGGCCGCGAAAACGTTGTCCCGAATCAGGCGCTCGACCGAAGCCTTGACCACCGATGCCGGCAGATTCGGAAACAGCTTGATGCCGCTGGCAACGGCCGCCTCGAGGTTGCTGCGGATGTCCTTCAGCGCCAAGTCCATCGCCGTCACGAATTTCTGCGCGATCGCGGGATCGATGTCCTTGCGGGTCGAGATCGCCGAGAAGGTGTAAGGCCCCGAAAGCTGAGGGAACGCCAGCACCACCTTGAGGCCCCTGCGCTTCCGCCTGCTAGGCGCCTGGCTCATATATAACGCCGCCTGCCGCCTGCCCCGCCAGCAGCGGACCGACCTCGTTGCTCATCGGCACTTCCATCACGGTGAGGTCCTGCTTTCTGGATTGCCGCGTCGCTTCGCTCCTCGCAACGACGTGGAGAGGCCTGAGCCAGGTCATGCACGCCACAGCCGAATCACCCGTGCGTCGGCCAGCCCAACGGGTGGAGCTGCTGCACGATCTTCATAGCGGAGAGGATCAGCGGCTCCTCGAAGCGCGGGCCGACGATCTGGATGCCGACCGGGAGGCCGTCCGATGTCATGCCGGCAGGCACCGCACCGCCGGGCAGGCTCATCAGGGTGATCAGGAACGAGCCAGCGATCCAGTCGGTGTAGTTGTCGAGCTTCTTGCCGTTGATCTCGGTCGGGAAGTTCATCTCGACCGGGAATTGCTTCACGGGGGATTGCGGCGTGATCAGGAGATCGTAGCTCTCGAAGAATTTCGCAAAACGCAGAAACAGTTCCTGCCGCTTCTGCTCTGAGGCTGCAAAATCCAGCGGTGTCACCTTGAGTCCGGCCTTGACGTTGCCCTTGAGGTTGACGCCGAACTCCTCAAGCTGGTCGAGATTGGCGTATTGCTGGCCGACCATCCACAGCCCGCGCCACGCCTGATACGGCTCCTTGCCGTCAGCGATATCGAACTTGATTTCTTCGACGCTGGCTCCGGCACTCGCCAGCGACATCGCGCAGGCGCGGCAGATCACGTCGATTTCGGGATCGACGCCGATGCCGGAAATGTCGGAGACGTAGGCGATACGCAGGCCCTTGAGATCTTTCACATCCGCCACGATAGCGCGCGCGCTCTTCCACGGCGGCGCGACCGAGATCGGCGACATCCGGCTGTAGCCGACCAGCGCGTCGAGCATCAAAGCGGCATCTTCCGCGGTGCGCGCCAGCGGGCCATGCACCTGCCCGGGATCCCACGCCATCGGCATCGGCCAGTTCGGCGTCAGCCCCGGCGTCGGGCGAATACCGACGATGCCGTTGAAGGATGCGGGCATGCGGATCGAACAGCCGAAATCGGTGCCCTGCGCCAGCGGCACCATGCCGGTGGCGACCGCAACCGCCGAACCACCCGACGAACCGGACGGCGAGAGCGCCGGATTCCAGGGATTGCGGGTGACGCCGAACACGTCGTTGAAAGTATTGGCGCCTGCGGCGAATTCCGGCGTGTTGGTCTTGCCGAGCACGATCGCACCATGGGCCCTGAGGCGGCGCACCGCTTCGGCATCCTCCGTCGGCACGTGGTCCTTGAAGCGCGGCGAACCGTAGGTGGTGCGAATGCCCTTGGTAGGCGTCACATCCTTGATGACGACCGGCAGGCCGTGCAGCGCGCCGAGCTTGTCGCCGTTCATCACGGCGGCTTCGGCCTGTTTCGCCTGTTCACGCGCGCTGTCCGCAACCAGCGTGACGATGGCGTTGAGCTTCGGGTTCACCCGCGCGATGGTCTCCAGATGGGCGTCGAGCACCTCGACGGGGCTGACGGCCTTGCTGGCAATCAGGGATGCGAGTTCACAGGCGGTCTTGCGGGAAAGATTGTCGGTCATGAAAGTCTCTCGTTCGTCATGGCGAGGAGCCCTTGCGACGAAGCAATCCAGCTCTTGCAGAGCTTGTGCTTTCTGGATTGCCGCGTCGCGGAGTTTATCATCGGGCAAGCGAAGCCGGACCCGTTGGCTCCTCGCAATGACGGGGTTAGGTCTGAGTGCTTCTACTTGCCGGCCCAGTGCACGAAGCGGCGTTCGATGGTGAGGAACAGCAGGTTGAGGCCGTAGCCCAGCGCGCCGGCGGCGAAGATGGCGGCGTACATGTCGGGCATCTCGAACATCTGCTGCGCCTCGAACACGCGCTGGCCGAGGCCATCGACCGAGCCGATGAACATCTCCGCGACCACGACGATCACCAGCGCCAGCGACACGCCGTTGCGCAGGCCGACGAAGGTCGCCGGCATCGATTCCATCAGCATCACGTCCCACAGCACGCGAACGCGCGAAGCGCCCATCACCTTTGCAGCAAGGATTCGCGTCTTGCGCGCGTTCATCACGCCGTAGGCGACGTTGAACAGGATCACCAGCGCGGCGCCGAAGGCCGCGACGGAAATCTTGGTACGATCGCCGACGCCGAACAGCACCAAAAACAGCGGGAACATCGCCGAAGCCGGCGTCGAGCGGAAGAAATCAATCAGGAATTCCACCGAACGATACAGCCGCTCCGACGATCCCAGCAGGATACCAAGCGGTATCGCGATGATCGCGGCAAAGAAGGTCGAGTAGATCGTGCGCTCGACGGTCTTGAGGAAGTCGATGCCCAGCTTGCCGTGGAACATGCCGGCCCACATCGCCTTGAAGGTGGCGAGCGGCGACGGCAGCAGCACAGGATCTACGATGCGCAGCCAGGTCGCGAACGACCAGATTGCCAGCAGCACGGCTACTCCGACCAGCGGCAACAGGAATTCGAGGCGCTTCCAGATCATCGCATTCACCCCTTGCGCACTTCGCGCTGGAAGATTTCCAGGCAATGCGCCTTGGTACTGATGAAATCAGCTTCCGTCATGGTCTTGTCGGTACGCGGCCTTGGTGCGTCGTAATGCACGAATTCGACGGCGCGCGCCGGATGGCGCGACAACAGCAGGATACGGTCTGACAGATACACCGCCTCCTCCAGATCGTGCGACACCAGTACCGTCGTGGTCTGCGTCTCCTGAAACACCCGCTGCAACTGCTCGCGCATGAACAGCGTCATCTCGTAATCCAGCGCCGAGAACGGCTCGTCGAGGAACAGGATTTCCGGATCGACCACCAGAGCGCGCATGATCGAGACCAGTTGCTGTTGCCCGCCGGACATCTGGTAGGGATACAGCTTGAGATCGATCTTGACGTTGAGGGAGGCCACGATCTTCTCGACCTGAACGACGCGATCCTTCTTCGGGATGCCCATCACCTTCAGCGGATAGGCGATATTGTCGAAGGCGCTCAGCCACGGGAACACGGCTTCGCGATAGTTCTGGAACACGTAGCCGAACTTGATCTTGTTCAGCGGCCGGCCGTCGAACAGAATCTCGCCTGTGTCCGCCGGAAACAATCCAGCGATCATATTGATCAGCGTGCTCTTGCCGCAACCGTTCGGCCCGAACACCGACATCAGCTTGCCGCGTGGAATGTCGAAGTCAAAATTGTCGTAGATCGTGGCGTCCGAGAACTTCTTGCTGAGGCCCCGGATCGTCACGTGCGGCGCGGTCCGCGTTGCTGCGGCCCGCGCATTGTCCGACAATTCGATCTTTGCAGCTGGCTGCAAGGCGTTCACTGCGACCTCAATACTTGTAGATGTATTTGGTGACGTCGAGCTTCTCGGGGACGACACCGATCGAGGTGCCGAAATCCGACAGCTTCTGCAGATCGCCGATCTGCTTCGGCGTCATGTCCTTGGCCATCGTGTAGCCGAGCATCGACACCATATCGACGACGTTGTCGGGGGTGAAGGTGTTCTTGGCGAGGTACTTGCGGGCGTCATCGGGGTTCTTGTTGATGTAGTCGATCGCCTTGGACCAGGCCATCGCGAAGCGCTTTGCCACTTCGGGGCGCTTCTGGATGAACTCGGTGGTGATCGCGCAGCCGGCGGCATAGGCGTCGGCCTTCTCGTCGCCGAGAATGTATTTCGAGATCACGCCGGCTTCCAGCGTGCGCGCGACGCCGGCCTTGATCATCATCGAGGCATTCGGCTCCAGCGTGTAGCCGCCGTCGAACGTGCCGGCGGTCATGGCGTTGACATGCTGGCTCATGTCGAGCTGGTCGATGGTGTATTCGCCGTCCTTGACGCCGTTCTTGGCGAGAATGCCCTTGGCGGTATTGAGATTGGCCGGGCCCGGCGCGGACATCAGCTTCATGCCCTTGAGGTCGGAGATCTTGTCGGCCTTGACGCCGTTGCGGACAACGAACTGCTCCATCTTCCACACCGGGGTCTGGCTGTTCAGCGCGATGTACATCGCGACGCCCGGCTTCTTGATGTTGGCGTTGAGGCCTTCCAGCGTCACCAGCACGACCGAAACCTCGATCTGGCCGGTGATCATCGCTGCCACATTGGCCGGACCGCCCATCAGCTTGGTCATTTCCGGCTCGATGTTCTGCTCCTTGAAGTAGCCCTTTTCCAGCGCCACGAAATAAGGCAGCGACGAGCTCAACGGAAACACGCCGACCGCGACCTTGTCCTGTGCGGCGGCCCGCTCCGGCGAAAAGCCGGCCAGCGCCAGCACGGTCGTAGCGGTCAACATCATCCGATTCAGCGAATTCATGCGTCGTGCTCCCAATGATTGCAGTTGGCGAGACCCCCTCGCCGCGAATTTCACCTGCCTTACCCCCGGCAGGTGATCAATTTTAGAGCAAGACTCGTGCCGTTTAATCGCCGGCCGGCCTGCTCGGTCCTTCACCTATTCGCCGACGTCGACGATCGCGATCACCGGGCCGCCGCCATGCGGGCCTTGATGCATCGCATCAACCGACACGAATACTGCGGGGTCGCCGATCGCCAGCGCGGCCACACCGCCGACCGCCGCCTTGGAGTGGCGGTGATGGTGAACGTCGGAATCGTCGAGCATGATCTGGCGACGTCCGCGCAACTGGCCGGTACGGTCGGCCTCGCACTTCATGAAGCAGTTGACGACGCGGCCCTTGAGGTCTTCCGAGCGCGGGCGCTCCGGCAGTTCGAGGCCGGCGTCGCGGATCGAGTCATAGATGCCATCGATATCGAGCGCATCCTTCATGACGGAATGGCCGATGCGATAGCGGCCGCCGGCGCCGGCCTTGTTGCCGAGGAGCACGATCTGCGCCTGCGTCAGCTCGACGCCGGACGAACATGATGCCACCGCGGAATACAAATCGAGATCCTTGCAGATCTGTTCGGCCTTCGGCATCGGCACTTCGCCGAGTGCGACGGCAATGCCGAGTGCGGTGGTACCGTTGGAGACGCCCATTGAATCGTGGACCTCGCAGGCCAGCGTCTGGCCACGGGATTCCGCGTCGCGGGTGGATTCGATGGTCAGCAAGGGCGTCTTGGTCTGCACGTAGTGCACGTCCTTGACGTCGGTGATCCCTGCATCCTTCATCGCCGCCTTGACGGCATCGGCGACCTTCTGGACCATCGCCAGACGGCCGATGTCTTCCGGCAACAACTCGGCGGAAAGCGCCGTGCCGATCACCAGCCGGGACTTGTCGGCCGGGCCGGTCTTGTCGTTGCGGGCGAATATCGTGGCGTGCGGGGTGATGACGCCGTCGCAACCGCCGGACCACACCATCGGCACATCGTGGATCGCCGTTTCGCTGCGGGTGCCGTGCTTGAGCAGCACGCGGCGATAGGCTTGGTCGGCAAGAATGCGGGTGAAGTCATTGACGCCGCCATTGCCCTCGGTCTTGCCGATCACGCCGATCACCTCGTCGGCGCCGAACTTGCCGGACGTAATCAATTCCTCGAGACCGCTTGCATCCTGCACGGTCTTCAGCTCGACCTTCGCCACTTCAATCGCCATAGTTCACCAATTCCATTATGTTTGTATTTTACGGTCGTATGGTCTCAGCGCATTCGCGGCAGATGTTCGCCGCGCAGCATTTTCTCGTAACCCTCGCCGCGGTCGATCATGCCGGCGGCGGGCCGCGTCATCCGGATCTCGTCACGTCGCGCCGCGGTCGCGGCCTCGTCGATGATAGGCTCATCCTGGCTGCTATCTGCAGTAAAAATCACGCCGTAATCTCGCGCCGCTGCGGCCAGAGAGACGCGGCCTTCGATGACGTCGCGCTGCACCATCGGCAGTTCGCGCTGCAGCGGATCGCCCCAGCCGCCGCCGCCGGTAGTGACGACGCGGACCACCTGCCCTTTCAAAACTTCCTCGCCGTCGACCAGGCCGCCGAGGTCTCGCGCTTCGCCCTCCGCGTCCACCGTGACGCAGAACGGTTCGCCGGCCTTTCCGCCGTTGAGGCCGTAGCAGCCGAGCCGAACGCGATCAGCGGTGACGATGGTGCGGCAATCGACCAGTGCGCGATAATGTTTCTCATAGCCCTGCCCGCCACGGCGCAGGCCGGCGCCGCCGGAATCGGTGCTTAGAGCGAGCTTCTCCACCAGCAGCGGAAACCGCGTCTCGGTGAATTCCGCCGGCTGGTTGCGCGAGTCCGGCACGATGTGGATGGCGTCGTTGCCGTCGGCGTAATAGCGCCCGCCCGATCCGCCGCCGAGCACTTCGCGCGACAGGAAGGATTTGCCTTCCGCGTCCTTGCCGAAGAATCCGGTGTAGCGGATGGTCTCCTGATCCGCCGGCATCCTTCCATCGACCGCCTGCGCGACTACACCGGCCAAAAGGCCGAGGCAGCGCAGCAGCACGAAGGAGCGGGCATTGGTCGCCGCCGGCCACTCCGGCGTCAGCAGCGTGCCCTTCGGCGGAAACACGATCTCGAAGACATCGCAAACGCCTTCATTGACGTGGATCTCGGCGGCGCGCTCCGGCGTGTCGGCGAGGTTGCGCAGGATCGGCGCGATCCATTTGATCAGGAAGGCGCCGTCGGCATAATCCGCGGGCCAGTTGATCGGCCCGGTGGACTGCGGATCGGTGCCGTTGAAGTCCAGCACGATCTTGCCAGCCTTCTTGGTCATCTTGATCGCGATCTTGTGCAGCTTGGGATCGGTAATGCCGTCGTGCTCGACGTAATCTTCCCAGGCATATTCGCCATCGGCGATCTTGCTCAGCAACTCATGGCGATAGATATCGCGGCACTTCTCGAGGATCGCCTGGAAGCAGGCTTCGACCTGGTCGCGGCCGAACCGCGCAAACAGCCCCTCCATCCGCCGCGCGCCCATCAGACAGGCCTGCACCTCGCTGTCGAGATCGGCCGACAGCATCTCGGGCACGCGGGTGTTGCGCTTGATGATGGTGAACACCGCGTCGTTCTTGACGCCCTCGCTGTAGATCTTCACCGGCGGAATCGCGATGCCTTCCTCGAACACCGTCGCGGCCGTGCCCGGCATCGAGCCCGGCACGCGGCCGCCGACGTCATCATGATGGCCGAACGCCTGGATGTAGGCGACGACAATGCCATCGTGAAACACCGGCACCGTGCTGCACAGGTCGGGCAGATGGCCGATCGAGCCTTCGGTGAGATACGTGTCGTTCATCAGGAAGACGTCGCCGGGCTTCATTGTCTCCGGCGGAAAGTCGCGCACCACGCCGTTCGGCATCGCCGAATAGGAACGGCCGGTGAGCTTGCGGCAGTAGCGATCAAACAGGCCGACACGGAAATCATGCGCCTCACGAATCATCGGCGAGCGCGCGGTGCGCTCGATGGCGTATTCGATTTCCGCCTCAATCGAGTTCAGCGTGCCCTCGACGATCTGCAACACGATCGGATCGACGAAGGTCGCTTCGCGCACCGGCGCTGTCGGCCACGGATGGGTCTTGTGCATGTTCATCACACGGCCTCCTTCGCAAGCTGCGGCCGGATGACGAGAATGCCGTGCGGATCGACCTCGACGTCCTGCATCGGAAACACCACCGTGGTCGAGCCGAATTCCTCGATGACGGCCGGACCGATCACGCGCGCTCCCGGTGGCAATGACGCCCGATCATAGATCGGCGTATCCTGAAACGAAGTGCCGAAATAGACAGGGCGGTGCCCCCTTGGCGCGACCCGGCCGTCGCCCGGCGCGAGCTTCGGCATCTGCGGCCGCTCAATGACGCCGAAACCGGAGACGCAGAGGTTGACCAGTTCGATCTTCTGCTGGCCGGCGTAATCGTAGCCAAACGTCTTGCGATGCGCCGCATTGAAAGCGTCGATCAGGCCGGACACGAAGGTAGCATCGACTACGCCCGAGGGCGCCGTGATGCGCACTTCCATCGACTGGCCCGCGTAGCGAACATCGGCCTCGCGCACCAGACGGATCTGCGCTTCCGCGATGCCGTCGCGCTTGAGATTGGCGACCGCCTCTTTCTCCAGCGTCGCATAGCGTGTCGCGATGTCGGCGAGATCGATAGCGTCCTCGTGCATCACCTTGGTGACGATATGATCAGTGCGCCAGTCCACCGCCAACAATCCGAACGCCGAGAGGTTGCCGGGGTTCGGCGGCACGATGCAGGCCTTCATGCCGAGCAGATCCATCACCGCCGGTGACTGCACCGGGCCTGCGCCACCGAACGACAGCAGCGCGAATTCGCGGGGATCGATGCCGCGCTGGATCGTCATCTGGCGGATCGCATTGGCCTGCGCCCAATTCGCGATCTCGATGATGCCGCTGGCGAGCTGTTCGGCTGTCATGTTGCCGGGCAATTTTGCTGCCAGCGCAGCGATGCCGGCGCGCGCGCGTTCGACGTCGAGCGCGATGCCGCCGCCGATCAGCGCCGGTGGCAACCGTCCCAGCACCAGATTGGCGTCGGTGATGGCGGGCTCATGGCCGCCGTTCGGATAGCACATTGGCCCCGGCACGGCGCCCGCGCTACGCGGCCCTACCTTGAGATGGCCTTCGCGGCTGATCCAGGCGAGCGAGCCGCCGCCGATGCCGATGGTGGTGATATCGATCATCGGAATTCGCACCGGAAACGCGCCGACCGAGCCGCCATTGGTGAGCTGCGGCCTGGCGCTTTCGATCAGGCAAAAGTCCGTCGAGGTGCCGCCGGCATCCAGCGTCACCAGATCGGGAAAGCCTGCGATCTCCGCGATCACCGCACTGCCGAGCGCGCCGGCGGCGGGACCGGACAGCGCCGTGGTGATCGGCTTGCGCAGGATCTGCTCGGAGCTTGCCACGCCGCCGCTCGACTGCATCACCAGGAACGGCACGCGCTGCAGCGGGCCCAACTCGTCATGCACGCGCTTGAGATAGCGATCCAGATACGGTTTCACGAAAGCATCGACCAAGGTCGTCACCGCGCGCTCGTATTCGCGGTATTCCGGCAGCACGATAGAGGACACCGACAAGGTCGCCTCGGGATATTCCTCGGCGACGATTTCGGCGACGCGACGCTCATGGCTGTCATTGGCATAAGAGTGCATCAGGCAGATGCCGATCGCTTCGATCTTGTGGGCGCGGAAGAAGCGCGCGGCATCGCGCACCATCGTCTCTTCCAGCGCCCGCAACTCGTTGCCCTTGAAATCCATTCGGCCGCCAACTTCGCGGACGAATTGCAACGGCACCAGCCGCTCCGGCTTCACCCAGAAATAGGAATTGCCGTAGCCGTCCGGCACCGATTGCCGCGCGATCTCAAGGATATGGCGGAAGCCTGAGGTAACGATCAGGCCGAGCGACGAGATGCCGCCCTGCAGCAGCGCGTTGGTGGCGACAGTGGTGCCGTGGGCAAGGCCTGCGACATCCGCGGGACCAGCACCAGCCTGCGCCAGAATGTCATTGACGCCGCGCACCAGGCCGATCGCCGGATTGGCTGGAGTACTCGACACTTTTGTCACCGACATCGCACCCGTCGTGGCGTCCACCGCGACAATGTCGGTGAAGGTGCCGCCGGTGTCGATGCCGATGCGAAAGCGAGGAGAAGGCTGGGACATGCACGCGCCATCCGGTTGAAGACGCATCAGCATGGGTCGGGGGCGGGCGGAGAGTCAAAAACGGAATAACGATGGGGGTATCGGAAAAACAGATTGGTCTTGGTGGAGTCAGATCTGTTAATATTCGATCGATTTTGAAGGTACCGGGGAAAGCATTAGATGATAATGGGTAGCCAGGCAGCAGGGCGAACTCAATGCATGAGACAATTGCCGTACTTTACGTACTAGCTCAACTTTCGTTGATCGTTGTTCCTTGGGTCATCGCTCTCGCGCTCGCAATGATTCCGGGCACCTTCATCGCCTGGCTTTTGCGGCGATCCGAGGCAGGACAGTGCGCAACATTTTGGTCTGCAGAAGCGTTAGCTCTAGGTCTTCTCTTTGTGCCAGCCTTGTTCGTTCATGTGTTCGTACTTCCTGTACCCCTACTTGAAGCATGTTTCAGGCCGTCCTTTTTGTTCAGTGAGGCTGGCTGCATGCTTTTTCTTTTTGTCAACTTGATAATGTTCGTTCCTGCTCGCCTGTCTATCGGGATTGGACACGCTATACATCGTTGCATGGCAAAGCGATCCGGTTACGCAGCTTAGCGCCAACTCGCCCTACCCCTTCAGCATATCCCTTAATTTCAGCAGCGCCGTTTCCTTGCGCCGCGACAACGGCTGTCGTCGGCGGAACAGGCTAAAGGCGACGTTGCGCGCGGGCGCGATCGGCAGCGCCTTCAGCAGGCCAAGCGCTACCTCGTTCTCGGCGCAGGCGCGCGGGACGATGGCGATGCCACCGCCGGACTGCACGATGATCTTGATGGTCTCGATATTGTCGACCACCGCCTGCACGTTCGGACGGATGCCCAGATCGGTGAACAACGACATCACCACCAGTCCGTAGCCGACGGTGAGCTCGCTCATGATGAACGGCTCAGGCACCAGCCGGCCAATATCCACCGGCTGCTTGGCACGGACCAGCGGATGTTTGGGCGGAATGATCAGCACCATCTCGGCCTCCACCAGCCGGTCGATCACCAGCCCGGCCGGCAACCGCTCCGGGTCGGACTCGATCGCAAGGCCAGCGTCGATACGCTCCTCATGCAGTTCGGTGAAGATGTTGCGCGTCGGCGCGGTCAGGATCTCCAGCCGGATGCCGGGCAGGTTTTTCTTCAGGTCGTTGAAGATCCGCGGAATGAAAAGCTGCGCCATCCCCGAGCCCATCGCGATGGTCAGCGTGTCGGACAGCGCGCCGCGCAGCCGGCGCGCTGTGTCGGTGAGGCTGAGCAGGTCGCCCATCACCCGCTCGGACTCGTAGAGAAAGGTGCGGCCGCGCTCGGTGGATTCGATGCCGCGCGGCGTTCGCGTGAACAGCTCGAAGCCGACCTCTTCCTCCAGCAGCTTGACCTGCTCGCTGACCGCGGATTGCGAGATGTTCAGCCGCTTCGCCGCTTGCGTGAAGCTGCGTTCCTTCGACACCGCAAGCGCGTAGCGTAGTTGCCGGAAATCCAATCTCAGATCCCGTCTCTATCGCGTGCCGTAAGCGCGGTCTCCGGCGTCGCCAAGGCCGGGCCAGATATAAGCGTGGTCGGTCAGCCGTTCATCGATCGCAGCAGTCCAGATCGGCACGTCCGGATGATAGCCGCGAAGCCGCTCGATGCCTTCCGGCGCCGCCAGCAGACAGACGAACCGGATATCCTTGGCGCCGCGCTCCTTGATGCGATCGATCGCCGCCACCGCCGTGTTGGCGGTCGCCAGCATCGGATCGATCACGATAACGAGGCGTTCTTCGAGATTGGTCGGCGCCTTGAAGAAATACTCCACGGCCACAAAGGTCTCGGGATCGCGGTACAGGCCGATATGCGCAATGCGCGCCGACGGCACCAGATCGATCATGCCCTCGACGAAGGACAGCCCGGCGCGCAGGATCGGCGCGAACACCAGCTTCTTGCCGGCGATCTCCTTGCCGGTCATTTTGGTCAGCGGCGTTTCGATCTCGACATCGGTGAGCGGCAGGTCGCGCGTCACCTCGTAGCACAGCAACATGCCGATTTCGTTGAGCAGCGTCCGAAATCCTTTGGTCGAGCGATGCTTGTCGCGGATCAGCGTCAGCTTGTGCTGCACCAGCGGATGATTAACGATCGTGACGCCGTCCATGTTTTTTCCTTGGGTTAGAAAACTGTACCGTCGCTGATGACCCTGACCGGCGGCGAAGAATCCGCGCGGCGTTCGCGCGCCAGCACGCGTCCGGCCGCCCACGTGCCACCTTCGAGAACTTTCGCCAGCGGCAGCGATTTCGCGTCGAGCTGCAGTTTCTCCCTAAGCCCTTCGGCTAGGCGATCGAGCAGCGCCACCGTCAGCGCGCGCCATTCGACAACGAGCGCGGACGACACGTCGTGTTCGCGTTCCGCGTCGGCGGGATCGCGGAAGCTGAGGATGCCGATATCAACGAACAACCCGCCATTGCGGTATTCCGCGAGTCCGGTGAGGCCGTCGATGTCGGTGACTTCGATACCAGCCGTCTGTAGCGGTTCGATCAACGAATAAGACAGCCACTGCGACAACTTGTGCAGCGGCATCAATTCGGAGGTCGCGTCGTCCGACTTCAGGGCGGGATGCATCCAGCAATCGCCGAGCACGATACCGCCAAGCGAAAGCCGCGACGGCCAGATCGGGCCGAGGCGTTGCAGCAGCGCCGAGAGGATGGTCGGGGCTGGAAGCTTGCCCTGGTGCGAAAGCATCACGAGCTGATCGAACAGCCCGCCCGGCCGCGGCGTATCGTTGATGCCAAACACCTCGGGCTTCGATGCCACCAGCGCTCCGAGACGGCGCAGCAGATCGGCACGGCCCCCGATGCCGACCAGCGGATTGCCGTCGGCGACCTGCATGCCCTCTTCCAGATCGGCCACGGTGAGCCTTTCCAGCGCGGAGGCGTCAGCGCGCAGCGGCTGTGCGGGATCCGCCGAGAACGCACCAGCCGCGAACATCGCGAGACTGGCGAGGCCAAGGCCTTCGGAGCGACCAATCGCCTGCCCGGTTTTGGGATCGTGATAGCGCCATGTCGGACCGGCGCCGGCATCAAGGAACACGCTGGTGATCGCGAGATCGAATTCGGCGCGGGCGCGCGCGGCTGCGTCCGCCCATGCGGTGCCGTCGGCCAGCGCCGCCCAGCGGTTGTCCCCACCGGTGACAAAGTGCCGCCAGCGCGAATGGAACGGCACGTCGAGCGACGGATAGGCCGCACGCGTCGTCGCCAGCACCAGATCGACCGCGGCGTCCATGCGGCCGAGATCAATGCGGAAATGTGGCAGCCCGTCGTCAAGTCCGATGGTCAGCAAGCGGTGGGCGCGCTCGCGCACTGCGCGGGCAGACAACAGGGACAGAGCGGCCGAGGTATCCGGATTCAGTGAACTCACCACGGCGCTCTCAATATTTATCGAGCGAGCGGCCGACGGAATCCTGCAGATCCTGATCGGTCACCGGCTCCGGCGTGTAGTAGCCGGCGGCCTTCTTGGCCGTCATTTCGACGTGGGCATCGGCGGGGATCATGTCGTCGGGGATCGAGACGCGTTCGACGATCTCGACGCCCTGGCTGGTCAGCGCGTCGTGCTTCATGTCGCTCATCGAGATGAAGCGATCGATGCGTTTCAGCCCGAGCCAGTGGATCACGTCGGGCATCAATTGCTGGAAGCGCGCATCCTGCACGCCCGCGACGCATTCGGTGCGTTCGAAATACTGCGCAGCGGCGTCGCCGCCCTCCTGGCGCTTGCGGGCGTTGTAGACGAGAAACTTCGTCACTTCGCCGAGCGCGCGGCCTTCCTTGCGGTTGTAGATGATAATGCCAAGGCCACCGTTCTGCCCGGCTTTGGCGCATTCCTCGATGCCGTGGATCAGATAGGGCCGGCACGTGCAGATGTCGGAGCCGAACACGTCGGAGCCGTTGCACTCGTCATGGACGCGGCAGGTGATCTTCGTCGTGTGATCCGGCAGTTTGGTCACATCGCCGAACAGGTAGGCGGTGATGCCGCCGATCGGCGGCAGGAATACTTGCAGGTCGGGCCGCGTCACCAGTTCCGGAAACATGCCCGCGGTCTGCTCGAACAGTTGACGGCGCAGATTGTTCTCGGTGGTGCCGAAGCGCACGGCCATGCCGGGCAGATACCAGACCGGATCGATCGCGATCTTGACCACGGAAACGCTACCATTGGCATGCACGACGTCGCCATCAACCTTGAGCCGGCCGGCCGCGATCGCAGCCTGCAGTTCAACCAGACCAAGCCGCGCGCGGGTGATCGCGATACTCGGACGGATGTCCATGCCCTCGGCGATTTCGGTGGCAAAGTTTTCGGCGACGAGATGGCCCCACGGATCGAGCGATATGATCTTCTGCGGGTCGATCCATTGATCGAACGGGCCGATGTTGGCCGCCGGAAATGTATTGGTGAGGTCTGGCCGGCGCAGCGGATCGAGCGCGCCGGACGACACCGCGAGTGCACGGTACACCGAATAGGAACCGCCATGAGTCCCGATGACGTTGCGGTCCTGCGGACGGGACACCGTGCCGATCACCGGCCCGCGTTCGCGCGCGCTGGCAGCGCCCCAGTGGATCGGGAAGTCGTGTTTTGCACCCGGCGCCGGGTGCGAGGTCAGCCGTATATGGTCGATCCGGTTGGAGCGAGTCATCGTAAAGGGCCCCCTGAAATGGCAACGGCCCGCCTAAGAAGACGGGCCCGTTACCAAGGATGCAATAGTAGTGCGGCGCGAGCCGAAGCAAAAAGTATACGCATGTCGCAACGAAAGACAACAACATAAAATGAGCATCGGTTAACGCCAGATGACGACGACGTCTGCGGCCAAATGTGTCGGTGCCGCGACGATCCGTGCCCTTGTCTGCCCATGACTCAAGTACAATGTCGCGCCCGACGGTTGCCGGACCACGTTCAATGCCGCCATCACGGAGCTTGACGATGGCGACGGCGCCGCCATCTGATGAATCCGCAACGGCCCGCTCGCTTCGGACCAGGCTGAACAAGGGGGGCCGGTGGCCAGTATTTTTACGCGACGAGATTTTGCCGGCGGCGCGCTGGCACTAGGTGCCGCCGCCGCTTCGTCACCGATGGCGTTGGCCGCGGTCGAGCCTGCCAGCGCTTCGAGCTTTCCCAAGGGATTCGTCTGGGGCACCGCGACGTCGGCCTATCAGATCGAAGGCGGGGTCAACGAAGAAGGCCGCGGCCGCTCCATCTGGGACACCTATTCGCACACGCCGAGCAAGATCCACGGCAACGCCAATGGCGACCGCGCCAGCGATCACTTCCACCGATACAAGGAAGACGTGGCGCTGATGAAGGCGCTGGGCACCACCGCCTATCGCTTCTCGATCGCCTGGCCACGGGTATTCCCGGATGGCACCGGCGCCGCCAACCCGCAGGGTCTCGACTTCTACAACCGGCTGATCGACGAACTGCTCGCCAACGGTATCGAGCCGTTCGCGACATTATATCACTGGGACCTGCCGCAGGCGCTGCAGGATCGCATGGGCGGTTGGGAATCCCTCGATACCGCAAAGGCGTTTGGCGATTACGCCGGCTACGTGGCGTCGCGCCTCACCGACCGCGTCAGGAACGTCTTCACCATCAACGAATCCTCGACCTTCATCGATTTCGGCTATGGCGCGGGTCCGGTCGAACTGGCGCCCGGGCTGAAACTGTCGCAAGCGCGGCTGAACCAGATTCGTCACCACGTCGCGCTCGGCCACGGCCTCGCCGTGCAGGCGATCCGCGCGCAGGGCCGAACCGGCACCAAGGTCGGACTTGCCGAGAACGTCGTGTCCTGCGTGCCGGCGATCGAGACGGCGGAAAACATCCGCGCATCGGAGATCGCCACCCGCGAGATGAACGCCGGCTATCTCACGGCGATCCTGGAGGGAAAGTACACCGACGCCTTCCTGGCCTATGCCGGCAAGAACGCACCGCGCTTTACCGCTGAAGAGCTGAAGATCATCTCCTCGCCTATCGATTTCGTCGGCCTCAACATCTACATGCCGCAGCACTACGTCAGTGCCAGCGACCACCCCAACGGCTTTTCGCTGCTGCCGTTTCCGACATCGTTTCCGCATATGGCGTCGGACTGGCTGCGGATCGGGCCGGAAGCGATGTACTGGGCGCCGCGCAACGTCGCCAAGGTATGGGACGTCAAGCAGATCTATATCAGCGAGAACGGCACCTCCGCCGCCGACAAGGTGCTCGCCGATGGCCGCATCATCGACCTCGACCGCATCATGTATTTGCGCAACTACCTCACCCAGTTGCAGCGCGCGACGTCCGAAGGGGTTCCGGTCGCCGGCTATTTCCAGTGGAGCCTGATCGACAATTTCGAATGGTCGGACGGCCTCGACAAGCGGTTCGGACTTTACCACGTCGATTTCGAAACCCAGAAGCGCACGCCCAAGCTCAGCGCGGAGTTTTACCGCCAGTTGATCGCGGCGAACGCGCTGAAGTAGTCCGCCGGACAAAAACGGCATGAATGTCGCAGGGAGATCGCTATCTGTCGCCGATCAACCGAAGCGAAGACTGATGGCAAGATCCAGGACGGCAGGCGTGGACCGGGCGGCGCTGGCTAAAGAGTGCCTCGAGGCGATCCGGCTGTGGCCCGGTTGCGAAACCGTGAAGGAAATCGGCATTCTGGCCAACGGACCAAGCGATTTTCTGGTCCGCGTGATCGAATATGGCGCTGCCGTCAAACGGAAAGCCGACCGGGCAGCGCTTTGCGTGCAGCGTGAAAAGTCACGCGCCTATCATCTCGCGCCGTAGGTCTGCCCATAAAATTGCCGGGAGAGTGCTAAACATTGAGCGTGCTATTTTACGTGGTAGTGCGATCATTTCGGTACCACGTGCCGGGGCGTCCGTACCCACGTGCAGCAAAAGGAAGATGGTATGCGCTGGTCTGCTGTTCCCGTTTTCGCCGCCGCCCTGACCGGCGGCGCGGCTATCGCTTATGCAGCAGGCTTCACGTTGCCGGCGCCGCCGAAAATCGCCTTCCTCTATTTTGCCGACAAGACCGACGGCGGCTGGACCCAGGCATTCGACGAGGCCCGCCCGAAGATCGAGAAAGCGGTCGATATGCAGATCCCCTTCGTCGAGAACGTCCCGGAAGTTGCCGGACAGATCACACCGGCGGCCGAGCGCTTCATCCAGCGCGGCTACAACGTCATCATCGGCACCGCTTTCGGCTATTCCGACACCTTCAAGGAACTGTCGCTGAAATATCCCAAGGTCGCGTTCCTGAATGCGTCCGGCACCACCAACGGCGCCAACCTCGAGTCGTTCTACGGCCGCACCTATGAGAGCCAGTATCTGTGCGGCATGGTCGCCGGTGCGATGTCCAAGACCGGCAAGCTCGGCTTCGTCGCCGCCCATCCGATCGGCCCGGTGAACTGGACCATCAATGCCTATGAGATGGGCGCGCTGAAGATGAACCCGAAGGCCACCGTGACGGTGATCTTCACCGGCGCCTGGAATGACCCGGTCAAGGAGCGCGCCGCCGCTTCCGCGATGGCCGACCAGGGCATCGACGTGATCGGCCAGCACGTCGATACGCCGACGCCGCAGATCGTGGCGCAGGAGCGCGGTATTTACGGCACCGGGCATCACCGCGACCTCCGCGAATTCGCGCCGAAAGCGACCTTGTGCTCCTCGGTCTGGACCTGGGACAAGTTCCTGTCGCCGGAGCTGAAGAAGGTCGCCGCCGGCAACTGGGAGCCGAGCCCGTACGGCGCCTTCCCCGGCATCAAGGATGGCGGCACCGACATCGCCTGCTGCGGCAGCGCCGTGCCGAAGGACGTCGTCGACAAGGTGATGGCCGAGCGCGACGCCATCATCGCCGGCAAGCAGATCTTCACCGGTCCGATCGTGGACACCGCCAAGGTGGAGCGCGTTGCGGACGGCAAGACGCTGGATGATGGCGGATTCTGGAAGATGGACTGGTATGTGCCGGGCGTCATCGCGCAGAAGTAGCCGCGCTTGACGCCCCCAGCCCTGAAACTCGCGGGCATCCGCAAATCCTTTGACGGCGCGCTTGCGCTCGACGGCGCCTCGTTCGAGAGCCACGCCGGCGAGGTCCATGCGCTGCTCGGCGAAAACGGCGCCGGCAAGTCGTCGCTGATGAACGTCGCCGCCGGCCTCTATGCGCCGGAGGCAGGCCAGATCCTGATCCACGGCGTCGCCACCTCGCTCAACGGTCCCGCCGATGCCCGCAGCCACGGCATCGGCATGGTGCACCAGCACTTCAAGCTGGTGAAGCCTTTCACCGTTGCCGAGAACATCCTGCTTGCGAACGCCCGGCCGCATTTCGCGTCGGGCATCAAGGACATCCGCGCCGCGGTGCGCCAGCAGGCGGCCGAACTCAAATTCGATCTCGATCCCGACCGCCGCGTCGATACGCTGACGGTCGCCGAGCAGCAGCAGGTCGAGATCGTCAAAGTACTGGTCGGCGGCGCCAACATCCTGATCCTCGACGAGCCTACCGCCGTGCTCACCTACGCCGAGGCCGAAGGGCTACTGGAAATCGTACGCCGGCTGGCGCGCGCTGGCACCGCGGTGGTGCTGGTGACGCACAAGCTGCACGAGGTCCGGCGCTTCGCCGACGCCGTCACCATCATGCGCGGCGGGCGGACCGTCGCCACGCTCGATCCGCGCCAGGCCAGCGCGGAAGAATTGACCGAACTCACGGTCGGGCAGACCGTGCCGCTGCCGCCACGTACCAGGCACGAGGGTGGGCCGACCCGGCTCAATGTCGGCGCGCTCTGTTATGCGCGCGGCGACGGCCGCGCGATGCTGAACAACGCCACCTTCCACGTCCGCGCCGGCGAGATCTACGGCATCGCCGGCGTCAGCGGCAACGGCCAGGCCGAACTCGCCGAAGCGCTGATCGGCGCGATCGAGCCGGACAGCGGTGAGATCTGGCTCGACAGCGCCGGTGATATCGCTCACGCCAGCAATGCGCAGCGCCGCGAGGCGGCGATCGCCGCGATCCCGGCCGATCGCTACGCCTTTGCGCTGGCAGGCGGTCTGTCGATATCAGACAATTTCGCCATCGCCCATATACGCTCAGGCCGCTACGGCAACATCGCCTGGGTCAATCGCGCGGCGATGCGCCGCGAGGCCGTTGCTGCCGTAAAGGACTACGACGTGCAGGGCGCACGCAGCGTCGGCCAGAAGGCATCGTTATTGTCCGGCGGCAATGCGCAGAAGCTGGTGATCGCCCGGGAATTCAGCCGCGCGCCGAATGTCGTCGTCGCGCACAGCCCGAGCCGCGGGCTCGATGTCCGCGCCTGCGCCGCCGTACACGAGCGCCTGATCGCGGCACGCGAGCGCGGTGCGGCAATCGTGCTTATCAGCGAAGACCTTGATGAGATCCTCAGCCTGTCGGACCGTATCGGCGTGATGACCAGGGGCGCCGTCGTCGCCGAATTCGAACGGCCAGCTGATCGCCAGGCGATCGGCCGTGCTATGGTCGACCACGCATGACCGTCTTGACCGTGTTGAGCAGGCGATCCCGTTGACCGATACTTCTGCCGCCCATCCGCGCCGCTTCGGCCGCATCACGCTCGACGTGCGGCAAAACCTGTCGGCGTGGAAACAGACTTTGTTCGTCGGCGGCTCGCTGCTGATCGGCCTCGCCATCTCCGTCGCCATCCTTGCCGTGGCCGGCATCGCGCCGCTGACGCTGGCTTCCGAACTCGCCAGCGTGCTGACCGCCGAAAGCCTGCGCGGCGTGCTGGTCCAGGCCGCACCTCTGGTACTGGTCGGGCTCGGCGCCAGCCTCGCGTTCCGGATCGGCTTCTGGAATCTCGGACTCGAGGGCCAGATGATCTTTGGCGGCATTTTTGCCGCTGCCATTTCCATTTGGGAGATCGGCCCGGCCTCCACCCGCCTGCTCTTGATGGGAATCGCGGCGGCAGTCGGCGGCGCGCTGTGGGTGCTGCTGGTCGCGTTCCTGAAGAACCGGTTTCGCGTCAACGAGATTATCGCCACGCTGCTCCTGAACTACGTCGCGATGTATTTCCTGTTTCACCTGTTGTACGGCGCCTGGCAGGATTCCAAGACTGCGTTTCCGCAATCGACGCCGTTCCGACCTTTCGAGCGGCTCGGCGATATCGGCTACGGCATCGATGGCGGGCTCTTGATCGCGCTGGCCGGCGTGCTGGTCGCCGGCTGGGTGCTGCATCTCAGCCGCGCCGGTTTCTACACCCGCTTCATCAGCGCCAATCCGAAGATGGCCCAAATTGTCGGTGTCCCCGTACAGACCATGACGTTGTGCATCATCGCCGCGTCCGGCGCCTGCGCGGGGCTGGCCGGCTTCGTCAACATCGTCAGCCAGGAGGGACGGCTGACGCAGTCCTTCTCCAACGGCTACGTGTTCTCCGGCGTGCTGATCGCGTTTCTCGCGCGCAACGATCCAATCCTTGTCGCCATCGTCGGCTTCCTGATCGCCGTGCTGTTCATCACCGGGCAGACGCTGCAGGTATTCTACCAGATCCCGTTTGCGATGGTGCAGATGATCGAGGCGATCATCGTCATCGCGGTGGCGTCGTCGGAATTCCTGATCCGCCACCGCATACGATGGATCCGCTGACGTGGCCGATTTCCTGATCAACTGGATGGCGAACGTCCCGGTCACTGCAGCGCCTTACGCGCTGGCCGCCCTCGGCCTGATCATCTGCGAACGCTCCGGCGTGCTCAACCTCACCGCCGAAGGGCTGATGCTGATCGGCGCGCTGGCTGGCGCCGGGACCTGCCTGGCGCTCGGCGGTTATCCCGTCGTGGCGCTGATCGTCGCGATGCTGGCCGCGAGTGTAGTGTCGCTGCTGTTCGCGGTGCTCGTCGTGGTGCTGCGCGTCAACCAGGTGATCGCCGGGCTGTCGGTCGTGTTCTTCTGCCAGGGCCTGACCGGGCTGATCGGCACGCTGGCGAAATGGCAGAACAAGCAGATCAGCGGGCTTGGCCGCATGGAAATCTGGCCGCTCTCGCAAATCCCTGCGGTCGGCAAGATCTTCTTCAACCAGGACCCGGTGGTCTATTTCGCCGTCATCATCTTTTTCGCCGTCAACTTCGTTCTGTTCCGCACCATGCTCGGGCTGCGGCTGCGTGCCGTCGGCGAAAATCCCGCAGCATCGGACGCCGCCGGCGTCAGCGTCTCGCTGCATCGTATTCTCGCGATCGTCGCTGGCTCCTCGCTGATCGGGCTGGCCGGCGGTTACATCTCCGTCGTCAGCGTCAAGCTGTGGGTGACGGGCATGGTCGGCGGCCGCGGCTGGATCGCGGTGGCGCTGGTGGTGTTCGCGCGCTGGGCGCCGTGGCCGGCGCTGTGGGGCGCGCTGTTGTTCGGCTGCATCGAGGCGCTGATCCCGCAGGTCGCGGCGGCCGGCATCCGCGTGCCGCAATATCTGATGCTGATGACGCCCTATCTTGCGACCATCGGCGTGATGATCTGGGTCGGCGCCAAGGACCGCCGCGGCAGCCAGGAGCCCGGCGCGCTCGGACAGCCACATGTCCGCGAGGAACGGCGCTAGTCTGTCCCTGCCGGCATGGCGCTGACCGGCAGGCGCGCATGCGTTGCCGCAACCTCGAGCAGCATCGCGACCAGCCCGTCCGGGTTCGACAGTTGCGGCGCGTGATCGCTGTCGAGGCCATAGACGGCATCGCAACCGGTGATCTCCTGCATCTTGCGCTGTAGCGGCAGATGTACCGAGCGATCCTGCAGCGTCTCGATATAGACCCGCGGCACCGAGCCGTAGTTCCCTTGCGTCAGATGCAGCTTGCCATGCCGCACGCCCTGCGGCTGCGGTGTCAACCGGGCAGCCGCGGCCTCCGCCTGCGCACGGTCGGCCTGCTGATAAAACACCTCGATCGCCGCCTCCGGGTTGATCATGGAAGTCTGCCCTTCCGGATCGTGAGTCAGCAGCGCATGCGCGCCGCGCATCCACGGCTCCAGATAGGTGTCGTAAAATTCCAGCACCGCCATGCCGTCCGGCAGCATGAAGGCGCACAGATAGATCGACAGCGCGATCCGGTCGGGGCGCAACTCGGCGGATTGCGACACGGTAATGCCGCCCATGCTGTGGCCGACCAGAACCACCGGACCCGCAACGCCGTCGATCACCGCCATAAGTTTGGCGACGTAGGCCGCCAGATCGACCGCATCGGGCGGCGTATCGTCATGGCCGTTGCCGGGCAGATCGACGGCGATCGCACGATGGCCGCCGGCCTGAAGCCGCGGCACCACATTGTCCCACGCCCAGGCGCCATGCCAGGCGCCGTGAACCAGAATGAAGGTAGCGGGTGCAGCAGCCATGAAGCGATCCATTTGGGGGAACCGGCCGGTATCGGCCAACTGTTGCGAGGATAGCGCGGCGCTGCGCGGTTCGCCGCGCCGAAAGATTCGGCACCGCGTGACCGAAAAGATGCGGCCGTCAGCGGCCGGCGCACGCCGACGCACTGCGGGCCCGCGGATTTCCCGGCGAATTAAGGCGTTTCCGCGTGCTGTGAGATTCATTGCCCGCTTGGTTGACTTTGCCCCGCCCTTCCCCAATAAACGCGCCAACCGGGAGCCCTTCATTGGGCATTCGTTTTAACGTCATCTATGGCCGTCCAGCCACTTTATGGTGGGTTGAGGTCAATGGCGTGGAGCGGGGGAGTGTCCCGAGTGGCAAAGGGAGCTGACTGTAAATCAGCCGTCTTATGACTTCGAAGGTTCGAGTCCTTCTTCCCCCACCATCCTGTTTTCGTTGAAGAAATAGCCCTGCGGGGCGAGCCGAAATTGCCTCTGTGCGACTTCGTGCGACATGCTTCGTTCACGCTCGCATCCCGACGTTGATTCCCAATGCGTTCATGGCGCCCGCTCACTTCACCTTCACGGTGAAAAACTCGCCGAAGGCCTTCCACAGCTGCACCGCGCCGATGCCAATGGCGAAGGCCGTACCCAGCTGCTCCCGAGTGAGGACGGCGACAGGGATTGGCCCGGCAGCCATTGGGACACGCCCGATCGACGAAGGGTTTCGCCAATCGCGGCACAGGGCACGCGCCTCTCATCCGCCATTGCACCTGAGCCAGACGTTCGACGTCCTGCCCTTGCAATATTGACAGTACACATATCGACCGCATACTGTCAGTTAACCGCCCTGAACGGGTGCGAGCTGAATGGGGAGAATCGAGTGCATTTGCCCGGATACCGCAGCCCTTCGTGCCGGCCGGCCAACGCCCTTCATGGCGAGGCACAGGCTCCCCTGCCCCATGCCGTCCCCGGAAAGCCGCGCGATGCCGCGTAAACCGAAAATGGAAGATGCGCCCCCGTCAGCTTCTCTGGCAGCCGCGATGGATCACGTCTATGCGATGCCCGGGCATCTGTTCCGCCGGATGCAGCAGATCGCCGTCGCGGTCTTCATGGAGGAATGCAAGGCGTACGATATGACGCCGGTGCAATACGCGGCGCTGGTTGCGATCCGCGCCCATCCGGGAATCGACGCCACCCGTCTTTCGGCGGTGATCGCCTTCGATCGCTCGACGCTCGGCAGCGTCATCGAGCGTCTGGAATCCAAGGGCCTGCTGGAACGCAAGGCGGGAGCCGGCGACAAGCGGGTCAAGCTGCTGCATCTGACGACACCGGGCGCCGCCGAATTGCGCGAGGTCGAACCGCTGGTCGCGCAGGCGCAGCTGCGGATGCTGCAGCCCCTGAAGCCCGCCGACCGCAAGACCCTGCTCGCGCTGATGGCGCAGCTGGTCGATCTCAACAACGACGCCTCACGCGCGCCACTGCGCGCCGAAGATGCGATCCAGCATCTGCACAAATCGAAATAACCAAGGCCAGTCACCCGATCAAAGAATGGCGTCACAGCCGAACGGCCACATCTTCAAGGAGCTCTCGTGCAATTTCATCTGAATGGATTCGAGCCCGGCGACCCTTCGATTGCCGATCCTGAAAAGCGCAGCGCCGAATCCGGCGCTTCCGGCAGTGTGCCGCAGGAGGTCGATGTCCTGATCATCGGCTGCGGCCCCGCGGGCCTGACGCTGGCGGCGCAACTCTCCGCCTTTCCGGACATCAAGACCTGCATCGTGGAACAGAAGCCCGGCCCCCTGCTGCGCGGCCAGGCCGACGGCATCGCCTGCCGAACGATGGAAATGTTCGAGGCCTTCGGATTCAGCGAACGCGTCCTGAAGGAAGCCTGCTGGATCAACGAGACGACATTCTGGAAACCGGACGACAGCCAGCCCGACCACATCGTCCGCAGTGGGCGCGTGCAGGATACCGAGGAGGGACTTTCGGAATTTCCCCACGTCGTTCTCAATCAGGCGCGCGTGCATGATTTCTATCTCGACGTGATGCGCAAATCCCCCACCTCGCTGGAGCCGTATTACGCACGCAGCCTGCTGGATCTACAGGTCGATGAGGCCTCACTTTATCCCGTGACCGCAAGGATACAGCGGCTCGACGCCGCCCACGAAGGTCAGATCGAGACGATCCGGGCCCGCTATGTCGTGGGCTGCGACGGCGCGCGCAGCACCGTGCGAAAATCCATCGGACGCGAGCTGCACGGCGACTCCGCCAATCACGCCTGGGGCGTGATGGACGTGCTGGCCGTGACCGACTTCCCCGACGTTCGATTCAAGTCGCTGATCCAGTCCGCCCACGAAGGCAGCATCCTGATCATTCCGCGCGAGGGCGGCTATCTGTTTCGCCTGTACATTGAGATGGAAAAGCTCGACGTCGGCGAGCGCGTGTCCCATCTCCACATCACCTCCGACGATCTGATTGCGAAGGCGCGGAGGATTCTCAGCCCCTATACGCTCGACGTGAAGGAAGTGCCGTGGTGGTCGGTCTATGAGATCGGCCAGCGCCTGTGCGACAGGTTCGACGACGTGCCGGGCGACGACACCGCGCGCTTGCCGCACGTCTTCATCGCCGGCGACGCCTGCCACACCCACAGCCCGAAAGCGGGCCAGGGCATGAACGTCTCCATGCAGGACGGCTTCAACCTCGGCTGGAAGCTGGCCGCCGTGCTGCGCAAGCAATGTCCACCGCAACTGCTGCACAGCTATTCAGCGGAACGCCAGACCATTGCGAAAGAGCTGATCGACTTCGACCGCGAGTGGGCCGCCGTCCTCAGCTCGGCGTCAAAGCCGGCAGATGAAGACGGCAAGGCCTTCGATCCCGCGGAGACGCAACGATATTTCGTCCAGCACGGCCGCTATACCGCGGGCACCGCGGCGCACTACCGCCCCGCGCTGCTGACCGGCGAAGCGACCTATCAGCATCTGGCCGCGGGCCTCACGATCGGCATGCGGTTTCATTCCGCGCCGGTCATCCGCATCACCGACGCCAAGCCGCTGCATCTCGGCCACACCGTCAAGGCGGACGGCCGCTGGCGCATCTTCGCCTTCGCAGGCTCCGAAGATCCCGACGCGTCCGGTTCCGGCATTCGCGCACTGTGCAATTTTCTGGCGGACTCACCGGAGTCACCGGTGCGCAACTACACGCCGGAAGGCGCCGACATCGACTCGGTGATCGATGTTCGCGCCATCTTCCAGCAAAGCCACCGCGACCTCGCCATTGAGGCGATGCCGACGTTTCTGCTGCCTGCGAAGGGACGGTTCGGACTTCGCGACTACGAAAAACTGTTCTGCGCTGATGGCGAGGGCGACCGCGACATTTACACGATGCGCGGCATCGATCGCGAACGCGGTTGCATGGTGATCGTGCGGCCCGACCAATATATCGGGCACGTTCTGCCGCTCGATGGCTATGCGCAACTCGCGGCCTATTTCGGGAATTTCATGACGCGCGAACAATAGACATCGGAAGATGCCAGACGCGCGTCGGTCGCGATCCCCGCAACACATGGCTGCGGGGATCGCGACCGGGAACGCGGCCTATCAGAAGGTGTGCTGTCCCCTCATGGTGAAGTTGCGGCCGACTTCAACGAGCGGATTCGTCAGGGTCGTGGCATAGAACATGTTCACGAATGTCGAGGCATCGACATAGGCGGTGTTGAAGACGTTCTCGACGCCGAGGATCAGCTTGGTGTCACCCCACGCTGGGGTCACGAGCTGACCGAGCCGGAAGGTCGCGTAGAGTTTCGGGATCGCATAGCCGCTGGTCTGGCGTTCCTGCGCCGTATCGATCCGGCTTTTCTGGCTGGCCCAGTCGACCACCGCCATGAGCGAATAGCTTTCGTCCAGCGCGGCATATTGCACGCCGATGCGGCCGCAGCGGACGGCGTCGAGGTTCTGATCGTTCCCGATCACATCAATCCCGTCCAGCTCCGCCGCTCGCGACAAATCCTGATCGACTTCGCCGCACGGGGAAAGACTCTCGTCGTGTTCGGCGAGAACAAGGCCGAAGCCTGGTTGCCCGGTGTGACGTGGTTACCGCGGCCGACGAATTTCTGGTGGTGGCTCGACAGGGACGTCCGACCCGAACAACGGCTCGTCAGCCCCGACCACGAATTGTTCAAAGCGGTGCCGTTCGCCAACACCATCTGGCACTATCACGGCATTCTGCAGCCGCCCGCATCGGCCGAGACGCTGATCGACGTGCCGGCGCCAATTGACGGAAGTGATAGCGGCGGCGCCCTGCTCTATGACGACCGCACCACCCTGCCGGGACGCCTGATCGTCTCGACGCTCGATCCGTTCTATCATCACGGCAGCAACTTCATGCCGGCCACGACGAAGTTTCTCGACGGCTTCCTGCCCTGGGCGCGCGAACTGGCGGGAAGCTAGATCTTTCCACAGTCGCGTTCGCGGATGTCCGCTTCGCTTTAAAGCCGACATCTCAGCAAAGGCGACGACGAATTCGCCGTCGCCTTTGTCAATTGATCGCCGGTCAGGCGAGCTGGATATCCAGCCATCCCAGCGCATTGACGGTCACGCGATCGCCGGCATTGATGACCACCGTGGTGGTCTCGGCGTCGATGATCGCGGGGCCTTCGATGCAATGACCGGGTGCAAGCGTGTCGAGGCCGTAGACCGGGACATCGCGCCATTCGCCGAAGAACGCCTTGCGCGTGGTGCGCGGCTTGGCGGCAGCATCAGACGGTGCCGGCTTGATATCCTGCCCGCTTTGCGACACTGCGCCGATGGCCGAGACGCGGGCATTGACGAAGACGACTTCCTGATCCCGCGAGGCGTAAGTGTAGAGCTCCTCGTGACGGCGGTGAAACAGCTCGTCGATCTGATCGACCAGCGTCGCGGAATTCCAGTCTACGTCGTTGAGCGGCACATCGATTTCAAAGATCTGCTCGCCGTAGCGCATCTCGGCGGAACGCTCGATGGCGATGTCCCCGCCGAACCAGGCCCGCAGCCGGCCGGTGGCCTGCTGCGCCAGCTGCGCGAAGATATCGCGCATCGCACCTGCGTCGATACGCGGCGCGGCGCCCAACTGGGTCTGGCTCACCTCGAAGCGCAGATCGCTCGTCAGCATGCCCCATGCCGACAGCACCGATGCCGCCGTCGGCACGATGATGCGCTTGATGTCGAGTTCACGGGCCACTTCCGCCGCATGTATGCCAGCAGCGCCGCCGAAGCTCAGCATCGCGAAGCGCCGGGGGTCGACGCCGCGGCGCAAGGTCATCAGACGGATGCCATCGGCCATCTTCAGGTTGATGAGGCGATAGATGCCGGCCGCAGCCTGCTCGCGCGACAGGCCGAGCGACGTCGCCAGCCGATCCACCGCGGCTTCGGACGCCGCGCGATCGAGCGGACGTCGTCCGCCCATGAAGGCATCGGCATCGAGATAGCCAAGAAGGACATTGGCGTCGGTGACGGTTGCCGCCGTCCCGCCATTGCCGTAGCAGGCCGGCCCCGGTACCGAGCCGGCACTTTCAGGGCCAACGCGGAACGTCCCGCCGGCATCGACGCTTGCGATCGAGCCGCCGCCTGCCGCGATGCTGGCGATATCGAGGCTGCGCAGCGCGATGCGTTGTTCCGCCAGCATGCCGTCGGCCGAGAGCGACGCGCGCCCCTCGGAGATCAGCGAGATGTCGGTGCTGGTGCCGCCCATGTCGAACGGCACGATATCGGGAATACCGAGCAAATCGGCGCAACGCTGGCAGCCGGACATGCCGCCGGCCGGACCGGACAGAACCGTGCCGGCCGCAAGGCGTGCCGCCTCCTCGATCGGCGCCATGCCGCCATGCGAGAGAATGATGAACAGGCTGGAGGCGAAGCCGGCCTCCTTCAGGCGCTGTTCGAGGTTGGTGAGATAGTGACGCACTGCGGGCGCGACATAGGCGTTCACGACGGTCGTCGAAACCCGCTCATATTCCTTGATCTGCGGCAGCACGTCACTGGAGCGCGACAGGTTGATGCCGGGCAGTTCGCGCACCAGGCGCTCGGCTACCGCAATCTCATGGACCGGGTTGCGATAAGAATGCAGGAAGCAGATCGCCACCGACGTTGCGCCGGAGCTGCGGATGGCCGCGATGGCCTCGCTGACGGATTGTTCGTCGAGCGGCGTCAGCACATCGCCATTGGCCTTGATGCGTTCGCGAATGCCGAAGCGGCGTTCGCGCGGCACCAGCGGTTCGGGCGGCGGCGAGCGCAGGTCGTAGCGGTCGCCCTTGAGGCCTTCGCGCATTTCCAGAACGTCGCGATGACCTTCCGTGGTCAGCAACGCTACTTTCGCGCCCTTGCGCTCGAGCAGGGCGTTGGTCGCCACGGTCGTGCCATGCACCAGACGATCGGTCGCTGCCAACAGTGCCGCACGGGACAGATTTACCCGGCGCGCCAATTCCTCAAGGCCCGTCATCACACCGATGGACTGGTCCGTCGGCGTCGATGGCGACTTGGCGAACACCGTGTGGCCGGCCTCATCGATGGCGACGAGGTCGGTGTAGGTACCACCGACGTCAATTCCGATTGTAAACATCGTCAAGCTTCCCGAACCGTCGTTGAATTGTTCTGCGTGAGCCCCTGCTCCGCGTCGCGTTGGCGCGCCTCTGCAGAGCGCTCCGCGGGATTGCCCCAGCCGCCGCCGCCGGAGGAGCGGACTTCAAGGCAATCGCCCGGCATGATCTCGATGCCGACTTCCTTGGTGCGCAGCACGCGCGGCGCACGTCCGTCCGACATCAGGCGGTAGTGATGCGGCACGCCGTCGTCGCCGCCGAGCAGCCCGCAGGCGCCGTGGCGCGCGCCGTCGCCGGCCGTGTTGGCAAGCGCCGGTTTCTTCGTCTCGACCACGAGATCGAGCGCGACGCCGAGGCCGCCGCGGAACTTGCCGTCGCCGCCAGAGCCCGCGCGGAATTCATGGTGACGGAAGTGCAGCGGAAACCGTACTTCGGCGACTTCGATACTGCCGAACTTGATACCGCCCACGGTGTGCCACTCGCCGATCGACGACCAGCCGTCGCCGCCGGAGGATGCACCGCCGCCCGGACGAGCCTGGAACATGTGCCAGATGAAGCCGCGGCCATTGCGCGGATCCTCGCCCTGGATGGCGATGCGGAAGCGACGGCTCCAACCGGCCATCGCGCGGTCCGGGCAGGATTTCGCCAGCGCCTTGATGATAGCCTCGACGATTTCGTTCGAGGGGTGGCTGGTACACATGGTGACCGGACGATCCGGATCGGCCCAGACGATCGTGCCCTGCCTGGCGATTACGGTCAGCGGCCGCAGCGAACCGGAATTCTTCGGGATGTCGGCATCGATCAGATAGGCAAAGGCCATCACGACCGCGGCCTGCATATTGGCGTGTGACGAATTGACGAAGCTCGTCGACTGCGGATCGGAGCCGGACAGATCGACCTCGATATCGCTGCCGCGCTTGGTGACCTTCGCGGCGATCTTGATATCGCTGCGGCCGTGGCCGTCGTCGTCGAGGAAGGCTTCGCCGTGGAACACGCCGTCTTTCCAGGTCGCGACCACCGCGCGCGTCTGCTGCTCGGCGGAATCCATAATGGCTTCGACGGCGGCCTCTACAGTTACCCCGCCGAACTCCGCGAACAACCGCGCCACGCGGCGCTCGCCGAGATGCGCGGCGCCGACCATGGCGGCCAGATCGCCGCGGAAGTCGCGTGCATTGCGCACGTTCAGCGCCAGCAGATCGAGCAGATCGTCGCGCAGTTCGCCGGCCTCGTAGAGCTTGATCGGAGGGACACGAAGTCCTTCCTGCCAGATCTCCGTCGCCATTGGATTGTAGCCGCCATGCGTGGCGCCGCCGATATCGCTCTGATGCGCGCGCACGATGGTCCAGTACAGACGGCGCTCACCGTCGAACACCGGCACGAAGGCCGTAAGGTCAGGCAGATGGCTTCCGCCGTGATAGGGATCATTGAGCAGGATCACGTCGCCCGGCTTGACGTCCTTGAACCGCTCCTCGACGGCCAGCGTCGCCCACGGCAATGCGCCGACGTGAACCGGGATGTGATCGGCCTGCGCGATCAGGCGACCCTTGGTGTCGCAGATCGCCAGCGAGAAATCGCGGCTCGAATTCAAAATCTGGGAATAGGAGGTGCGAAGCATCGCCTCGCCCATTTCCGCCACGATCGAACTGAGCCGATGCTGGACGACGGACCGTGTGATGGGATCGATCTTGGTGGACATCGCACACCTGCTTGCAAAAGAGTTGGGCTTCCGCAGCGGCACAGCCGCCGCGGAACAGTTTGGAATATTTCGTCGGGTCGAAGGGTAACGTCAGGCGGCAGCGGCCACGTCAGCCAGCGCACCGGATGCCGCTGCGACGATCGCATCGACATCGGCATCGGTCATCGCCGTCGACAACGCCATCAATCCATAGCCGGCCGCGAGAACGCCGCGGTTGAGCAGCCCCGTATTGAAGATGCCCTGGCTGCGTACTTCCGCCGGGGTCATATAGGCCGAGCGATAGTCGCGGATCGGGCGATCCGAAAAATGAACTTTCAGCAGCGAGCCGAGACCGACGGTCGCGCCGGCCACGCCGTGCTGGCCGAACGCCGCATTGATGCCGTCGCGCACCGCATTGCCGATCGCATCGAGACGGGCGAAGGCGGCCTCGTCGAGTAATTCCATCGCGGCGATACCGGCACGCATCGTCACCGGATTTGCCGAGAACGTTCCGCCGTGCGGCAGTGCCGGTTTGCCGGAGCGCGGATCGAACACCGCCATGAACTCGGCGCGACCACCGATCGCACCGACCGGAAAGCCGCCGCCGATGATCTTGCCGAGCGTGGTGAGATCCGGCTCGATGCCCCAAATGCCCTGCGCGCCGTGATAGCCGAGGCGGAAAGTGATCACTTCGTCGAAAATCAGCAGCGCGCCGACTTCGCGCGTCACGGCGCGCAGCGCTTCCAGATAGGCCTTGTCGGCCGGCGCCAGTCCGGCGCGGTTCGGCATCGGATCGACCAGCACGCAGGCCAGTTCACTGCCATGCTCGCGGATCAAGCTGACCGCAGCCTCGATGTTGTTGAAGGGGATGGTGACGACATCCGACAGCACATTGTCGGGCGTCCCCTTGGCGTAAGCGACCGACACCGGCGCGTTGCGCCCCCAGGCTTCCGGCGTCGGGTCGAGGCTGACTTCGGCGTAATCGTAGGAGCCGTGATAGGCGCCTTCGCACTTGGCGATCTTGTGCCTACCGGTGAAAGCACGCGCCGCCTTCAGCGCCATCATCACCGCTTCGGTGCCGGAGTTCGCAAAGCGCAGCTGATCGACCGACGGCAGCCGGGCGGCCAGCAGTTCGGCCAGATCGACTTCGGATTCCGTGGGAAGGCCGAACGCCGATCCCAGCGCCAGTTGCTTGGTCGCGGCATCGATCAGTGCCGGGTGGGCGTGGCCGTGGATCAGCGAGGTGAAGTTGTTGATGCAGTCGATGAACTCGTTGCCGTCGATGTCCCAGACCCGGCAGCCGGCGCCATGCGCCGCATAGATCGGATAGGGCTTCATGAAGACGGTCGTGCGCGTATTGCCGCCGGGCAGACTGGTCAGAGCGCGCGCGTAAAGCGCCTGGGATTTGGACTTTGGATCGGGATACATATCTTTTCCTTCAGCGATATTCAGCGGCCGAGATAGGCTTCGCGCACGCGCGAATTGTTTTTCAGCTCGTCGGCCGTGCCTTCGAGGACGATGCGGCCGGTTTCGAGGACGTACGCGCGGTCTGCGACAGCGAGCGCGAGCACCGTGTTCTGTTCGACCACGAGGATGGTGAGGCCCGCTTCGGCGATCAGCCTGACGCGCTCATAGACTTCCTCGGCGAGGCGCGGCGCGAGGCCGAGCGACGGCTCGTCGAGCAGCAGCAGGCGGGGACGCGCCATCAAGGCCCGCCCGATCGCCAGCATCTGCTGCTCACCGCCAGACAACGACCAGCCGAGCTGCTTGCGGCGTTCCTTCAGCCGCGGAAACAGATCGAACACGCGCTCGAAGTCCGCCGCGATCGATTCACCCCAGCTCCGCCAGCTCACGGTGGCGAGCGACAGGTTTTCCTCGACCGTCAGTCCCGGGAAAATGCGACGGCCTTCCGGCGCCTGCGCGATGCCGCGCGCAACGCGGCGATCGGACGAGCATTTCGCCAGCGAAGCGCCCTCGAACAGGATGTCACCGGACACGATCTCGTTGAGACCGGAGATCGTGTGCAGCAGCGTCGTCTTGCCGGCCCCGTTGGCGCCGATCAGCGCTACGGTTTCGCCGGGACGAACCGACATCGAGACACCATGCAGAGCGACGTTGTCACCATAGGCGACGACGAGATCTTTACACGCCAGCATGAACGTATCCTTCGCCGAGATAGGCCGACAGCACCGCCGGATCGCTCTGGATCTGCGCTGGCGTTCCTTCGGCGATCTTGCAGCCGAAGTTCAGCACGAAGATGCGCTCCGCGAGCCGCATCACCATGCCCATGTTGTGTTCGATCAGGATGATCGCGAGCTTGTGCCGGTTGCGCAGGTCGGACAACCGGTCGATCAGCTGATCGACCTCGCCGGAGTTCAGACCGGCAGCCGGTTCGTCGAGCAGCAGAACGCGCGGCCCACAGGCCAGAGCCCGGCACATCTCGACCATGCGGCGACGGCCATATGACAGCGATCCGATCGCGTCATGCGCTTCATCGGCCATTCCCATCTGTTCGATCACCGTCATCGCGGCCTCGCGCAGCGCCCGTTCGCCGAGTTCGGGCCGGATAGCCGCGCCGGTCATCACGTTTTCCAGCACGCTGAGGCGCTCGAAGGTCCGGCCATGCTGGAAGGTACGGCCGAGGCCAGCGCGAATCCGCCGATGCGTGGCGGCGCGGGTGATATCCTTGCCGGCGAGAGCGACCTTGCCGCTGTCGGGCAGCGCCAGCCCGGTCAGAACGTTCAGCAGCGTCGATTTGCCGGCGCCGTTAGGGCCGATCACCGCGACGAATTCAGCTTCCGCGACATTCAGATGGATGTCGGACAGCGCCTGCAATCCGCCATAGCGCTTGTTGATGCCTGTGGCTTCGAGGACACTCATTTCACAGGGGCTCCCAAGGTGGCGGCCTGCGCCGCCGTCCGCTTGCGCCGGAAATAGCGTCCAAGTCCGACAATGCCGGTCGGCAGGATCACCAGGATCACCAGCAGCATGATGCCGAAGAAGGCGAGATAGGCGGTGCCGAGGAAACGCAGCCATTCCGGCAGGAACGTCAGCACGATGGCGCCGAGGATCGCGCCGATGAGGGTGCCTTCGCCGCCGACGATCAGCATCGCGAGATAGGTGATCGAATGCGCGTAGCTGAAGTCTTCCGGCGATACGAAGCGCACGTGATAGGCAAACAGGCAGCCGGCGATGGCGGCGCAGATCGCCGAGGCGACAAAGGCCGCGATCTTCGTCACCGTGGTGTCGATGCCGGTCATGTCGGCGGCCAGTTCGTCGTCGCGGACCGCGATCATCGCACGGCCATGACGCGACGCATGCACCATGGCGGCGACGGCGGCGACAATGGCCAGCACCACGATGGCGAACCACAGGAAGCTGCGCTCATCGGTCAGCGCATGGCCCGCGATCGACAATTCGGGAATTCGCGCAATGCCGTTGGTGCCGCCGGTCAGCTCTATCCAGTTGGAAGCCACGATAAAGAACGACACGTTGAAGCCCAGCGTGGCGAGCGCCAGATAGTGACCTTTCAGGCGCAGCAGCGGAAATCCGATCACCGCAGCAACCAGCGCCGTGATCGCCACCGCGGCCGGCATCGCCAGCCACGGCGACCAGCCGAGCCGCGTGGTCAGGATCGCAACCGCATAGGCGCCCATCCCGACGAACGCGGCATGCCCGAGCGATATCAGGCCGGCGTAGCCGAAGGCGAAGTTGAGGCCGATCACAGCCACCGCAGAGATAACCGCGAGGTTCATCAACCGCAGCTGATATTCCGGAAGGACGATCGACAGGATCGCGCCAACGACCAGAATGCCGGCCGAGAGAGTGAGAGGCGTGCGCATCATCGGACTAACCCCGATCCTGGATGCGTTCGCCGAACACGCCCTGCGGACGCACCAGCAAAAACACGATCATGATACTGAATGAGATCAGATCCTTGTAGGCCGAGGAAATATAGGAGGCGCCGAGAACCTCGGAGAGCCCGACGAACAGGCCGCCGACGATCGCCCCGGGAAGACTGCCGAAGCCGCCGATGATGGTCGCGGCAAACGCCTTGAGCGCGATGGGATCACCCATGCTGACATCGGCGAACCACATTGGTCCGAGCATCAGTCCTGCAATTCCGGCGAGCAATGCTGCGAGAATCCACGACAGCGCCAGGAGTCGGTTGACCTTGAGGCCCATCAGGCGCGCGGCCTGGATATCCTGCGCCACGGCACGCATGCCGATGCCGACCGAGGTGCGGTAGAACAGCAGCCACAGCAGCCCGACCATGATGGCGGTCACCGCCACCACGCCCAGCGCATGGACAGAGATGATCGCGCCGCCGAGCGTCACCGTCAGGCCTTCGACCGGCGACGGCAAACGAAACGGCCACGACCCGAAGGTCAGCAACGCGGCATTCTGCATCGTGATGCCGACCGCGACGGTGCCGATAATGATGGTGACGATCGAACTTTTGCGCAGCGGCAGGTAGACCGAGATGAAAAACAGCACGCCGAACAGCGCCATCAGCGCCAGCGATGCGCCATAGGCGAATGGCCAGGGCATCTGCGCATTGATCAGGGTCGCAACCCCGGCGAAGGTGCCGAACATCACGAACTGCCCTGCGGCGAAGTTCACGACGCCCGTGGCGGAATAGACGATCACGAACCCGATCGCAGCCAGCGCATAGACGCTGCCGATCGCCAGGCCGTTGATGAAGAGCTGTATGAAATCCGCCATGGGTCCCGTCTGTGGTTTCGTCCGCGAGCCACGTCGGCTCGCGGACAGATGTCGCTGGACGTCGATCAGTTCGTCTTGACGGCCCGAACGAACTCGAGCGTCTTGGTGCCGGCCTTGGCCTTAACCACGGCGAGATCGAACACGCCGTTGCCCTTGGCGTCATAGTCATAGACGTGACCGATGCCCTGCCACTTCTTTACGCCGGCGAGCCACTCGCGCAGCGCCTTGGCGTCGGTCCCGACCTTGCGCATGCCTTCGGCCATCAGCATCGCGCCATCGTAATAGGCCAGACCGTACGGATCCGGCTCGGTGCCGAACTTGGCCTTATAGCGCTCGACGAAGTCCTTCATCGTGCCACCGGCGCTGGGATCCATGAAGGCATCGACGACGCCCCACACGCCTTCCAGATCGGACGGCGACAGCAGCTGCAGGGCTGCCGGCACCAGAGCGGCCGATGAACTCACCAGCGGGATCTTGAAGCCCAGCATCTTCGCCTGGCGAAGCACCAGCGCGCCGTCCTGCGGATAATTGAAGATCAGAATAACGTCGGCGCCCTTGCCGCGCAGGCTGAGCAATTGCGCGGAGAAGTCCTTGTCATTCTGGCCGTAGGCTTCCATGCCCGCGACCGGCACGCCGGCGGCTTCAAACGCCTTGGCGGCGGTCTGCGCGCCGCCCTGCCCGAAGTCGTTCTGGATGTAGAGGATGCCGGGCTTCTTCGTGTTCAGCACCTGCAGCGCACATTGTACCATGCCGGCTGCGGAGACGCTGTCGGCCGGCCGGATGCGGAACATCCATTCGTTGCCGCCCTCGGCGACAACGTCGGCGCCGCCGGCATACATCGCCGGAATTTGCGATTTCTTGACCTCAGGCGCGACCGCAAGGTTCTGCGTCGAATAGCTCGACAGGAAGAAGAACGACGGCTTGGTTTCCTGCGCCAGCTTGACGTAGGCGTTTACCGCAGTGCCGTTCGAGGCCTGGGTATCTTCGAACACGATCTTCAGATTGCGTCCGCCGATGCCGCCGGCCTTGTTGATGTCTTCCTCGGCCATCATCAGCGAGTTGTAATACTGCTTGCCGGTCAGCGACAGCGGCCCGGTGATCGGGACCGTCGCCCCGACAAGAATCGACTCCTTCTGCTGCGCATGGGCCAAGCCGACGAAAGGCAGTGCGGTCGCAGCCAGCATGCCCTTCAGAAAGTCCTTCCTAGAAACGCGCATCAAGTCCCCCAAGTCGCCCCAATCGATTACGCGCCAGGACCGTCGGAGCAGAAACCGGCCTTGACATTCGTTCCGTTTTCCGGAACTATATTCCGGAATATGAAAAGCGTAGATGCAGGGTTTTGCTGAGTCAAGCCGCAGACTTTTGCATCAGCCGCCCAAGAATTAGCCCTGCGGTGTCGAGATCAGCCATGACAGCGAAGAACGTTTCCGTCGGCCCGCTGGGCCGCTACATCGAAGTTCTCGAGCTGGTGGCGGCCTTCAGGGGCTCGCTGACTTTGGCGGACGCGTCTTCGATGCTGGATATGCCGAAGACCACGGCGCACCGACTACTCAAGGGTCTCGTCAAGGCAGGACTTGCGAAAGATGCCGCCGGCGGACGCTCCTACGATATTGGCGAACGCCTGGTGCGACTACTGCACGCCAGCGCCGACGACGGCTGGCTGGTGGCGCTCGCCGAACCGCATCTGCGCGCCGTTACGGAAGCCTCCGCGGAAACCTGCTACCTGACACGCCTGCTCGGATCGCGCGTCGTGGTGGCCGTCTCGCTGACGCCCGACGTGCGGTGGCGAGGTCACATCCAGCCGGGCGTCGACATGCCCGTCAACGCAGCCGCGACAGCGAAAGCGATCATGGCCTATCAGAACGAGGCGCTTGTGGCTGAAGCCCTCTCGCACCCGCTACCGATGCTCACGGTCAACACCCGCAACGATCATGCATGGATCAAGGAAGAGCTGGCCGAGGTGCGCCGCCGCGGCTACGCGACCTGCGTCGGCGAAATCGACGACGGCCTCGCCGCGATTGCCGTGCCGATCGTGCTGTCCGACGGCAGCGTTTTCCACTCGCTCGGCATGACGGGTCCGCTGCAGCGGATCATGAATGACCGGCTGGGCGAACGCATCGCAGCCCTCCATGAAACCGCGGCGAATCTGACGAAGGTGCTTTCCATCGGCAGCCGGATTCTCGAGCGCGACGCGCAACAACTCCGATCCGTGTAAGGCGCCGAACCATTTTCCAGTTGATCGCGCCCACGTAGCCGCTGCGACTTTGCGCAGCGGCTACGCACGAACAGGAAGCGCGCCTTGAACGAGCTACAGTCCCTTCCGGGCCAAAAATACCTTTGCCGCCGTCCGCCATCCGAAATTGCCATTCGCCGGCCCGCGTGAGACAAGCCGGTCATGAATGATCGAGATCGAAAACCACGCTTTCCGCGCGGGGGCGGCAAGGGCCGCGACCGTGGTCCGCCACCGCGCCGCGGGCGCGAATCGGGCGATGGCCCGGCCATCCTCTATGGCTGGCACAGCGTAACCGCGGCGCTTGCCAATCCGCAACGCAATATCCGCAAATTGTACCTGACCGAGAACGCCGCAAGGCGGCTGGCCGACGACAAGATCGACACCAGGGTCGAGCCGTTGATCGTGCCGCCGCGCGAGATCGACGACCGGCTGGGACCCGACGCCGTGCATCAGGGCCTGCTGGCGGAAGCCGATCCCTTGGAGTCGCCGGACCTGGATTCGCTGACCCAGGACGGCATCGTGCTGGTGCTCGACCAGATCACCGATCCGCACAATGTCGGCGCCATCTTGCGTTCGGCCGCCGCCTTTAACGTCAAGGCGATCGTCACCACCGCGCGGCACAGCCCGGAAGCCACCGGCGTGCTGGCCAAGTCCGCCTCCGGCGCGCTCGAACTGGTGCCGATCATCACTGTGACCAACCTCGCCCGCGCGCTCGATGAGCTGAACGACCTCGGCTTTTTGACCGTCGGCCTCGACAGCGAGGGCAGCGAGACGTTGAGCGCGGTGCCGCTGCGCCAGCCGCTGGCGCTGGTGCTCGGCGCCGAGGGCAGCGGCCTGCGCCGGCTGACGCGCGACACCTGCAGCGTGGTCGCCCGGCTCGACATGCCCGGCGCGATCAAGAGCCTTAACGTCTCCAACGCCGCCGTGCTGGCGCTCTATATCGGCGCCAGCCAGCTCGGCCTGATGCGCTGACATCGACAAACGAAAACGCCCGCTCGCATTGCTGCGAGCGGGCGTTTTTTGTGGCCTTCAGGGATCAGTACATCCGGCGCTGCGGGCGCTGGTTGTAGTGCGGATAGGCATGGCGCGGCGCGGCGTAGCGCGGGGCGTACATCACGCGCGGTCCGGCGAAGTGACGGCGCTGCTGGTGATAGCCGTAGCGCGGAGCGTAACTGCGTGGCGCATAGCCGTAGCGAACGCGCGGCTGCATGCTGTAGCCGTAACGATAGCTCGGCCGCACGCGCGGCCGGTAGCTGTAGACGGCCGGCGCACGGTAAGCCGGCTCGGCGTAGGAATAGTGGTTGGTGGCGTTGCTGTAGGGACCGCCATCGTAATAGCCGTAGTTCGGACGACCGTAGCCACGCGGGCCACTCAGCGCGGTCTCCTGATAGGTCGGGACCGGCGCGTAGTTGCCGGGGCCGCTGAAGCTCGGGCCGCGATCGGCGTAAAAATAGCGGCTCGGGTCGGGAAGCCGCTCATAAGACGCGCCGCCGGCATAGCCGTAGCCCGCGGTCGGGCCGCAGGGGCTGACATAGGCCTGGCCGCAAGGCGAGCAACCGCCGCCGAACAGACCACCGCCGCCGCAGGCCAATGCCGGCGCAGCGCTGGCGGTCACCAGGGCCACGGCCGCAACCAGTTTCGAAATCACGTTACGCATTTACGCTCTCCTGTTGGGGTGTATTTTCTTGGTTGGGATCATCGCGTTATCGACGCCGGTTGTCCGGCGCGACAATCACCGCCGGCGGATTGAACGGAATGGCATCCTGTTGCACCGGTGGCGGCGACGCCGCCGACCAGTGCTCGTGGAAGCTCTCGGCGGGCTTCGGTAGCTTGCGGTTTTTCGGTGGTTCGACCTCGAGCCGGCCGTAGCCGGGCTGGCGACCTGCGCTGGGGTAATAGTGACCGACGTTCGGCAGGGGATCGACATAGCGCCCGCCATATACCGTCGGCTGAACGTGGACGCCACGCTTTAGCCCCCAGTCGCCCTCGACCACGGCGTAGGAAGCATCAATACCGTTGATGATGACCGGCACGCCCGCGCGGCCGGGAATCACGATGTTGTACCCGTCCGCGGCGATCGCCGGCAGGCTGGTCCCGATCACAATCAACAGGGCTGAAATGACGCGCATGGCAATGTCCTGAATTCCGGTGCTACGATAATCGAGGCCGTGGCCGGATGGGTTAAAACGCCGTCCTAAACTGCGGGTAAGCCTAACGCGCCAGTGTTTTCGGAAGTTCAATTGCGCGAAATCGCCAGATGATATCGTTAACGAAACCCGCGACTGCCCTGCTTGCACCGGCCAATTGCCAGGCCTGACCGCAGCTGATCTGATCGGGGAACAGATCGAACAGACGATAGTTGCCCATCGCCCTTTCCGGAGAAGCCCGATGAAACTGCTGAGTGCTGTCCTCGTTATTTCCGCCCTGGTGGCAACGCCGGCGCTGGCCCGCCACGCCAAGCACCACCACACGCATCACCACCGGCATCACGCCAGCCACGGGCCGATGTACTTCGCCGCGCCGGGCAAGCCGTACCGGCTGAGCTACAGCCACAATTACGGACCCGGCGTGCTGCCCGGCACCTACGCTTACTATGATGGTCCACTACGCGTGCGCTGCGACCAGTCTGCCGCCGCCTATCGCGGCCAGGACGGCCGCGCTTATCCCTGCAACTGACGATCGGTCGTGCGTACCGTCAGTTGGTGACGCGCGCCGACACCAGCGCCTGCTTGAACATCGCGTTCAGCGCGGTGGTGATATCGTCCGGGGTATTTGCCGTGAAGAAAAACCCCGATGACGCGCACTGCGTGAGGGCGCCCGGGATCGAGGGGATGATCGCGTTCACGAAGTAATCTTCGTTGTTGCCGAAGCTGGTCGGATTCTGGATCGGCTGATACGGAATGTAGAGTATCGAAATCGTCACGCCGCGGTTTTTCAGTGTCGTGCACAGCGACTTGTCAATCACCGTGGCGTGGTTGTCGCCCGACCATGAGCCGCCCCACTGGATCTGATTATTCTGCGCGCCGTCGGTGACCAGGAACACGAAGGGTAGCGGATCGGACGCGGTTGAGCCGGTGCCGACGGTGTTGATCAGCGTATTCATCTTCGGAAATGCATTTTCGAAATGCGTGCCGCCGGAGCCGAGTGCCGCATTCTGCCCGGTATCCAGCAGCGTCGCCAGATTTGCCGCGGCATAATTGATAGTGCCCGAATTGGTAGATGATCCCGAGATCGCACTGGTCAGTGGAAAATACGCATAAAGGTTCTGGATGTAGGGATAGAGCCCGATCCTGAACTGGTTCGCGACCTTTGCTGTGGCGTTTGCCGTCTGCAGCAATTGCACCACGGCATAGCCGACGGCGTCAGCGCGCAGCTGGATGCAGGCGGAGGTGCCTGGTGTCGAGCACGCATTCACTGGCGTGTTGGTTGATTTGCCGGCCGTGCGCGACAGTGAAAATCCCATGCACTTGCCGCCGGTGGAGTATTTCTGGTCAGAATCGGAACAGGCATCGGTGGCCGTAAAATGGCAGGCGAAGGTGCAGCCGTTCGGGTACAGTTTGTAATTGTCAGGATTGATCGCGGCCAGACGGGTCTGTTCGGCGTTGGTGGACGGCAGTCCCATCGAGCCCGAGACGTCGAGCATCAGATAGAAATCGAGAAAGGTCGGCAGCGACGCCTCCGAGCTCGAGCTTCCCGAAACGGTCATGTTGCGCCAGCCGGCAATCGCCATGAAGGTGGTCGCCACTTTGGCGGTGAACTGGACCGAAGCCCTTACGAATTTGCCGTCCTTGACCACGGTGATGGTCGGCGTCAGCCCGGTGATGCCACCGATCGTCGAGGCCCTGCCGTTGAAGAATTTGGTGGCGTCGCTGATGCCGACACTGACCGAACCGTCGGTGGTCATCGCCTGCGCGGCGAGGAAGCCGACCGATTTTGATGAAACCGCGGCAACGCCCGCAGCATCCGCGGCGCCTTGCAGCGCCGTACGGGCGCTGGCGGCGCGGGCATAATCCACCGCGCACCCGATGCAAATGATCAGCGGGACGACGGTAATGCCAAAGAGCAATGCGACGCTGCCGCGCTGATCGCTGCGAAAGCGGCTGAGCAGCCGAAGCCAGGATATTCCCACCAATTGCCCCTACTGGTCGTCAACCGAACCGGGCGCCTCTGCGGGCGCCTCACCGCGCAGCTCGTTTTCTGGCTGCATGATACGGACAAGAGTACCATTTAGGGATTAGCAGATACCTAATCGCACAGGCCGACGTTGGACCCGGCGGATGTATATACCGGAGCGCCGGACGTTGGGGAGTAGCCCTCGCAAGCGGAGTCTGTTATCTGACGCCGTGACGCCGCCCGACCACTGTCGCCGGCACTCTGCCAGGACCCCAAGTCTCGTGTATGTTATTGAAGTTATTGCCGGTTTAGCTCAGCGGTAGAGCAGCGGTTTTGTAAACCGAAGGTCGGGAGTTCAATCCTCTCAACCGGCACCAACAAAATCAACTACTTAGCTGAAATCCGGCTCATCGAATTTATTCCGGGGTTGTCGGCGGGGTATCATGGACGCCAGTTTTCGCCCTGCTCACGAAGCTCGCGGAGCAGGCGAGGCAGCATGCCATCCTGGACGTCAATGCCCTTTGCCGCCAACGCCCTGACCGTCTTCGTGATCTTCCGTGCCTCGGCGATCGTGGAGCCAGGAAGGTCGCCGACTTTGAGCATGGGCCGGCTTTCCCCGATTTCATAATGCGCATGCAATGTGATCGTCCCGGTCTTCCTGACGATCGCGCGCAGCCCGTGTTGGACATCGTCCGAGAAAGCCAACTTATCCACCTTGAGGCGCCCGGTCTTCAACGCGGCCGCCATCCCCAAAAGCATCGTCTCGGTGAATTCAGATTGAGCTACCGGCAGCGTCAACTTTGCCAATGAGTTGGCCGTAAGGCCGCGCTTCTTCTTCGGTTTCGGTGGATCGATTTTTACCATGCCCCACGCTATCTCCTTAGCGTGGATTGTCAACATTAAACCGCAGGGCGTATTTCACTTGCTCTCGCCCGCAGGTTGCGATTGGATGCGACCAACTTGAGGATGCCAACTATGCGACTTAATCTGATAGTTTCGATTCTGATAGTAAGCATCACGCCGGCTGCAGCCGATTGGCAGTATACGAAATGGGGCATGACGGTGGCCCAGGTACAGGCCGCGTCCAAGGGCAAGCTCCGGCCGTGCGACGCGCAGTGCGCTGGTCACAGCACCAGCAACGCAACGGTGCGGCTCCGCGGTGAGTATAACGCCGGTGAGTTTGCATTCAGCACATGGGCGGCGTTCGACAACCAAGGACGCCTCAATGGCATCCGGCTTGGCCTGCTCGACCCCAGCCAGGTCACACCCCTGATCGGCTCCGTACGTGCGAAATATGGAGAGCCTGAATCCGGCAGCCGCGGCAGTTCGATTCTGAACATCAGCACATGGCGCGATCGAACTGACCAGATTTCGTTGACTGTCATCGGAAGCAGCAATGCTGAACTGATGTACTCACCGCGTGTGACACCTTCCAATGCAGGCCTCTGATGATCCCGCTATTCCCAAACGAATCCCAGATCGCAGTGCTCGTGCTCGGTGAGAAGCGCTCCCGCGACTGGCCAGCCATAGCCAAGCACCTGGAATTGAAATCCGGATTGCCGCCTGTGGAAGCCTATTTCCACGAGCGTCAGAAGACAGTTCGACCTTACCCGGTAAGGGCCGAGCCGTCGATCACTCCGCGGATCCCAATCATACGCGCCCGCAAGTCCGGTGCCGAAAAAGAGTAGTTGCGAGGATCCGGTGGTCGCTTTGAACGAAGACCGCTCGTTCGCCGATGACCTCTTAGAGGGCGCGGACGCCATCGCGGCGTTCCTTTACGGCGACAAGACGAAGCGCCGCAAGGTCTACCATCTGGCGGCCATCAACGGCCTTCCGACCTTTAACCTTGGCGCACTCGTTTGCGCTCGCAAGAGCACTCTGCTTGACTGGGTTAAGGCGCAGGAGGCGCGTGGCATGAAACCATGAGCGTGACCAACCCGCGGGACGGCTTTGAGGACCTGATCGCAGGTTGGGAAATGTCGGTTACAATGCAACTACGCACGCCGCTCAAGTGGCTTCAGCGCCACCGCGAATTCCACGTCGGCGCTGCACCACCCGCCGAAGCATTGCCACCAGAACATGCTTGCTGGGTCCCGGTACTCAAAACGTGGCGCGAACTGGGTATCGACGAAGACGAAATCCCGCACACGACGATGGCGTCAGAAATCGGACAGATACCAGTCGACGGAGGCGACTTTCTGCCGTTTCTTCTGGAGTACCGCATGATCGTCGAAGGCGCCGCCGAAGCCATGGCGTCCCTTGCGGGTAGGCAACCCCGGTACGCGCATTTGCTTCAAGCGCCACCTCCGCGGAAGCGCACTCGAAAAGGGAAATAGGTCGCGGCATCTTCCAATCTCACATGCACGCTAATGAGCGCACTTTACTCGACGACTAAAGTGCTCAATCCAATGGAGCGATAATGTCCGATAAAACAAAGCCCGGGAAGCGCCTCGCTCTATTCCTGGACGGAACGTGGAACACGGTTAGCGACAACACGAACGTGTGGCGCCTGCGATCGCTTTTCCTTCCTGTCGGACCGGATGGCATTGAGCAGCGTGCCTACTACAGCACGGGCCTGGGCACCAAATTTGGCGAGAAGGTTCGCGGCGGGATGTTCGGCAGCGGAATCGACACTGCAATCACCAGTGCATACGAATGGCTAATCGAGAACTTTGAATTCGGTGACGAGATCTTCATCTTGGGATTTAGCAGGGGCGCATACACTGCGCGCAGCCTCTCTGGCTTTATCTCAAAATGTGGCCTCGCCAAGCGAGGGGCGCCGCTCGGCGTCAACCAGCTCTACAAGAGATACCGCAATAAGGAGGCAAGGACGATCCGCGCATTGTTCGACGTGAAACCTCAAGACCTCAGTTTCGAGGACGCGTGGCTGCTGAAGCATTCCCGTGCGGTGCCAATCAAGTTCATAGGCGTATTCGATACAGTCGGTGCATTGGGTGTGCCCTTCCCTCTCGTTCGTCGCATCTTCGGTTCAGCCTACCCTTTCTTAAACACCGGGCTTCGTCAGAACAATGAACACGCATTCCACGCTCTAGCTGTTGACGAGCATCGAGAGCCCTTCGCCCCAACACTTTGGACTAATCAGGGGGCAACAAACGCCGCTCCGCGACCCATCGAGAAGACTGAGCAACGGTGGTTCGTTGGTGCGCATGCCAACGTGGGGGGTGGATGCTTCAGCGATCTGTTGGCACAACTGCCGCTTTCATGGATCGAAAGTAAGGCGCAGATATTGGGCCTGGGCTTATCGAGCGGCTATGCAGCCGAAGATAGCGCAATCACAGGCAAGATATCGGACTCCTATGCCGAGTTCATGAAGGGCTGCTACCGGCTTGTAAAACTTGGTGCTCGCTATTATCGCCCGATCGGAGTGCCTCCGCCGGAAGAAGGTCCGAACGTCAAGAACATCAACGAAACGATTGATCGATCGGTCTTCGATCGGTGGAGGGCCGATAAGAGCTATCGCCCACCCGGTCTCGCCCAATGGGCCAAGCGGCACTCGGTTGACCCAGCCGCAATTGGCGAATCCGTCTTTGCGGACGCGCCGGCAACGACCGCGCCGTCGTGAAGTCTGCGTTGTCTGGTCTGGGGCATATTATTAGGTCATGATAACGTTTGTTCTCACGCCCACACTCAACAGATAATCGCAAATTCCGTATTCAACCCGTATTTACGGCGGCGCAACTGCGCGGATGGCCGACTTCTCTCTTTCTCACTTGGTCATTTTCCAGGGCTGAACGCTGTAACGACCCTAGGATATGGATGTTACGTTACACCCTGCGGAGGGGCATAAATGCCCCCCGCCGCACGAGGGTTTGTAACATGGGGCTGTAACGAATTTTACAAAGCTTTTTCAATAACTTAGCTAGTTTCGTAACAAGGTGTAACGCGGTTGCTGTAACAGTCGATTTAGCGCGGCGGGAACGGCGGCAAAGGCGGCATCGGTGTAACGTTGCGTGTTACAGCCCCGTCGAGCTGATTTAGCTCCTTCTGGCCAGCCGGCGTGCATTGCCAAGTGTTGCGATGCTTCACGATCATCTTCTCCTTGGCCAAAGCGTCACACGCTCGACTAACCCGCATGGCCGCCGGCTGCCCCTTGGCGTCGGTCCAACCCATCACCATCGCCATGGTTCGCAAGCTGGCTCCCGGTTGGTCGAAGATGACCTTGAGCAAAGCGTTCTCGCTGTGCACCGCTGCGTCCGCCAATCGCTGCTTCGTGGTGTCATCAATCACGCGCGCCACGACAGTCGGGATGTCGCGCCCGCGCGCGTCTTTCAGTATCGGATGGTAAACCGTGTTGAGTTCGAAATGGATCGGGGAAAACTCGCGTCCACGGAACTTGCCCTGCACCTCGGCGCCAATGAGCGTGTCCTGTTTCCGCAAGGCGATGTTGCCGTCCACCTCATTCAGGAACGCGCCGCCGCCGCGCGGGATCAAGTCATCGGCAGCGGCCCGCTTCGTCGGGTGACAGAGGATGATTACCGTAGGACCACCAGGCAGCATCGTGAGCGAACGGAGGCGGCGCGCGTGGTCAACGGCTTGTGTGTTGGAGTTTTCGTCGTCGCCTTCGAAGTATGCCGCGGCGGTGTCCACGACGACCAGTGAGGGCTTCAGGCCCTTGCGGGTTATTTCCTCCGTGATGCGCGCAGCGATGCCTGAGAGGGCCGTGGCGCCCGGCACAAAGTGCACGTCGGTGGTCTCGGGGTCGATGCTCATGCTTTGCGTCGATCCCAGCCAGCGCATTTGAATGTCGGTCGGATTCTCGCCTGCGAAATACAGGACGCACCCCTTTTCAACGTCGAGATTGCCAAGCTTACGACCAGTGGCGACGTGCGCGGAGATCAGCATGGCGATTGCCGTCTTGCCGACGCCGGTCTGTGCCGTGATCGAATATACAAAGCGCCGCTGCAGCACGCCGTCAACCAGGTAGTCCGGTGGAACGAAACCGCGCACGAACTCGCCCGATGACTGAATCAGATCCGGCAGCGGCTCAGTGGGCACGACCGTCAGCTTCGGAGGTGTTGGCATTGGCGTTCCAGGTGCGAGATGAGACGGTGCGATATCTGAGCCAGCGGCGTCATCCGGTGGATCAGACTGCTCTGGAAACAGATGACCATATTTCACCTGCCACGCGATCATGGCGGCTTCCTCGTTGGCGTCCGCGGCCTCTTGCATGGCATCCGTCGTCGCGCGGGCGGACACGGCGGAGTGATCCAGAGTGATCTGCCATTGTGCTTCGTTCGCGGCCCGCTGTGCAGCAACGCGGGAGTCATGGCGCGCCATTCGCGCATCTTCTTTGGCCACCGGCGGCGCTTGCGCCAGTCGCCATTCCTCCAGTTCGCGCTCGTCCTCCCGGTGGGCTTTGATGGCCTCCGTAGCCTTCCGTCGATGCGGTACATTCGCGGCGATGGCGCGCAGCCGTTCGACGGCAGCCACAATCGCAGGAGGAGCCTGCCAACCTTGATGCAACGCATCGTCGGCGAGGTCGATCAGTAATAGATCGGTAGGCAGTCGCTTGCGATTGAACGTTGCGAACCGCGCGGCGACGTAGGCTTCGCGCTCGGCAGTCGCCGCATCGATGTCCGTGAAATCGTCACCACCGTCCTGTCCTGTAAGCAGCAAGCCGTGCCGCGTGTTCGCCGCGTAGTGCTCATCGCGCCCGATCAGCAAGCGGTGAAATTGGTCCTCCCCGCAGCCACTCATCCTGCCGTGGCGGAACAGATCCCACCCGATGCTGTCAACCGACATCCGAATGGGTGTGAGTCTCCCGCCACCTTCCTCCGTCGGGACCATTTGCCATTTCGTCGGATAGTGACCGTCAGCCCAATGTTCTTCGGTCAGCGACTCGATATCGTCGTCGGTGAACGCTACCGCAAGCCGTGCGTCGATCGGCACGATGTCGTCGAGGTTTACGTCCTGTTCGCGCTCTATCTGGCGCCGGACCATGAAGGTCTCGAACGGGTCATCTTGGTTGATAACGATGTCCATCTCAGGTCTCCGGCCGCGCGCAGCGGCGGTTGGACCCGCGAATAACGTTGACAATCTGATCGAAAAGCTGTAAGGGATAGTTGCGAGCGACCCCAGACGTTTTCGACCCGTGCGGCAACGCGCGGGTTTTCTTTTTAGTACGGTGGTGGCGGTGCCTCCGGCGGCCCAAGCGTTGTGGCGAGCTTCACCAGCATGCGATTATCGATACGTGTAATAGTGCTCATGGGTGGCGGACGCTGTTCGACACCGAAAGTCAGAATGACACCAGCCCGCGTCTTCCGAGGTAAAATAGAGATGTAGGCGTTGGCGCCTTCGTTGTGGAAATCGACGTAGACCGCAGCACCTTCGTCACCTGCCCAACGATCGAACGCATCCGTGCGCATCGCGTCGATGAGGGAGCAAAGCGCTTCGCCAAGGTCATCTAAAGGACCAATTGCGATACCGGCGAGCCATTGAAATGGTGCTCGCCACGGGACGAGTAGGTCCGCTTCGGGCCACACCCCCTCGCGCGCCACGTGAATAAGGGGAAGCGCGCAGACGCGCGTCACGGTCCCAGCCGCGCGTGTGTCAGACGATGATAGCAACGCCGCGATGGTGGTCCGTACTGCGTCTGTGGTGGTGATATCAGCGCCCCCGCGACCGCGCTTCGTCGCAGAGACACATCCGGCTGCGCGTAACGCTTGGCCATACCGCTTCATGGTCCCGGCAGGCTTGCCAAGATCGGTAGCGCAGAGCGGCAGGAGGTCGTTGAAGTTTGCCATGATCCAAAATAGCAAACTTAATGGAGATTGTCAACATAAGCGCGGACTGGTCCTACCCGTGTTGCATCGGACCGCGAATACCCGGTCCGCGTTGCGCCGTTCGGTTGCGGACCTCGTCGAGAAACTTGATCCCTCCTAACTCCAACGCATGGCGAATTTTGTCCGCCGCTTCGGCTCTCGCGTCTATACGCCATTGCTGATCCGAATGGATATAGGCGCTTCCATCAAAATTCTCGATCTGTTGGATGGTCGATATTCCAACATCAGCCCGCTCGGCGAGTACAGCCATTGACCACCGCAGATAAGCGCGAGCCGCCCTAACCTGCGACCCCGTAATTTCGTTTTCCATCATGCCGATACTCCGTTACTTTTAACGCGCCTACACTGCATCGAATTAATGTGAACAGTCAACAACAATGGAATATGAACTATACGTTGCGATTGTAGGTTGACAGAAACAGCCAACGATATATGTTGACTGTCAGCGATGAGATGGTTCGTCGCACTAGTAGGAACAAACACCATGTCGCAGTTTAATGTCGTCGCAGTTGCTCGCAAGCTCTCTGTCACGACCGCCGCCGTTTGGGCGACGATCCACAGCGCAGCCCGCGCCGGTACTCTTGACGCGTTGTTCATGGAATGGGGTTTCTACGCCGCGCCAGCACCACAGAAGGTTCGCACACCGCGCGCTCCGCGCAGCCGTACCATGACTGCAGCAACGATGGACCGGATGGTCCGCCAGTTCTACTCGACCGGTTCGGTCTCGCTGGCGGCCTGAGAGTTTCGTGCAGAGTGTGCTGCCACGTATTCAACAACAAATTGTGGGTCGCCCAGTTTCAGAGGCGTCCCATCTGCGGCTCTGAGCAACGGCCCGCGCCGCCATGCGTAGAAATACGTTCGCTTCGTGCCATCCGCGAGTGTCTTACCGGTGGACACTAGGCCGGGGAAGATTTTCGAGCGGCGCATGATGACGCTTCTCCAAGGCACGGAAATCTTTAGTTTTTGTTAAGCAGATTGTCAACATGTTCGCTCTAGTGTAGTGTTCTTCACAAGTTTTAAAAAAACAGGGGTTGGTAATGACCGTTTCGTTCGTTCCAGACTACGATCAACTTCGTACTGAGTTTGAGGGCCAAGCCGAATTTCGAAGGAGAAAAGCGGTTGAGTATCCCGGCGACGCGCGCAACGCGGAGGCCGCCGCCCTCTTTGATAAACTTAGTGCAACGGCAAACGCTGTGTCCGCGCCGTTGATGGGGGCATAAATCGAGCTTTTTGAAGATGCCACTGACTCAGAGGTTCACCAATCCATGCTCAAGGAGATTGGGTTTCATTGGTGGCCTGAAACTGCGACCGAGTTTGTCTCAGCATATGTGGCGAAAATGACAAGCGGCTAAGACGCAGCGTCTTGCGCCGGGTGATCGAGTTCGAAGGTGAACGGCCTATGCCGCGGAAGCTCAAGACATACCAGACGTCGATCGGATTCTTCGACCTGGCCGTCGCCGCGCCGTCCATGAAGGGTCTGGGGCGCCAACAGCAACATCTTCCACCAGGGGCTTGGGTTGCCAGCCGCAGCCGCTGCAGTTCTCCGGGCGAAAGCGTCGGCGTACTGCGTTCTAAAGTGAGATAGCCCAGACCGAGGTCGAGGAAAACCGCCAGACGCGCGTCCACGTCCTCCAAGAT